>JAZQGX010000252.1:0-9546 GCA_045540275.1 Kiritimatiellia bacterium | reverse complement strand
GGAGATAACGTTTTTGACAGGATTTACAGGATTGACGGGATTTTATTAGCACAATAATCTTGTAAATCTTGTTAATCCTGTCTGAAGTTATAGGGAAGTCGGAATAATGACCTCATCCGCATCAACCATCGGAATCGGCATTGGATCATAATTTTTCTCACATTGATAGAACAATGTACTTTCTTTAGGTTAGAGGTAATAGGTAACAGGTAATAGGTAAGAGGTAATAGGCTCCGTGCCGCTGCGGCCTCTGCGAGAGAAATCCCACCCGACCTGTCAAAACTGTCAAACTCGCAAACTGTCAAACTGACTCTACTTGCAAACTTTGTTCAAGTTGGGGAAGTTGTGACAGTTTTACAATTTGGCAGTTGGACAGTTTTACAGTTTTTATAGTCAGACCCCCGCCCAGGTGCGGACTCCGCACTTCTTACCTTTTACCTCTTACTTCTTACCTTTCTTTAAGTAAGAGGTAATAGGCTCCGCGCCCCTGCGCCTCTGCGAGAGAAATCCCACCCGACCTGTGCATATTGCTTTCGCTGCGGGGAGATTGGGAGGTTGGGAGGTTGGGAGGTTGGGAGGTCATCGATTGGAATTGGCAATTGGTATTGGCAACACTTTCACATCCTGTCCACCGTAGCCTTGGCGAAGGTGGATGGCAACATTCCCGCGTGAGATTACGGTGCGGATGAACGAAATCTAATCTTCGCCGGGGTCTTGTCCCCATTTGAGAATTATCATCCGCACCATAATCTCACGCGGGAATGTATGGGAATATATTTTTGGATTCTATCGGATAAAAAAATAAAAGAGAGAAGCTAGCTTCTCTCTTTCGGACTTTTAAGAGTGGTGGGCCCAGCAGGACTCGAACCTGCGACCTAGAGATTATGAGACTCCAGCTCTGACCGACTGAGCTATGGGCCCTTCAGATTATTTGGCGAAAACCGATTTTACGAATTCCTCTCGCGCCTGCGCCTGTTCCTCTTGGCTTACCACCATCTTGAACTGGTTGCGTGCGCGATCCAAATTGTGGTTCTCGTGCTTCGTCTTGAAGTAGACGTCGCCGGCGAGGTAATCAGTCAGAAAGCGAACGCCGATGGTAAAGGTTATCACCCGTCCGCAAAATGCCAGATTGTCCTTCTCCGCCTGAGTCAGAAAATGCGCTTCGGAAGCATATCCCCTGACCAGAGCTTCAAACATGTCCATGCGCGATTCCACCTTGGAGAGGTCGGTTTCGTCCTCTGCCGCCGCAGCTGTCGCGGTACGAATCATGTCACCGAAGTCATATAGTGCCAAACCTGGCATAACTGTGTCAAGGTCAATTATGCAAATTCCTTTGCCGGAAACGTCATCAAGCATAACATTGTTGATTTTTGTGTCATTATGCGTGATGCGTTCGGGAATCTCCCCAGCTTCGTTGAGCTCAAGCAAGCGGGTCATCTCGGCACGCCTTTCGTTGACAAACTCCATCTCGGCGGCGACGTCCTTCAGACGGCCGCGGACATCGGCGGCGGCCGCTTCGTCAAGCAACGCGAGGCGCGAGCGAATATCGTGGAATTTCGGAATGGATTCGCCCAGGCGCGGAGCCGGCAGATCGGCAAGAAGATTCTGAAATCCGGCAAAAGACCGGGCTGCCTGATAGGCCTGGTCCGGGGTTTCAATCACGTCAAAGGTGCTGGCGCGCTCGATAAAGAGATAGAGGCGCCACACATTCTCGGAATCCAGCTTGAGATAGTCGTCGCCGTCTTTGGTTGGCACCAGCGTAAGCGTTTTGCGCGAGGCGTCGGCATCCTTGGCGGCGGACAGCTTGGCGCGGAGGTGTGCGGTGGTGCGGCGAATATTGTCCATCAGCATCACCGGATCTTTGAAAATCGAGGTGTTGATGCGCTGAAGAATGTAGCGCACCACCGTTCCGGCCTGGTTGGTGGAGACGCGGTAAGTGTCATTGATGTGACCCGAGCCGTACGGGACGATTTCAAAGGCGTCGCCGTAGGTTGCAAAGTGCGAAAACACGTTGTGCAAGACTTCCTGCGAGTGTTTGGCTGTCATTTTTCAATCTCCTGTTGTTTCTTATGTGTGCAAGCGGCATGCGGTGAATTCCAATCCGCCGACGCGTCCAGTACGTGGCAGGCGGTACCGTGGCGGAGCAGAGCCATGCCGTCGGCCGGGGAACCTACGGTTCCGCCGTTCAGCTCGTCGATGGTATGAAGATCTGCCGAGTGGTTTACGCATAAAACATTGGTAACGCTTTTGGTGACCACGCTCAGATGGTGCGAAACCATCATGATCGTCACCTTTTCTCTCAATGAGGAAAAAAGGCCGTAGAGTCCGGCGGCGTGGGCGGGGTCGACATTGGCGGTTGGTTCATCCATCATCAAAATTTCGCAACCGCCGGCCAATGCCTGCGCAATTAGCACTCGCTGGCGTTCGCCGCCAGAAAGTTCGGCAAAAGAGCGTTCGGCAAAACCCTCCAGACCTACCCGATTCAGGGCCTCATCCGCGGCGCGGTAATCGTCACGTCGGTAGAACCCGAAGCGGCTCAAGTGCTGACGCCCCATGCGAACCACCTCCCCGACTCCGATGGGGAAGCGCGAATCGAACGGGAATGACTGCGGAACGTAGCCGATTTTTCCACGGGCCGCTGCTGGCTGGACTCCGGCAACGGTAATAGAGCCGAAAGTTGGGGTCAATTCGCCCAGCAGCAGTTTCAGCAAGGTGGTTTTTCCTCCGCCGTTGGGACCGACGACAGCCACGAAGGCGTGTTTGTCCACGGAGAAAGAAACATTATGCAACACCTCCTGTTCGCCGTAGGTGAAGCATACATCTCTAACCTCTATGACTTTTTCGCTCATGAAAAAGCCGATTATATCATAAATTACCTCCTCTTATAAAGAAAAGAACGCCCCATCCTTTCCCGCTAAAACCGTCATGCTCTCCATCCCGGAGAATTATCATCCGCACCGTAAGGTACGAGGGAGAAGGTACGAGGGAGAAGGGACGAGGGAGAAGCCCGGCGAAGATTAGATTCCGTTCATCCGCACCGTAATCTCATGCGGGAATGTTGCCATCCACCTTCGCCAAGGCTACGGTGGACAGGATGTGAAAGTGTTGCCAATACCAATTGCCAATTCCAATTGATAACCTCCAAACCTCCCAATCTCCGAGTCTCCCCGCAGCGAAAGCAATATGCACAGGTCGGGTGGGATTTCTCTCGCAGGGGCGCGGAGCCTATTACCTCTTACCTAAAGAAAGGTAAGAAGTAAGAGGTAAAAGGTAAGAAGTGCGGAATCAATATTTCATTGCCGATAAAGCCAGTTTTTGCTATGCTTTCTTTTCAAACTTAATGCCCCAGTAGCTCAGCTGGATAGAGCAGCGGATTTCTAATCCGCGGGTCGGAGGTTCGAATCCTCTCCGGGGCGCCATTTTTATTGCTGGAGCGACATGAACAAACAATATTTGTCCGCCGACGACTTTTATTTGGATTCGTTCCGGCTGGCAAAGAAAATCATCAATTCCGGCTGGCGGCCGGATTACATCATCGCACTGTGGCGCGGTGGTGCTCCCGTTGGCGTGTGCGTGCACGAATTTTTCAAGTACAACCGCATTGATGTGAAACATGCCGTCTTGAAATGTTCTTCCTACACCGGTATCGACGAAAAAAACGATAAAGTCGACTTTGAGAATGCCGATACCCTGTTTGACGGCATTTCGCCATCTGCCAAAGTTCTCTTTGTCGACGACGTTTTCGACTCCGGTCAGACCGCCGCCGCCGTTCACAAACGGTTTTCCCACCGCATCGGAGAGCTCAAGTTCGCTGCCGTATACTGGAAACCGACCAAGAACACAACTTCCATCACTCCCGACTACCACTTGAAAGAAACAGAAGAGTGGATTGTTTTTCCGCACGAAATGATGGGTTTGGATGACGGGGAAATCGCGGTCAAAAATCCCGCCCTCCACAATTTACTGCACGAATAAGCATAAACACCATGTACCTGCTGCTAGATCGTTCATCACCTGTTCCCGCCGCCATTCTCCGCGACGGCGGAAGAACGCTGTCCATAAAACGCGGTGAAGCCTGCCAGATCCGCCAGCCCCTGCTTGGCGGCGAACTCAAGGCGATTCTCTCCGAGAACGGAATCGCGCCGGGCGATCTTGATTGCGCAGTGTGCGGACTTGGTCCAGGTTCGTTCTCGGGAATACGCTCGGTGCTGTGCGCTCTGATTGGACTGTCCCTTCCCTTCGGCAAGCCGCTCTACGGTCTTTCCAGCGCAATCGCCTGTGCGATTGGAGCAAAAAAAACCGGAAAAATATCAGTTGTCGGCGATGCCCGTCGCAACCGGCTGTGGATCGTCAACTACCGCATCTCGGATGACGGAGCAATTACTCTTGCCGACGGTCGCGTGCCAACACATACCGCCGATGATTTCATGTTAATCGCCCCTGAAAATCTTCCCGAGGCCGTTCCCGAAGATGCGTATGTCGTCTCCCCCGATTATTCTCGGCTGCAGACGCTGCTGAACGGATGCTTCGCTTCCCGCCTGAAACTCGCCGATGCAGCGCCCGACATCGAAGCGTTGGCGACGGCATTTGAATTATTGCGAGAAAGCTGTCCGGTCGATCCCGCGCCGATTTATCTTCAACCTGCCGTCAACACCCCTTCTGGTCCTTCCAAGTGAATAGACTTCATTACCTGTTGATTACAGTCTTAACCGCATCCTCGCTGTCGGCGACCGAGGAGCCAACCTTCCGTCGCGCACTTGAACGGGTGGCAAGTCTTGATCCGGCGCAATGCGCGTCGACCTACTCCAGCCGTCTCGTGCATCTGGTCTACGAGACGCTCTATGACTACGACTACCGCCGACGCCCCTATCAGCTGATTCCGGGCTTGGCCGCGGACATGCCTAAATACTCCGCCGACCGCAGAACGCTGGTCATCACTCTCGACCCCGAGGCGAAGTTCCACGACCATCCCTGCTTCCCTGGAGGCAAGGGTCGGCGGATTACCGCCGCCGACGTCGTCTACTCGCTCAAGCGACTCGCTGACAGCAAAAACGCATCGCCCGGCTCATGGCTGGTTCTCGACACCATCGCCGGAATGCGCGAATACGCCGATGCCACCGCCGGTAAAAAAACACCGAAGACCACGATACTCGGTCTAAGTACCGTCGGCGAGCGCAAAGTAAAGATTCATCTAACCAGACCCGTCTATCAATTCGTGTGGTATCTGGCAATGTCGTACACCGCTATCGTTCCGCGGGAAGCGGTTGAATACTACGGCGAAGATTTTGGACGCCATGCGGTCGGATCGGGACCATACCGACTGACATCGTGGCGCCGCAACCACCAGTTCAGATTCCATCGCGAAAAATCATGGCGCGGCTGGCGGCGTGGACCGGCCGCGTCCGTGGAGGCGGGAACGCAGATTTTCAATGTGCTTGAATTCAACGAGATCAGCGACGCCTCGACCCAGTGGCTTTGTTTCCTCAACGGCGAGCTGGATTTCCTCGGTGACATATCCCGCGACAACTGGGATGTCGTAATTGATTCCGACGGGCTGAGCGACGATCTAAAAAAACGCGGCATTGAACTTTTCTCCGCTCCTACCCTCGAGGTTGCCTACATCGGCATCAACATGGACGACCCCGTGCTGGGGAAGAACAAAGCATTGCGGCAAGCGCTCAATTGCGCGTTTGATTTCGAGACATGGAACAGATTCTACAACAATCGCGTTGAGTGCAGTCAGACGCCGGTACCACCGATGGCAGGTAGTTTTCTCGACGAGCCGTTCGCATACGCTTGCAACATCGAAAAGGCGAAAAAGCTTCTGGAACAGGCCGGATACAAAGACGGCATCGATCCGGCGACGGGGCGGCGGCTTGAACTTACGCTTGATATCGGACGCGTGACCCAGGATGTGCGCGAGACCACCGAGCTACTCGCATCCTTCTACGCGAAAGTCGGCATCGCATTGCGAGCGCAATACCACAACTGGCCGGCCTTTCTCGAGCGGGTGAGCGAACGGCGCTCTCAGATGTTCCGCATCGGCTGGGTCGGCGACTATCCAGACGCTGAAAATTTCCTTCAGCTCTTCTACGGAAAAAACGTTTCACCCGGCCCCAACCGAACCAATTACGTCAACCCGAAATTCGACGAGTTGTACGAACAGGCCTGCGCCGAAAAGGACGCCGGGAAGAGAACCGAACTGTGGAAAGAGGCGCAGCGGATTATCCGCGAAGATTGTCCCTGGATCTTTTTGCACTTTCCGAAAGCTTTCAGCCTGACCGGTAAAAACCTGACCGGCTACGCTCCGTCGGATTTTCCGTACGGCACCGAACGATATCTTCGTAAAAACTCAGGAGAGAAAAAATAGCCGTGCCGATTCTAGCGAAAAACTGCGAGTTTACGGTATTGGATTTTGAAACCACCGGAAGCGTTCCGGGTTGGCCGGTCGAACCGTGGCAGCTGGGGATGGTCGGCATGGCAAACGGGAAAGTACTGGCGGAAAAAAGTTCCGAACACTTCTTCCACATCTCTCCGGAACGTCCATTCAATCCGCAGGCTCCGGGGCGTCACGCGAAAATTCGCGACATGCTCGCGCTCGCTCCTTCCCCCGCCGAACAGTGGCCGCTGCTTCGTCCATGGCTTTCAAAACCGGCGTTGGTTGCGCACAACATCGGCACCGAACGTTCGATTTTGAGAAAGATCGCTCCGCTTCACCGCTTTGGAAGCTGGATCGATACTCTGCGTCTTGTCCGCCACGCCTACCCGACGCTGCCGTCGAAAGCTCTCGACGAAGTGCTTGACGCGCTGGGACTGACCGAACGCGCGCGGACGCTGTGCCCCGGGCGCGACGCGCACGATGCGTTGTACGACGCGGTGGCGTGCGCCGTCCTTCTCGAACATCTGCTTGCACTTCCGGGGTGGGAGTGTGTTGCATTGGACAATCTTTTGACAAAATAGGTATCTGTTATGAAACTGCTGCTGGCAACGCGCAATCGCAACAAAGTAAAAGAGATCAAAGAGATTTTCAATATTCCCGAGCTGGAGCTTTTCGCCGCCGATGAAATCGAGGGGCTTCCCGATGATGTCGAAGAGGATGCCGCCACCTTCGAAGGCAATGCGCTCAAAAAGGCGAGCGTGCTTTGCAACGCGTCGGGAATGTGGACGCTGGCCGATGACTCCGGACTTGAGGTCGATGCGCTCGACGGCGCGCCCGGCGTCTACTCGGCACGTTTTGCCGGACCGCAGTGCAACACCGCCGCCAACAATGCCAAGCTACTAGACGAGCTGAAAGGGGTTGGCGACCGCCGGGCGCGCTTCCGCTGTGCAATGGCGCTTTGTGCACCGGACGGGAGATCGTGGACGGTGGACGGAAGCTGTACCGGTGCGATAATCGAAGAGCCTCGCGGAGAGGCCGGTTTCGGGTACGACCCGCTTTTCGTGCCGGACGGATATTCACAGACTTTTGCCGAACTTGGATGCGATGTGAAAAATCGCATTTCGCATCGGGCAAACGCCTTGTCGAAGGCGGTTGCGCAGTGGGGGGAGTTTCTGCGCCAGTAGAGTCCCGCCTCGAATATCAATTTATAAAAGGAGCAGTGGTGAAACGCGTTAAAACGAATTCTCTTTTCAAAGCGGCAGTCGGCGCATTGCTTACCATATAAATTTCATGGGCGGCAACAAGGCGTTGAAGAAATTGCGCAACGACTGGGAAAAGGAAACGGTGCTCAAAGCAGATCTATGATTCTGATTCCGCGCCTGTGCACGGCGCTGGGATCGGCATAATATCTTGTTACGGTGCGGATGTCATCGCCAGAAATAGACGATGCCAATTCCGCACCGAATTTTTGATAGATGTGATCGATGCATATTTTTCGCAATTCGTAGACTCCCTTGACGCCGGTGAAGATTTTCATGGTGCGCAATTCGCGGTTCAGCTGCGCAAATGTTTTTCTGGCCTGAGGGATTACCAGTTCGGAATCGCCGGCGACTTGGCGAGAGGCTTTGATAAGACGCATTTGGTTCCAGATGTCTGGGTGCACGGGCCAAGCGACGATACGCCCGCTGGTGAGGGCGGTTTTTTGCGGAGTGTAGCAGAGGACGGCTTCGACGGGATTCTCGACTGAGGATAAATTTTTGATTCTGAAGTAGCTCCATCTCAAACGGGAGACGTCGCCGTTTCGCATGGCGAATTCCAGCATCATGGTAACCGCCAACCATCCCTGTTTGTCTTCACGATGATACAGCGATACATACCAGTCGCGGACCCGGATCAGAACTTCGCGGTCGGGACGGATGTAGCGAGGCGGCTTCCGTCGGCAGACGGGGAGATTGAAGGGGGTGACCTTCCATTTCCGGTCTTCGTAGTACGGACGGGTCCATCTTGCGGTAAGGGCTTTGAGGTGTGCGAGGTAGGTCAAGGCGGTGGTGTCGGTATACCCCTGGCGAAGTGCGGCGGTGAGGTATCCGTCGATTTTTCTTCGGTTAAGATCTGATATTTTATCGGTTCCGCTGATGCCGGCGGTACGGCAGATCTGCATGACTCCGGAAACTACGTTTCGGACGGTGCTTTCGCACGGTCGTTCGTTTTTAATCCTTTCGGTGCATGCGATGTGCTGATAGGCGGACAATAATTCGTTGAAGGTAGGGACATAAGCTTTCATGTTTTTTCCTGTCTGGTTATTAATGGGATAAATGTTCATTATCGCATATTTATGAGCGCAAATACCACCGGCACATTGAAATTCGTGATATGGCGGCCGGATGATTTATTAAATATCGCTATCGAGTTGCGAGAACGGTTCTAGGGCGGCGGGATGCCGAAATAAAGGGGCAAAACGACAGAACACGACTTCAAACTTTGGCGACGGTTTTGTCGCACTTCAGTTCGCAGTCGTGTTCGGTATGAATATTGCGGACGTACGGCTATGCCTTCCACAATCCGTGGAGGTTGCAGTATTCGTACACATTCTTTACCTTGTCACCGGGAAGGATGGCGAATGTCGCCTCGGGTGCGCCGGCGGGATCAAGAATTTTGCGTTGGTTGCCGTTTTCAGTTTCCACGGCGACCCAAGCGATATGGTGTTCGCTGGTCATGGGGTGTGGAACTGAGCCGACCTTTACGGTCAAGGTATTGCCGTTGATTTCCGCAACGGGCACGTGTTTTTCACCGGCACCATCGCTGGTGTTGGGCTCGAGTTTGGCCATGGGTTGTCCGCAGCAGACGGTAACCGGGACGCCTTCTTTAACAATAGCAATTATTTTTCCGCAAACTGCGCATTTATAGAATTCCATACTTAATCTCCTTTTACATTATTCAATGGGCCTATCCCTATTGATTGATATTAGTATAGCACTCGTTTTTTTTCATCGTCCAGCACTTTTTTCTCGTATTTTCGCAGTTTGCATCTCCTGATAACGGAGAAACATTGGCTGTTTTTTGAGGTGCCGTGAATCGGAAAATTCGGCCGGGGATGAATTCACCGGAGCTTTTTGAGGTCGAGAGACTTTCACCAAAGAGAGCGCCAATCCAAAGAGAAAATGAGG
>JAZQGX010000251.1:0-12623 GCA_045540275.1 Kiritimatiellia bacterium | reverse complement strand
CTTCATTTATTTCATGCCGGTCGAAACATTCAGACGATAGAACTTGTAGCTCTTGGTTGGCGAGGTCAAATCCGACCAACTGGTCAGATTATTCGAACCTTGCAACGTGCGAGGGAATCCATCGCGCGGCCATGCCGGATGCTCAATTATCACCGGAGTGCCGTCAGCCTTAAGCGAAATCTCACAATAAAGTTTCGATTCGGCATCAGTCGGATCAGTATTTGCCGCATACTCTTCCCATGCGGTAAACCCGTCTCCATCCGTATCATTGGTGGCCAGCGTCTCGTATGCAGCCTCGCTTGTACCCTGTTTCGGATAATACTGATCAAGCCATGTGTATGGAACCGAAACCTCCGACTTCGAAGTTGCCGTCGGTGTCACCTTCAATGAACCACTCCAAGAGAATTCATAGTACCCGGTTAAATCCTCATATCCCGAAACCAGAACAATCCGATAGACCTTACCCTGTGTCACAGAAACAGACAACACTGATTCATAATTATTATCGTCGTCAGAATCCATGCCAATTCGGGTAATACTTGTAAGTGAATCTCCCGTGTATACAGCAATAAACGCAGGTAACGAATACAGTTTATTGCCTTGAAGGCTACGATGCATAAGCTTAAACGTTTCCGTACCCGTACCAGGTGCCGTCCATTTAAGCCATGCCGAACGATATTGACTATAATACGAGCCGTTCTCTAAGGTATGAAGCGGTTCGTCAGTCTCAATGGTGTAATTCGTGTTGTCTTCAATCGTCTTGCTTCCGCTCTGTCCAGAAATCTCAATCGGATTATCAAAGTAGTCTCCCTTCGGAGCACCGGCAGACGCATCGTAAGTATAGGTCGCAGCAACAATGGCACTTGGATTTTTGCCATCTTTCCACGCCCTTGCCTTAATGGTGGTGGTATCCGAGATAGAAATTGCACCGGAATATTTGGTGCTGCTTGTCGTAGGATCACTGCCATTGGTGGTGTAACGAATCGTCACCCCCGATTCAGCACAGGAAATCGTAACCTTGGTCGAGGGATAGAACAGCCCCGGAGCCGGGGTAAAGGTCGGTGCCGGAACCTGTGCCACCGAGCTAAGGGTTATATCCTTATTATATTGGTTGCCGATAGTCGGATTTGGGGATGTATAATATTCTCCATATCCACCTTCCACCAACTTCGTGCCAACCGTCTGAACCGCGGTAACACCCAGCTCCGCCTTGTTGCTGCCCGATGCAGCGGAAACAACATACGCTCCCGGCTCCACGATAAACGAATAGATACCCTTATCATCGGTGGTCGTGGTTGCAACAACAGCGGAATTCTGCTTAAGCTGAACAGTTGCATTGGCAATGCCGACATTTGCCGAAGAAAGAACCCGTCCGCTTACAATCGATCCCTTCTTCTGCGGGAAAATGTTAAAAATGAATCCGTCAATGGTTTCAAATTTGTACTGCGATGTGGTAATCGCCGGAGGGCAATACCAAGCATCATCAAGACCGTCCCAGCCGCAGTTGACATGCATGTAGAAATCGTTTCCCGAATAACCATATCCGTCAACCACCACCGCATGACCACCAGAGGTGCTACCGTCAATACTCATGCCTAAAGGCGCACGCGCGTCACAGTTTGGAATAACAATGCTCTTGACGCGGTCAAGATTGTATGCCCAGCTCGAGGTAAAAGCCGCACTGGCACCGTTGGCATAGCCGAAGCTATCAACCATACGCAACTGCGCCGCAAAGGTGCTCGAACCGCTTCCGCCCTTGCTCCATTCCATTCCGACAGAAACACCGATGTCATACGTCAATTTGCCGATTGCCTGACGCTGCACATCGGTAATCGAACTGCCCGGCACGAGCGGCATTGAACTCCACGCGTAGGTTCCGCCCTTCATGGTGTAATTCCTCTTAGTGCCGTCCACCGAGCACTGGTGCGTCTTGGCGGCTACCGAACTCTGCGGCCACTGCCAGTAACGCATCATCTGACCCGCCATCGTCGCAACACACCCGCAAACATAATTGTTCGGAGTGTAATAATTGAAGACATTTTTGCCAGAAACCTTATCCTGCCCCCAGCGGCTGTTCACAAAGGAATCGACACGGATATCCGAAATCGTAGAAGATCCTATTCCCATTGTCGCCTTGCCCGAAGCACGCGCGAGCAACGCATCCCAACGTTTCTGGGATTCAGTGCGTCCCGCCAACGACTGCAAAGAGCGCGAGGCGCCGTTGGTGGCCGCAGCCATTCGAGCGGCGATATCCCCTTTGAGCAAAACCCAAATCGGATTCTTGTCACTCTGAATCAAGGTGCGCCCAGAATCGGAAAACGCCAAAACCGGATCAAGCAGGTCGTCGGAAGCGGTCACGACAAAGCCGCCGTCCTGCAACGAAACCACATGCATTTTGACACCGGTCGCATCGTCAACGGCGATCTCCGCCTTCTCAACGACTGCCCCGGTCAACTTGCCCATAGAAGAACCTTCATCAATCCACGCCTGGGCAGCGGCGGCGGCTTGAGAAACAGTAACATCCGCGGCATATCCCAAATTAATGGATAATGTCATTGCCGCGACAACGGGTATTAAGCACTTTTTCATGGTGCGAAAATGTTATCATATATCTGCGTTTAGTACAATCAAATATGGCCGGACACCGGAAAAAAGTTGTTATATCATTCAAAACAAAAAATCCGGTTCAGCGATAAGCTGAACCGGATTTTCATATCGTTGCAACTAGCGCAATGCAGCCTGCGCCGCCGCCAGACGGGCAATGGGAACGCGGTATGGCGAGCAACTGACATAATCAAGGCCAAGCTGGTGGCAGAATTCTACAGACGAAGGATCGCCACCATGTTCACCGCAGATACCGCAATGGATATTCGGGCGCGTTGCCTTGCCAGCTACAACCGCCATGTCCATCAATTTTCCAACCCCGTCCTGATCCAGTTTTGCAAACGGATCGTTCTCGAATATCTTTTTCTCGTAGTAGGACGAGAGGAACTTGCCCGCATCATCGCGCGAAAAGCCGAAGGTCATTTGCGTAAGGTCGTTGGTTCCGAAACAGAAGAACTCGGCCTCCTCGGCAATCTGACCGGCGCAAAGCGCGGCGCGAGGAACTTCAATCATGGTTCCTACTTCATAGTTGAGTTTGATTTCAGCCGCCTGTATCTCGTCGTTGGCAACGTGAACAACAATGTCCTTGACGAACTGAAACTCCTTCAGGTCGCCCGTGAGCGGAATCATGATTTCGGGTTTTACATTCCACCCCTTGTGCCGTTTTTGAACATTGATTGCCGCACGGATTATCGCCTTGGTCTGCATCACGGCGATTTCCGGATATGTCACGCACAGACGGCATCCGCGATGCCCCATCATCGGATTGAATTCATGCAATGAATCAATTACATCCTTGATGTGACTGATCGGCTTGTGCATGGTCTTCGCCAAAAGCGCAATCTCATCATCGGTATGAGGCACGAACTCATGCAGCGGAGGATCGAGGAAGCGTATCGTCACCGGCTGGCCGTCGAGAGCTTCAAAGAGCTGTTCAAAATCGTCCTGCTGGTACGGAAGAATCTTCGCAAGCGCCAAACGCCGCTCCTCCACCGTATCGGAGCAAATCATTTCGCGGAAAGGAGTAATGCGGCTCTGCGAGAAGAACATGTGCTCGGTACGGCAAAGACCAATACCTTCTGCCCCAAGTTCGCGAGCCTTTTTCGCGTCGCGCGGAGTGTCGGCGTTGGTACGAACCTTCAATTTACGGAACTTGTCCGCCCACATCATAATGCGTCCGAATTCACCGACGATGGTAGCATCCACCGTGGGAATTACACCAGCATAGATATTACCGGTAGAACCGTCGATCGAAAGCCAATCGCCCTCCTTGAAAACCTTGCCGCCCAATGTGAAGCGCTTGTTTTCCTCGTCCATCGATATTTCCTGGCAGCCGGATACGCAGCACTCGCCCATACCGCGAGCCACTACCGCGGCATGCGATGTCATGCCGCCGCGCACGGTCAAAATCCCCTCTGCTGCCTTCATTCCCTCAATGTCCTCGGGAGATGTCTCGAGTCTAACCAAAACCACCTTCTCGCCGCGCCCTTTCCACTCTTTGGCATCTGCGGCGGTGAAGACGATTTTTCCGCAGGCCGCTCCCGGCGAGGCCGCAAGTCCCCTGCCGATGGGCTGAGCCTTCTTGAGTGCGACAACATCGAACTGCGGATGCAAAAGAGTGTCGAGATTGCGCGGATCGATCATCAAGACCGCCTCCTCTTCAGTACGCATCCCCTCATCAACCAAATCGCAAGCGATTTTTAACGCCGCTTTGGCGGTGCGCTTGCCGTTGCGGGTCTGCAACATGAAGAGTTTTCCGTTCTCGATCGTGAACTCCATGTCCTGCATGTCGCGGTAGTGAGATTCAAGCTTTAGGCAAATATCCCGAAACTGCTTAAACACCTCCGGCATCACTTCCGCCATCTTGGCAATCGGCATTGGAGTGCGGACGCCGGCGACGACATCTTCTCCCTGGGCGTTCATCAAAAACTCGCCCATCAGCTTTTTTTCTCCAGTTGCCGGATCTCGCGTAAAGGCAACGCCGGTACCCGACTCGTCGTTGAGGTTTCCAAACGCCATCATCTGGACGTTTACCGCAGTACCCCAGCTGTACGGAATATCATTATCGCGGCGATAGATATTTGCGCGGGGATTGTCCCAGCTACGGAACACCGCCTTGATCGCCTCGAACAACTGTTCCTTGGGATCGGTCGGAAAATCTTTGCCGATTTTGGATTTGTACTCCTCCTTGAATCGGTTTGCCAGCTCCTTGAAATCATCAGCGGTAAGTTTATCATCAAGCTTTACCCCTTTGCGCTCTTTGATTTCATCAATAAGCTTTTCAAAGTACTTCTTGCCGACCTCCATGACCACATCGGAGAACATCTGGATGAACCTGCGGTAACAATCCCACGCCCAACGCGGATTGCCAGATTGTTCAGCAAGCGATTCAACTACCGTATCGTTAAGACCAAGGTTAAGAATCGTATCCATCATACCGGGCATTGAAGCACGCGCCCCGGAACGAACCGATACCAACAGCGGATTTTTGACATCTCCGAATTTCTTGCCTGCCGATTTCTCCAAGACTTCGATATATTCCATTATTTGCTGCTGGATATCATCGCCAATCTTTTTACCGTCATCGTAATATCTGGTACACGCTTCCGTCGTAATCGTAAATCCCTGCGGCACCGGCAGTCCCAATTCGGCCATTTCCGCCAGATTCGCGCCCTTGCCGCCCAACAGCTCACGCATATTGGCGTTGCCTTCAGTTTTTCCAGATCCGAAAAAATACACATATTTTTTCATTATTTCGTTCCTTTTCTTCTCTTTTTTCCTTAACTCGCCAAGAAAATATCAAATTGACCGACATTTCGTCTATAAAAAAATCAGGCGAGTGATTTTGCCAACATCTTCCACTGCTGCTGGGTCAGCGTCTCAGGTCGCGCCTCGGGGGAAACTTCCGCTTTTTCAAGCGCCTGCACGTATCCTTCGTACCCTGGCGATTTTCTCAAAATCGTTCCGATTTGCTTTCTGCGATGCATAAAGCAAAGCTTGCTCAACGCAAAGAAAATTTTTCGTTCGGCAACATTTAAGCCTCCGCCGCGATAATCCAGCCGGACAACGCTCGACTCCACCTCGGGGCGCGGCCAGAAGCAGTTTCCCGAAACGGGGAAAAGCACATTTACCTCGTAATCAAGCTGTAGCCAAACGCCAGCCTGTCCTCTGGCATCGTCACCGGGAGGGGCGGCGAAGCGTTCGGCCACTTCTGTCTGAACCAGCACCGTCAGTGAACGGGGCGCAGCCGGGTGCAGCGCGACATCCATCAGAATTCTTGTTCCCACCGAATACGGCAGATTTGAAACGAAGGCGTCAAACCCATTTTCAAACAATGCGCCCCAGTCGGTTTTGAGCGCATCCTGCGCCGTCAGGGTCAATACTCCGCAAGAAGCGCCTTCCGCCACGTCCGCACCGACTTCAGATCTCCACTCAGCCTCCAGCCGTGCGGCAAGACGAATATCCTTTTCAATTGCAAAGACGTCCGCTCCGCGTTCAAGCATTCCCTCGGTAAGCACCCCGAGCCCCGGCCCGACCTCAAGCACGCGCATGCCGCTACGCACACCCGCAGCATCCATGATGGCATCACGCACATTGCGATCGATCAGAAAATTCTGCCCCAGGGTGCGGTTGGGGTGGAAGGCGTTGCCAATGCACCAGTCTTTAACCTGTGTCGGCGAGAGCAGATTCACTTTTTCGAACCCGGCAGTTCAACGATTTTAATATAGGCGGCTTTGCGCATACGTGCGGTCCACTCTTTATAGAGCTTCTCGCCCATCTTCATCCTCAGGTTGCCTTCCGCATACGGCAGCGCCTCCTGATAGGTCAACACGCGCGAATCCTGCTGGTCATCCTTGCGGATGATGTATCCGTAGTCGTCAAGAATCAGAACGTCTGAAACCTGGCCCGGCTTCAACGCCGCAAGCGCATCGCGAATCTCCTTGCGGAAAACATCGTCGGGATTGATTTTTCCCCACGATCCGCCGTTCGCCGCCTTGGAGTCGCTGGAGTAGATTTTTGCCAATTCGGCAAAAGACTTCCCCTTTTTAAGTTCGGCTGAGATTTCAGCCGCTCGCGCCGCGACGGTACGGTTGGTCGAGCCGGCGGGAGGAGGATCGAGAATGATCATACTTACCGCAACCGCCCGCTCGGTTTGATATTTTTCGCGATTCGATTCATACTCGGCGCGAACCTCGGCCGGTGTGGGCTGAACCCGGCGCTCGATGAACTGATAGCGCATGGCACTTACCGTCAGATCCTCTTCAATGCGTTTGCGCCACTCTTCGTAGCTTATTCCGCGGTCGGATAGGATCTGATTGAGTTTTGACTCGTCACCATTGAAATTGTTTGCGACGATTTCACGGATGCGGTTGTCCACCGCCCACGACTGCAACGACATCTTGCTTTTCTTAGCCTGCTCCAAGATCAGTTTGCGGTCGATCAGCGCATTGAGCGTAATGTTGTAGAGCTTGCGAAGATTGGCCTCGTTAAGCTGTCCGCCCGAAGCATACGGACTGCGACGCACCTCGGTCATCACGTCGGAGATGGTGATGAAATCACCGTTGACATAAGCGGCGACCCCATCGATCAGCATTCCCTTCGCTTTGCGGGGACCAGAGGAGAGCGACAACTCGGCGATGGCCGCGCCCGCGGCCAGCACCAGACCAAGAATCAGCATTTTTTTCATAACTTCATTCCATTCCCAAATATGTCAGCAGCCAGCACAATCAGCGGAAACGTTCCATCGCCAACAGACGTGATGCTGCGAACAGAAAAAAAACCGCGCACGCCGGATATCCGACGACCGCGCCAAAAGCGAACATCCCGGACGAAGCGTCCAACGCATGCTGCAAAGTCGGAAGATACGCCATTTGCGAACGGACTTCCGGCAGACAAGCAAGCGCAGTGAAATAAAAACCCCACGGCAAGACACCACAAATCAGCAGCGATACCGCAACCGCAGAGACGATATTGGCGCACAGCAGCGAAATCAGAACGCCCAGCGCACACCAGAACGCGCATTGCAATATCATCGCCAGCAACGGACAGAGATATTGCGCCAGAGCGATAGCCGCCGTGCTGCCGGGAACGCAACGGGGAAGTACGAAAAGCGGAACAACCAGTGTCAAGATTACTGCGCCGGCGCAAAGAACAAAAGCCGAACCAAACTTTCCGGCGACCAATTCCGCCTCGGTGATGGGCGATGCCATGAACGTCTCCAGCATTCCCGACGAACGTTCAGAAGAAAACATTCTGGCGGAAACCAGGGCACAAAGGAAAGGCAGACACGGCGCAACCGCCAGAGCCCAGACAGCGGGCAGCGGCAACTCGAGCGACGAAGGCGCAAACAGCGCACGGCAGAAAACGACGGCGAAAACCGAAATGAACACCGCCACCGTCATCCCGAACGGGAACGATCGGCCGATATAACGCAAATCGCGCAAAGCCGTAGCCTGTGCCGGTGTCATTTTGCACCTTTCTCTCTGGCGGCGAGCGCGCGGAGTACGCCTTTGGCCCGACGATAGTGGTGGACGAGCGCACGATGGGCCGGACATACATACGCACAGCTCCCGCACTCGATGCAGTCCATCAAGTGCAAATCTTTTGCCCCTTCAACATCCTCGGCCTCAATCAAGCGGCTAAGCTCCGATGGGATGAGCCGCATGGGGCAGGCATCGACGCATCGACCGCACGATATGCAGGGACTGGAAGAATACTGGGCGACCGTCGCCGCCGAAAGACAGGTGACGCCGGATGAGGTCTTTCCTACCGGCAAGTCCAGGTCGGCCACCGTAAATCCCATCATTGGGCCGCCGGAAACGACCTTAACCGGAGGTTTTGCAAATCCGCCCGCCGCCTCAATCAGGGTGCGATAAGACACCCCGAACGGCACAAGAAAATTGGCTGGCTCCGTCACGGCATCACCCGTTACGGTCACCACGCGGCGCGTAAGAGGATGGCCGTTGACTACAGCGTCATAAATGGCATAAGCCGTGCCGACATTGTCCACAACGCATCCGACATCCATCGGCAACGCGCCAGAGGGAACTTCGCGACCTGTCGCGGAATAAATCTGCTGC
Source organism: Kiritimatiellia bacterium (assembly GCA_045540275.1). Taxonomy (GTDB): domain Bacteria; phylum Verrucomicrobiota; class Kiritimatiellia; order RFP12; family UBA1067; genus RGIG8368. The sequence continues at coordinate 3,939 of JAZQGX010000251.1, read as the reverse complement.
TTTTCAGAGCCTTGCGGATAGACAGTCTTCAACTTCACAATGCCCACATCGCCATCGACATCGCCAAAGGCGCGCTCCATCGCCATAATCGCGTCCGGCTTGTTGTCCTCAATCAGGATTCGGACGCAGTCAATTCCGAGGATCTTGCGAATTATCTCAATGCCGGTACGAATACCGTCTGCCTTCTCGACCATCAGGCGATGATCGCTGGTAAGATACGGCTCGCACTCCGCACCGTTAATAATCAAGGTGTCAACCGGTTTGGCGGGAGCGAGCTTGATCCGGGTGGGAAAACCGGCGCCGCCCATACCGGCAATACCGGCCTCTTCCACGCGCTTGAGCAAATCTGCGCCGGATGCCGTCTTCCAGTCGAGAGCAGGCATATTCACGCTGCCAGATTCTGCGTCAACCTCAATTTCAACCGCTTGGCAAATCGCACCAGAGGCGGTGCGCGCTTCGCTGATGGCCTTGACCGTTCCTCCCTCTGGCGCATAGACGGGAACGGAAAGGAAACCGTTCGGTTCGGCGATAAGCTGATTCTTGAGCAGTTTGTCGCCCGCCTTGACGACTGGTTTGGCGGGGGCTCCCAAATGCATTGAAAGCGGCACCAGCAACCGCTCCTGACGAGGGAGTCTGCGCACAGGAGAGTCGGCGGTACGTTCCTTGCAGTAGCGGGGATGCACTCCGCCTTTGAATTTGAATTTAGGAAGCTCAATTTTCATGGCGCAGATCTCCTACTGTCCACCGTAACGGATGCAACGCCCCGGACATTTGGCAGAAGCCGTCTCGTTTTCGGGCAACGGAACGTCATAATTGCGAGAAGAAAGGAACGCCTCGACGGCAAATGCTCCAGGTGCCAATCTTGCGCACAAACCGCAGCCGAGGCACCCTACCGTGCAAACCTTGCGCACATTAGGACCTTTGTCGTGAGAGGAGCAGCGTACATGCACTGGTGCGGAAGCCGGCACCATCTTGATGACCTTTCGTGGACAGGCGTCGACACACGCTTTGCAACCAACGCATTTTTCGGGATCGACCTTTGCCACACCGCAATCCAACGAGATGGCATGGCTGGGACAGACGTGCGCGCACGACCCGTACCCGAGGCAGCCCCAACGGCAAGCCTTGTCTCCTCCCCCGGTGGCGGATGCCGCCGAGCAGTCGTTGATGCCGTTGTACAGCGCACGGCGCGATGCGACCTCATCGGTTCCGCCGCAGGCGACATAGGCGACCATCTTCTCGCCGGAGCCGCCGGAATCGCGTCCGAAGAGATGCGACAATTCGTTGACGACATCTGGGCCGCCGACTGGACATTTGTTAAGCGGAGCATCTGACAGCACCATGGCGCGGGCATAGTCGGCGCATCCGGCGAATCCGCATCCACCGCAGTTGGCGCCAGGCAGAATCGAGGCGGCTTGACCGATACGGGGATCTTCTTTGACGCTGATGAAGCGGTTGGCAACCGCCAACGCCACTGCACAGACTGTCGCCACCATCCCGATGCAAGCCGCCGCGATTAGAACGAACGTCATAACTACTCCCCTATTTCACAAGACCGGTAAAACCCATGAACGCCAAAGACAAAAGACCGGCGGTCACTAGAGAAACCGCTATTCCTCGGAAACAGCGCGGAGGGTCGGCGCGAAGAATGCGTTCCCGCAATCCGGTGAAAATCATCAATGCAAGCGCAAATCCCGCAGCGGCAGAGAAGCCAAACACGACAGATTTGAAGAAACCGTATTCAAGTTGCATATTGAGCAATGCGACGCCCAGCACTGCGCAATTCGTTGTAATCAGCGGCAGAAATATACCCAAAGCGCCATGCAAGGTGGAAGCATAACGTTTCATGACGATGTCAACGAATTGCACAAGCGAGGCGATGACGAGAATGAACAAAAGCGTCCGCATGCAGCTTTGAAGTCCGAAAGGAGCGAGCAACCAACGGTCTAGACACCATGTCACAGCAGAGGCCACGACCATTACAAACATCAGCGCGCCTGACATCCCTCCTGCGGTTTTCAGCGAGGTGGAAACTCCCAAAAATGGACAACATCCCAGAAAGCGGCTCAACACGAAATTGTTGACCAGCACCGCGCCGACTATCAGCAACAGATATTCCATTTGTTCAATTCTCCCGTTTTGACCTCCCGGTCAATACCAGGGTTACGACTTGTGGCGGTAAATAATGCGGCCCTTGGTCAAATCGTATGGGGAAATTTCCAAGGTCACTTTGTCGCCGCAGGCGATTTTGATGAAAAATTTGCGCATTTTCCCTGAAATGTGCGCCAACACTTCATGATTGTTTTCGAGACGAACCGTGTACATTGTCGCAGGCAAAACCTTGACCACGGTTCCTACCACTTCAATGGCATCATCACTGGCCATAACACCTCTTGGTTTAATTATGAAAATATCCGTCGGGCACTCCCCAACCGGAACAACCGTTATTTTAGCACGGAAAGCCCATTTATGACAAGTTCTTCGTTATTCGTTATTCAGCCTTGTAATGGACGTAAAAAACAACATGCGGCTCGCGAGGTCGCTCGCGCTCCCGATAATTTCATCCGCACCGTAATCTCATGCGCACATTTGTAGAGGACCTTGGACTTAGGACTTCAGACTTCTAGGCGAAAATGTGCAATTATCCATGCAAAATTGTCCATTCATGCCATTAAAATCGTTCTTGACGCATCGACGCTAATTGAATATCATATTGACTCAAATTTACATTGATGGGCAATTAGCTCAGTTGGTTAGAGCATTACCTTCACACGGTAGGGGTCACTGGTTCGAGTCCAGTATTGCCCACCATCTTTAAAAGCGTTTCTCGAAAAGTAGTGATAGAGATGCGCTTTTTTGTTTTTCAAATTTCCTTCTTCTCTTTTTTTATTGGACATCGCCTCAAAAAAAGAATATGATTCTACCCTCTTTTCTAACAAGGGGGCGACTGGTTTCGACGGGGCATGCGAAAGGCCGGTTGCGAGCCGAGGGTGTCTTCGTTCCTCGTAAATCCCGAAGGCAAACCATAAATGCGAACAATGACTTCGCTTATGCGGCCTAATTGATTGGCCCATCGCGGAACCGCTGATATCTGCTAAGCGGGGAAGCGTTGACTAGCAGGTCTTGCCGAAAGTTTTGCGTTTGGACTTTCGAGCTCGTACAATCGAATGCTGGCATCGGGGCAAGCCCGCCGACAGGCATCCCTGATGCGAGATTTAATCGCCGGATACGCTCGTAGACACTTTCTGGACGTTGTTTCGGACGGGGGTTCGATTCCCCCCGCCTCCACCATCCTTCGCAAACAGCAAGCTGTTTGACTACGGATGGCGGGCCATTGAAGGATATAATTGCTGTTTACGAAGGATGGTGCCCTCCGTAGCCGGCGAAGCCGCGTAGGAGGGCTAAAAAACGAGAACACCATAAAGAACATCCCTAAACAACTTATGTTCTACACCTACATACTTAGAAGCATTTCGAATCCCACACAACGGTACATTGGCCATACCGCTGACCTGCAATCTCGCCTTGATGAGCATAATTCCGGCAAGTCTCCCCATACGGTGAAATTTCGCCCTTGGAAGGTTGAACCTACATCGCGTTTGAATCGATAGACAAAGCACAGTCCTTTGAGCGGTACTTAAAGACAGGATCCGGGCATGAATTCGCTCGCCGCCATTTCTAAGAGAACTTCTGCGCGATGCCGAACTCGTTGATGGTGACAAAGCCTTTACTTCCATATGCGACGATTGCACAGAACTTCTCAAACTCCTCGTGCAAATGCATCGCGCGTTTTTGTGGTATAACCCGACTTTTCCACTTCGTTGACCACTTTTAGAACCTCGATTGATAAAAAAATCAATAAAACATATATCCTCCCTTGCATGACTGTAAAAAATATGATATAATTATAACGTGATTGCTACCTTGCAAAAAGAGAGA
>JAZQGX010000250.1:0-71661 GCA_045540275.1 Kiritimatiellia bacterium | reverse complement strand
CTCGAAAACTCCGAAATCGCAACCGGGCTTCATCGACAGGATGGAGAGCGGCAGCCCGATATGATTGTTGAAATTTCCGCTGGTTGCGCAAACCTTGGCTTTTTTAGCCGCCAGCAGCGCAGCTATCATCTCCCGGGTGGTGGTCTTGCCCGAGCTTCCGGTCAGACCGACAATGCGCGTCTTCGGCATGGCGAAGGTTTGCCGCCAGTTGCGGGCGATGTCCCACAATGCGCGTTGCGGATCGCGCACGCGCAAGAGCGGAGCGGAGGAGAGCTCGGGAGGAACTTTCCAGGCATCTGAGACCAGCGCGGCGGCGGCACCGCGCGCCAAAGCATCGGCAACGAAATTGTGACCGTCGGCATTCTCTCCGCGCAAGGCGACATAAAGCGCGCTCAAACCCAGCGTCCGCGTATCCTGACTCACGGCTCCGCACGATTCGGGAACGTTTCCCGAGCATTTGGCTCCCGTCCATTTAACGATATCGCTGACTTTCATCGGAGATCTCCCGTTGCTCGAGATGGAGTTAAGCTTTGCCGGCGCAACCGAACAATTTGATTTTCTCAACTACCGCCTTTTTGATTTCAGCCACCTTGAGGTTTCTCATCTCGAGATATCCCAGACCCTGCCTGAGCGCCTCCTGACAGCCGCGGGAACCGGCAACGCAAAGGTCGGTGAAGATATTGACCTTGGCGATGCCGCTTGCAATCGAATTGCGGAAATCATCATCGCTAAGTCCGCTGCCGCCATGCATGACAAGAGGAACATCGACGCCGGCGGATATTTCCGCAAGGCGTTTGAGCTGGAGACGGGGTTTTGATTTATAGACCCCGTGTGCGGTACCGAAGGAAACGGCCAGCGCGTCAACCCCGGTATCGGCCTGGAATCGCACCGCCTCTTCCACGGTGGTGTAACCGTTTTCGGCCAAATCATCGGGGCGATCCGCCTGTCCGACATGCCCAATTTCGCCTTCAACCGTAATACCGCGGCTATGGGCGAGCTTTACAATGCTGGCGGTGGCCGCGACATTTTCCTCATAGGGAAGCGTGGAGGCATCGAACATGACGCTGGAAAAACCCAAATCCATCGCTTCAATGGTTTTCTCCGGGGTCAATCCGTGGTCGTAGTGGACGACAACCGGCACCGTTGCACGCTTGGCGGCGGCGACGATTGAAGGAGCGAGCAGCTTGAGTTCTCCGTAAGGAAGCAGAACCTCAGCCGTACCGATAATGACCGGCGAACGCAATTCCTCGGCTGCTAAGATCACCGCCTCCAACATATCCGTATCGGTCGTATTGAACAAACCGACGCCATATCCATTGTTTTTCGCATCTTTCAGGACAGCATTTAAATCAACCAGCATAAAACACCTCTGTGCCTACCATTGTGTAAAGGTTGCTTTGAAGGTGTTATTATAGCATAAATTTGGAGATTTCGAAATGGGGATATTCGTCTCGGAAACACAAAAACAATGTTCCTGAATTTTCACGGCCGCAAGCCGGATCAGGGGGAGAATTTAAATCCGTCCGGCTGCTTGCCGCCGGGCTCGGGAGAATTGGCGTTCAACTCGTACATGAACAGCGGACGCTTCAACTCCCACTTCCGTTGCCATGACATATTGCGGATATCCGTCAGATACGGACGGATTCTACCCCCCTCTTCCGCTTTCGCGCGGAATACGTAGGTCATGTGGGCGGGAATCTCCAACTCGAACGAACCGCTCTTTACCCCGATGTCGCTCCTGCGCCAGACATCCCTGAACATCCACTTGCCATTCAGGCCCAAATCCCGGTCGAGCACGATTCTGGCCTTGATGTCTTGCGTTGCGCTCGGGTTGAAAATGCCGTAAGCGACATCCCCGTTGGCCAGAGGGCGCGCCCACACTTCAAAGAAGGGATTGACCGTTATCGGAGCTGCCGCAGCGCCCAGCGCATCCTGATCGATCTCGATGATCTCGGGATTGGCCAGCAGTCCCATCGTGAACTCGTCCGCCTCGGGCAGTTTACATCCGATCAGCATCGGGGCGGCGAACAGGCTCCACATCGAAATATGAGTATACTGTTCGTTGGGGGTAAGCCCGCACTTCCTATGATCCGCCTTCAGCACAAGCATGTCTGGATCGTTCCACGCCCCCGGCTTCGAACAAAACCAGATATTGCGGTGAATGTTGATTGCAGTCTCGATCCGCTCCCACTTGTCGTGAACGTCGCCGGTCGTGCGCCAGAGCTGCGCTCCCGTCGACTCTCCCCAGAACCAGGGTTCATCCATGCCGTATTCGCACATCGCAAAAACGATGTCGCGCTTTTGCCGGGCCAGCGCCTGACCCATCACCCGATAGGGCAAGGCAAACATCTCCTTGCTGCTCTTCTCGTTCTTCACCACGTTGGCGTAACTGCACCAATCGTACTTCAGATAATCAAATCCCCACTCGGCAAAGCGCGCCGCGTCACGATATTCGTGCCGCCAGCTGGTCTCACAGCCTCCGCACGAAAACGGTCCGGGAGAGGAATAGATTCCGCACTTCAACCCCTTCGAATGAATGTACTCGGTCAGGGCCTTCATATCCGGAAATTTCGCGTTTGACATGATCCGGCCATTCTTGTCGCGCGCCGCACCATGCATCTCGGGATATTTCGCCGCCTGCGGATTGTTGTTGATTTGCCACCAGGCGTCCATATTCACATATTGATATCCCAAATCGGCAAGCCCCGACTCCACCAGTTTGTCGGCGGCTGCCTTCAGATGACCTTCGTTGACTCCTCCATAATGGCAGTTCCAACTGTTCCATCCCAACGGAGGCGTAAGCGCCAGCCTGTCGCCGATTTTCAAAATCAGCTTCTTGCTCTCCTTTCCATGGCGGTTCGACGCGCTGACAGTCAACGGATAGTCGCCGGGCTGACCGACTATTCCGCGCAGAACCTGCGTCTTAGGGTCGAATTTCAATTTTCCGCCGGGAAGGTTCTCCAGCCCGCCGACGGCAATCGCCATTGGACGCTCGCCAGTGACCGGAACGCGCCAGACGATTTCATGACCGGGCCGGGCACCGTAGAAGGCGGGGGTATTGATGCGCGGAGCCGGACCGGGCGCCGGGGTCAAACGCCCAAGCTGCGTCGCTTTCGCCTTGAACGGCCCGTAAAACCTGTCGCTCATCTGCGCCCAGGTCAAGGTCGCGACCTTCTCGTCCTTCAAACGCTTGAGATATTGCCGCGTCAGATCGAGCCACTTCTCGAGTCCACCCGCCCTGGACACGCTGATATGGCTTATTATCGGCAAGGGACGCCTAACCTTCAGTGCCTTGGCGACCGGACCCCATGCCTGCTGCAGCGTTTCCCCATTGTCGAAGAAAGTAAAACTAGGACGTTGCATCCAGCGGCGCCATTCATCGGGCGCGATAAAATCGACAGAACTCCAGCTCGCTTCGATCGGCATTACGCAGTCGGCTCCGGTATATCCGAATTCAGCGCCGTAGACATCGCGCAGTCGTCGCGCGTCGACGAACGCCTCCCATCCGCCGGGCTGAATCCACGTCTTTGGGGAGGGGAGTCCGAAGTGGGCGAAATTCGCTTTTGTCGCCTCCGCGTTCATCCGTAGCAGATCGGCGCAGGGCTGGATTGCCCCCTGATGCACCAGTACCATTTCGCACTGCGCCAGATTGAAGTCGGGCACATACTTTCGCCAGAAGTCGCGAAGTTCCATCCGGCCTTCGGAGAAGACGATTCCAAACAGCGCCTTCTTCGACGGAATCCACACCTTCTTTGTCCACGAGAGGCGGGAAGTCATATTCGCATCGGTGCAAACCAGCACACTGTTCGATACACTCGCTCTGAAGATAAAATTCTTCTCGTGCTTCAAATCGACATCGGCCGTGCAGTAGATCTTTCGCGTCTCAGCATTCACCTTGGCGACAAACGCCTGATTGGTATTGACCTTAGCGAAGTCCTCCTGCAGAAGATATTGCACTTCGTAAATCGCGTGCGACGAGGTGTGGTCCATAATTTCGAAACCGCGATCGGAAAGCTCTTTAAGGCACTTGCCCTGCTCCGGCGTAAGCCGTCCGGAACATACCGCGAAAGAACAGCGCGAATCGGCTTTTTCAAATACCTCCGCCACCGCCTTCCACTTTTCGGGCGCATGGTTGTCATCGAAACGAATTGCAACTGCCACATCTTCGATTCCCCAAAGACGCAGGACTGAGGTCAACACTGCTGCGAATATCAATCTTCTCATTCTATTGCTCCCTTTCTCGCTTGCGCTCCCATGAAAAGTCCGTCACTTGGACGATTTACCGGGCTCGAGTCTTTTAAGCCAGGCGGCATATCCGGCGGAATTGAAATGGATCTTGTCGGCCAAATAGTTTTTACTATTCAACTTCCCGTCCGGCAAAAGGCAGAAATCGGACAAATCCATGAACTCTACGTTCTTTTGTTTCGACAAGGTCGAAAGCAGTTCGTTGTATCGCTTGACCTTCATCGCATATCCGGACTTCAAACCTCCATGTTTTCCGCTGCTCGGCGGAATGGCGGTAATGACGATCCTCGAACGGTCTTGACGCCTGCGCAACACCGCAACCAGATCCTTCAACGCGGCAAACACGGCCTCCGGCTCAGCACCGTCGGCCAGATCGTTCTTTCCGGCGCAAATGACAATGCGCTTGGCCTGATATCCGTTCAGATCGCCGTTGAGGCAGCGCCAGATCATATTGCGGACACGATCGCCCGCATATCCCAGCGAAAGCGCCCCTCCGTTCTTTCTGATCTCCTCAAATGCCGGAACCCGCTCCCACGCATGCGCGAAAAAGTCGCCGAGAAACACCGTGCCGACCGACTTCATTTGATACTGTTTGGCCTCGGTCTGTTTCTCGTGCCAGCGCTTCCACCATCCGGCGGTACCGCGCGGCTCGACGGAACATTGGGGATTTTCCTCCGGTGCCGCCTTGACGGAAACGTTTGAGACATAGGGACCGATCCGGTACGCCGGATCGTCAAACCAATGACAGCGCCATTTGTCGGTCGGCCGGATCGGCGAACACGGAGACTGCGCCGTTACCGGCTTGCCGTTGAATGTGATATTTCCAAATGAGATGTTTTTTGTGACGCGACTCTGATCGTACCCTTTGACGTTGATTCGCACCGGAACATCAATTCCAGATATCTCGACGTTATCCACCGTCACATTTTCAATGCGCCCCGGCTCTTTCGTTTTGGAATAGACGGTATTTACCGGTTGGATGTCGAATGCGGCGGCGGCGCGACGGCGGCGGTCGGTATGCACGCGGACATTCCGGTAGACGATGTTTGATATCGACATGTTATCCGCTGGCTGCACTATCAGCAGCGGACGAACATAGTAAAGCACGTCGTTGTCGACGAACCTGAAATCGCTCATATGGGGGGCGCTCGATTCGTGTCCGATGCACACGATGCGGGCGAAATCGCACCAGAAGATGGAATTGGTCACCGTGATGCGTTCGCAGGGACCATTTTTCATGTTGATGCCCTTGACCGCGATGCAGTCGTCCTGCGTCCGAAAGAAGCAGTTGTCAATCAGCAGATCGCGGCAGTTGGAGGGATCGATGCCGTCGTCGTTGCAATTGCGGTCGCCCACGATCTTGACGTTGCGCAAAGTCACATGGTCTACCGCCTCCGGATATACCGTCCAGTGAAAAGAACCCAAAAGCGTCACATCCTCCAATGTCATATTGCGGCCGCGCGTCAGATGCACAAACGAATAAGTCGGACCCTTCCGCCCCCACGTATGCTGATAGATCGATCCGTCAAGCACGCCCCGGCCGCAAATGCGGATGTTGTTTCCGCGCGCCGCTACCGCAGCCTGCACAACCGCGCCCTTTTTCAGATACAGCGTCTGATTGGATTTCAAGCTGATGACATCGCCGCGGACGCGATGGATGCCGGGTCCGAAAACCTTGACATTGGGATCGTTTTCATCGGGAATATTCTTCTCCGGCTCATTGACAAAAACCAGCAAGGCTCCAATCCGTTCATCGGGCTCCACCGTGAATTTGCACGGACGCGCCACTTCGATTTCAAGGGTCGTCGAGTCTATCACCTTGGTCTTTACCGGTGCTCGAGCGGGACGCACTGCCGCCTTTGAAAGATCGCGGCCGTCCAGCGATTTCACCGTCAGCTTGACGGGTCCAGCCGACTCGATATTTGAAAACGCATAAGGTCCTCCGGGATCGCTCGGCCCGTTGTACCTTCCGCGCGCCACCATTACATACTCCTGACGTCCGCCAGCGGTGATTGAAAATCTGCGGCTGCGCAAAAACTCGGTATCGTACTTGCTGCACTGCCCCAGACTCTGATCCTCGTCGATTCCCGGCATCATGCGCGCACCGCGTCCGGAATCGTTCTCGAAGAACCGGTAGTCTTTGCGGTAGGGATCGTTAAGCTCGGCATCGGCAAAAAGTCCGTTCTTTTCATGCCCGGTTGCCTCGCGGAAGCGGTTAAACTCCTTTTTTCCGTTCTTGAAATCGGCCGGAGCACCGGCCTCGTTTACCTTCCAGCCTTGGCGAAAGGTGAAATTGTTCACCACGTTTCCCCATTCAAAGGGCAGATCGTAGTGGTTTCCGTCCAGCTCGAGCGGCCACTCGTTCATCTGCTCAACCGCGAATTGCAAAGTGCGGTGAAAGAGGTTGGACACCACCGAAAAGCCTACTGTATGCGAATTATTGGTTCCCAGCAATACGTGACGGACCAGACGCCGGCTACGCCGTTGCGTACGCGCCCACCCGAAGCCCGCATCGGCGAACGTGTTGTACAAGATTTTCACATTCTTGGTTTTGCCCGCCTGTTCGCTAGCGTAGCGCACCGATTGTTCGCACTTCCAGATGACATTGTCCCTAACCGTCAATCCGTCGACATCTCCGCCTTCGATTGCCACCGCCGCATCGTACATCTGCCAGATGCGGCACCGCTCAACCAGACAGTTGCGAACCTTACCCGAGAAAGCGATTCCATCTCCGATGCGGGAATTCTGCATCTTCAGCGGAACCCCCTTCCGCCTTGCGCCGCCGATGTACGAAATATCGCAATTGCGAATCACGATATTTTCCGCATCGCGGCACCAGAATCCGTAGGTAGCGCCGAAGCGGACGCACAGTCCGTCGTAAACGATATCATGGCACGAAATCTGTTCGATAATCGGTTTTGCGATCCAAAGTTCGACATTGCCGAGCCAGTTTACGGGGTTTGACCAGCGCTTTGCCACCACGCGCCGCTTCTCAGGCTCGTAGCAAAAATACATCTGCTCGGTCACGTTGGTCTCAGCCTCGACAAGTCTCCAGATGTTTTCCTGAGTTTGACCGTCCTGCACTTTGCCGATGCAGGCCATCAGGCATCCGACTTCATCGCCGAGCCGGTCGGCAAGCTCTTCGGATGTCGACCAGAGCCCGAATCTCCCATGATGGTTAGCACTTCTCCACATATCTGGCTTTGAAGCGTCCACGCTTTGAGACAGTTGCGGTTTTTCGCCTTCGCCGAACGCCCCGTAAAGAATCGGTTTGCCGGCTTTTCCCGATTTCGGCCTCAGCGTTCCCCGCCAAATGCCGCCGCGACGGAACAGCACCTCGTCACCGGGCTGAACCGCCCATGCGTTTACTTCGTCAATGGTAGTTGAATATTCAACCTTCCACTGCTTGGCACAGACCGGCACCGCTGCGGCAGTGATTAAAAACAATGCGAACAATCCTCTCATCTGCATACTCCTTTGATCAAATGCAGACATTAAAACCATCCGCATTGTTTAATAAACCGTTCACATCGGCAAAGTCGCCGAGGGAAGCGATCCTCCGGCGACTTTTGCTACAGAGCTTACTGGCACCTTTTATTTGATCATCAATATCAATCCGTAATTGCGCAAACGCCAGACATTGCCTTCGCGAACAAAGTCCATTCCGGCTACTTCTTCAACATTGGCAAGAGAGCCTTCGACCGTTCCATCGACCGAAAGCACCAGGTGCCCGGTTTTGGAAGGTTCTCCGTTGTAGGAAAGGCTTGCGTCATCGGAGAATTTCACATCACCTTCCACCTTCACGGGCACCACGTCGCCGTTCTTGTCGACATCAACCACCACTGAGTTTACTTCCGCCACCCCGCTCTGCGGCAAGGGGTCGGTCAAAAGCCATTTGGCGCGGAGATAGTTTTCAATCTTCTCGATCTCTTCAATCGAGAGCAAGCGGCTATAGGCGATAACTTCACCGATCATCTGTGTGCCGCCGCGGTTCCAGAAGTAAAGGTTTAGCGCATTGTATACCTTTGCCCTGGCCCCGGCTTGTGGGAGCATGCCAAAGGTGACCAGGAACGGCTTCATCGTTCCGTCATGGACGGTGAGATTGGAGAATGTCCCCGCCTGTTTGCCATTTGCCCGAGCGATCGATCCCTGGTAGAAATACTGCGCAACCTGGAGCGCGTAATTGCCGTTGTAACGCAAACCTAAATCATAGGCATAGCGTCCCCAGAGCCCTGACATAGCGGCGGAACTGGCAGTAGTTGGTCTGGCCACGACAAAAATCGTGCGAACGGAAACCATATCCGTTGAAATCAGCGCCTGTTTTGAGGTGAAGTTCACCGCCGGTTTGCCACTGATGCCATCTTCAACGCGAGTGGGAGCGCTTGACACGACCCAGTTTTCGTTGCTTTTAGCCGGATCGAAGTAGAATGCTTTAACGCTTCCGGCGACACTCGACCAATTGGTGAGAGAGCCGCTTTCATCAAAAAGCATGGAATCGTCTGCGGTTGCATCCAGTTGATACAAAAGACCGTCAGTAGGCAAATCAATCTTATAGCCGGCCAGTTTGACGTTACCGGAGCCGAGTTCAAGACGACCGCCGCTGGATGCGATCTCCAAATCTCCGCTGCCCGAAAAAACCACATTCGGACCGATGATACCCTTGAACGACGCACCGCCGCTGGCGACCGAAACCTGCGATGCCGTGCAAAGGTCGTTGCGAATGGTTCCGCTGCCGGTCAATTCGCCTACCGACAAGTCACATCCGTTAAGATTGAGGATGCCGCTGTTGCCAAGGTTAATCGAACCATATTCGAATGACATCGAGTGGTCGTCTATGTCACCGACGCCAACGTGCAATCCGGATTCGGAAACGCCCCACTTCTTAGCGAGATAGTTTTCAATCTCCTGATTCTCAAGTTCGCTGAGAACCCGATCAAATGCGATAATCTCTCCGAACTCGCAGGTAATCGACCTCCCAAGTTCGCTGGGATGGAATCCGCCGATTGAAGGTTTGAAATCATAATTCAGGTTCATTCGAATAATCTGCACCGGCTCGGCAGATGCCGCGGTACGATCGGTTTTGTCTGCGCATGACAGGTTGTTGACGAAGAGATTGTCATACGACAAGAAGCTGTTGCAATATTCCCATGTGTTAAATGTGCCCTTCGAATCCATTCCCAGACGAAGTCCGCGATCGTAACAATCCTGCCCGAACAGTTCTGAGTATCCTCCGGCGACTACCGGCTTGGAGATGACGAGGAACACCGTACGATGCGTCAACTTCTTCGTTCCGACCAAACGGGTCTTGCGCGAACGGGTAAAACTGATTGACGATCTGCCGTTGATATTGCCTACCCCATTGGACGGGAGATTTGCGTTGGCAACTTGTGACGCCCCAAACGAGAATGGGGCGGTAGAGGCAATCGAGGTTAAATTCGTAACAAGGCCGTTCTCGTCGGCGAACACCGAGGATGCCACCGTGGAATCAAGATGGTACAGCACCGACTTTGATTTCAGAATATTCTTTGTGACCAGAGTGATTTCGCCTTCTCTGACGGTAAGTTCTCCGGAGAAGGCGTGACCGCTACTCAACTCCAACACGCCGGGACCGCTCTTAATCACCGAAAGTTTGCCCCCCGCACCGTCGAAAAGATTGCCGGAGAGTGTAACATCATCTGCGCAGTATAATTCAACCGTACCGCCGATACCTTTGATGACTCCTCCATCTTCCAAATCGGCGGCATTGATTTTGACATATCCGGACACCTGCAGCGACGAACCATGCTCGATAGACAACGATTGGATGTAATTGTCGGAGGAGGCGATAACCGGGGATGCGTTGTTGCGCAATTCCACGACACCTCCGCTCGTTGTGATTTTGTTTTCAAATGTTTCTGTATTGCCGTCGAAAACGATCGTGCCGCCGGTCATTGTAACATCGCCGGTACCGAATGTTCCGTTCGCGGCAACCGTAAGCTTGCCGTTCTTGACGTGAGTTGAGCCATACTGGTTTTTCTCGCTGAAAACAACCGAACCGCTGGCGAGTTCAAAAGAACCGTTGCCGGTAATCGGCTTTGCAAAGGTGAATTCCGAGCCTTCGGCACCGCCGAAGCGCGCATAATCAGCCAGACTAATCTCTCCGGCAAAATCAACTTTCGCATTTTCAGCGGCAAAAATCGCGCCGTCGCCTTGATAACCCCACCCGGAGACGACGAAATCATTCTCCGGCGCCAACGATGACTCGAAATAAAGGGAGGATGAACCATAGCGTTTGGCTCCGTCAAGAACGACCGGCGAATCGGCGGGGAACGGTTTGACACCGCGCATCACCGCACGGACACCGGCAAGAGCGGTTCCTCCGGTCCAATCGCTCCAGTCTCCGTCATAGAAAGCGAAGGCGCTGGGATTTACCGCATCGTAACGACCGGCAAATACCACTCCCCCCGCTCCGCAAAGTCTGGTTTTCATGTCGACGATATTTTCCGGAGATGCCTTCCAGATCACGCCGCGTTCCTGATTAAAATTGATTGCAGTTTCAGAGGTAAACCCTCCTACTTCCGAAGTGTTGACCAACACCGTATTTCCAAGCGTTGCGGTTCCGGCGGAGGACGATTTTGCGGTAATGCCGTTGTCTGCGGTATAAGTGGCAAACGCGTATGGCTTACCAGCCGCCGATGCGTCACGCAAAACGACGGAGCTGGGCATATCGCCCGAGGAGTACTCTGCAAAGGTGATTTTCTCGGAGGAGCCGAGCGATCCGCTGTTGTCAATCGAAAGCAAGGCGCTATCCGCCATCTCCAACGGGCCGAAGGCAAGAGCAGCACTGTCGTTATCACCGCGGGCAATGGCAATTTCACCGTAAAGGCTGTCCACCGCAATACCACCGGATGCGATTTTCGCCGAAGCGGCACCTTCGGCGGCTGCGGCCGGCTTATAGCTGATGCCGCCGTCGGTCAACAGCACCGGGCAATCGGTGATGACAGTTTCCAGCGTGCTGGTCGTTGCAAGGAAGCCGTCTTGCACTTCCACCGTATCAAACAGTATGAACGGTTTATCATCGAGAGTCAGATTACCGCCGCCGATCTTAACGAGCGTGTTGGTAGTCTCGCCCTGCAACTGCCAACGCGGACCGATACGGGGGCCGTAGGTCATCTCTTCGGCGTTTATGAATGGACGTGCACCGACCATGGTGGTCTTGATACCGCCCGTGGTGTGCGAATAAACGCACCAACAGGTGTTTGAGAAGTTAATGCCGCCCAGCGTTATATTTGCCACGTTGAAAGTAAATCCGCTGGTCGGGGCAAGGGCATTATTGCCGTTGGGAGCCATATTCAGCACTCCACCGTAATCAGCCCTAAAACCGCCTAAAGCACGACCGGCATTGTCATAACCGGTGTTGTTATTCGCATACGTGGTAGCATTAATTCCCGCCACCGTAAACCAATAACAGTCTACCGGGTCGGCGGCAAAAGCACTAATGCCGACCATAAAGAATGCAAAAACAATCTTTCGCATAACATCCCTTTCTCGCTGATTTTATACTTTCCCAAAAAAGCAATTGTATTTTAGCCAATTGTGTATGATTTGTCAAAAATGACATATCAACTTTTTTTTCACTTTGTCAGTCAATCGGTGTTTTCAACCGGGCAACGACTTTTTGATCGTCGGCGGCGACGGGAAATTGCCGTTGAGCGCGTTTTCACAGATTCGGCGGGTATCGAGCGGGAAATCCCCCTTGACTATCCATTTGAGAAAATTCTTCTCGTTTTTCGCCAGCTCTTCCAGCTCCATGCCCTTCTTCTTGCCGAAATTCACCACCAGTTTCCCGTTCACCCAACGCAACAAACCGCGGCGGTCGGCGTTAAACGGGTCGATGGGATTGAACATCCGGTCCAAGGCATCCATTGAACGAGGAAGATCTTCGTATTTTTCAAACTGCCCGATCAGCACCTCGAGCGTTGCGCGGGTGTCGGCCTCCGCGCCGTGGGCATCTTCATGCCCATGCCCGCAATAGTATTTGACCGCGGCGGTCAAATCGCGCGGCTCCCGGGCATGGAAAATCTTCTGGGCGTCAAGCACCCTTCTGCCGTCGGCATCGAAACTCATTCCCACTCTGGCAAACTCCTCGACCAGGATCGGAATATCGAAGTGCCCTGCCGCAAAACCGCCCAGGTCCGCCTCGCCGAAGAACATCAGTATCTCCAATGCCTTCTCCCGGAAGGTGGGGCAATCTTTTACGATGTCGTCGGTAATTCCGTGAATGGCCGTCGTTTCGATCGGAATGGGGATTATCGGGTTCAGCAACCAGCATTTTTCCGTGCGCGTCCCGTCGGGTTCGATCCTGATGGCGGCCAGTTCGATGATGCGGTCGGATCTGACGGACAGACCCGTCGCTTCAATATCAAAAATAACCAGGGGCTTATCCAAGGAAACCGGAAATTTCATTTTTTCTCCTGTTTGTCAAAATAGACATTTTCTTCGCGCGCACTGAGCGCTTCACCTTTTTTCATCGCACTTTTCAGTTCCGAAGCGGATTCTTCATCGTACCACCAATGCGAAAGCACCGACATTTCATCGCCGTATTTGGAGAGAACCGAATCCGGCATGCCGAACGAATTCCAGTACAAAAGGCGCGTGCTGCGCAAATTCCACAGCAGGACATAGGGAACTTCGGCGCTGAGGATCGCATCGATTTTGCGCATGATTTCGTTGCGCCGCCCGATATCGTTAACGGTTTTCTGTTCCTCAATCAACTTGTCGACCCGGGGATCGGAAAAACCGGTCACGTTGCTGGAAGACGGCCGGTTCGCCTCCTTCGACGACCACATCCCTTCCGGATCGCGGAAAAGCATGCCGCTCCACGACGCCCATGTGACATCGAAATTGAACTCGTCCATGTCTCGCATCCATGTTGCCCAATCCTTGCGGTCGATTTTCATCGTTATGCCCAACTTGCTCAAAGTGCGGTCGATGACCGCCAAAAACTTGTCGGAACCGGCATCGCGGGTGAGGAAGGTGAACGTGAGCGGCACACCGTTTTTCTCGAGCAATCCCGACTTCGGATCGCGCTTGTAGCCCGCCTCCCGCAAGAGCGCCATCGCTTTGCCGGGGTCGAAAAGATATTGAGGATTGGTGCATGGGCGTCCGGAGTCGTAGAGATCTTCGCAGTAGGAACGATGCAGGAAGTATGAATTGTACATCATAGTCCTGATCATCGTTTCGCGGTCAACGAGATGGGCGAACGCCTTGCGCACGCGCACATCGTCGAACGGGGCCCGGCGCATGTTCATCGCAAACCCCTGGAAGCCGACCGAATCGTAATTGTATACATTCTGCTTGACTATCCAGTTGCGGTCAAATTTCGTACCCATCGTTTCCACCGCCCACAATCTTGCGCTGTGCACGGGATAAACATCGACCATTCCCTTCTTGAACGCTTCAAAAGCGTTGACCCGGTCTGCGTAGTAACGAAAGATTATCGTATCGAAATTCATCAGTCCGCGGTTGCGGGGCAGATCGGCCGCCCACCAGTCCTTCCGCCGCGATAGCACGGTTTCGCGTTGTTCGCGCACTGCGGAAACGGTGTAGGGGCCGCATACCACCGGACGCTCAAGGTCGAGCCGGTTGAAATCCTCTTTCGAATATGCGTGGTGCGGCATAATCGAAAAACATCCGCATGAGGCAAGATTGTGCCAATGCTCAGCCTTGGCGCGGAAGCGGACGGTTCGCTCGTCGATGGCCTCGGGGCGGAAAAATTTCTCCATTGCAACCTTGAACGGGCCGGTTTGATTGGCGGGATTCATGATGGCGTCGTAAGTCCAGATTACATCTTTGGCGAGAACCGGCTTCCCGTCGCTCCATTTGGCGCGGGAATCGATGTGGAAGGTGAAGACGCATCCGTCATCGGAAACCGTCCAGCTGTCGGCCAGACCGGGGACGAACTTGAGCGTCTCGGGATCGAGTCCCAGCAGCGGCGAATACAGCAGGTCGAAAAGACGCGCGGTGTAGACGGAGCAGTCGACGTAATAGTTGAGGCTTTTCGGAGCTGGGCCAGCGTAAATCCTTATCAGTCCGCCTTTGGTCGCGAATTCAGACGCGGCGGGATCCTTTTTCTCGACCCATCCTTTTGGGGGATAAACGGTATCCGCCGATGACACCCCGGCGAAAATCGCGATAATCGAAAGAATGCAGAGATTATTTTTCATTTTGCTCCGTTCGTTGATCCGCTTGCCGCACTTGCCTCACATTGCGCGGCACAAAAGACCTTTCAGGTAGAGACCCTCGGGGAAAAACAGCCCTTCGGGATGATCCTTGGCCTGCTGCAGGTGGGATATGATCTGGAAATCCCTCCCCGCATCGGCGGCTGCATCCTGAACGATTTTGCGGAAAAACTCAACGCTCATCAGTTCAGAACAGGAGAACGTTACCAATATTCCGCCCGGCCTCAGAAGTTTCATGCCGAGAAGATTGATGTCCTTATAGCCGCGAGCACCTTTCGCCAGCGCGCTTTTGGACGAAACGAACTTGGGAGGATCGAGTACAATCAAATCGAAGCTTCTCCTGCCGTCGCGAAATTTGCGCAACACCTCGAACACGTTGCCGTTGATGAATTGCGAGCGCTCCGCACCGCCGTTGAGCGCGGCGTTCTCTTTGGCCAGCGCAAGCGCTCCTTCCGAAAGATCGACATGGGTGACAGATTTCACCCCGCCTGCCAGCGCTGCGATTCCGAAGCCGCCGGTATAGCAAAACGCGTTGAGCATCTCCGCCGAGCCGGCGCACGCTCTGACTGCGGTCCGGTTGTCGCGCTGATCGAGATAGAATCCGGTTTTATGGCCGTTTCTGACATCGACGAGGAACCTTGAACCGTTTTCAAAAATTTCAATTTTCTCCGGCGGCTCGTTCCCGGCGAGGAGTCCAACGGTTTTTTCCAGCCCTTCCCGGAGGCGCACATCGGAGTCGGAGCGTTCGTAAACCCCGGCGCAACCGGCGACGGCGGATTGCAATGCGGTGACGATTTCGCTTTTGTACCGGTCGCTGGCGACCGCGGTAAACGAACAGACGACATACTTGTCATATTGGTCTGCCACACATCCCGGCACCCCGTCGGCCTCGGCATTGATCAGGCGCACGGCATTGGTGGAAGCGCTTGAAAGCAAGCGGTCGCGGCTGCGGACGCGGCAACGGATGCGTTCCTGCAACTTGCCGACATCGAAATGGTCTTGGCCGAAACTCCACATTCTAACGCGGATCTGCGAATTCGGAGAATACCCGCCGAATCCCAGCAATTCGCCGGACGACGAATGGACAGAGACGATTTCGCCGGGTTCCGCAACTCCTTCGATGCGATCGACCGCCCCGGAGAAGACCCAGGGGTGCTTACGCAGCAAAGAATGTTCGCGTCGTGATTTGAGATAGATTTTCATGTATTTTTCCAGAGTTCGGCCACAGAATCGAAAACCCCTCTACTATACCACAAAAACGCTGATTAGCAAAGCAATGTCCGCTCCAGCAGGCATTACTTGACAATGGGCAATTCATCCCAGTCGGTTGTCGCACGCCTGGAAAGAAGCGAGCGTTTCATCTTCCATTCGCGCTTTATGCCTTCTGAAGCGGAAAATATCTTTCCTCGCCCATATTTGCGATTAAGCGCGTCAACCCTCTTGTACAAATCATCCATTTGCCTCGACGAATCACTTCGCCGACGGAAAAAGTCAAGCTGCTCGGGTGCATCGCCAGATGACAGTCCAAAAAACACCACCCCCGATTTTCGATATTTCACCCCCGGTGCGTACAAGGCGCCGACCGCCCGGGAAATCGCCGCCAGTATCTCGTTGGTCGCATTCGTCGGATTTTGAAAAACTACCGTCCGATCGGCCCAGCCGGGCTCGCATGCCGTTCCAAACTGGGCGTAGATATTGCACCCGGCCGCCCTCATCGCATGCGCCCTCATTTTCTCGGCGGCCTGAGCGGCAAAATTCGCGAGACTTTCGGCCAACGCCGGTTCGGTCTCCACCGGAACGCCGAAGGAGCGCGAACAGCTGATGGAGTCGGGGGCGGCGTCATAGCCCCTGTCGGTGACCGACTCCACCCCCCTAAGCTCGGCGGCGGTTCTGACCGTGACGATGCTGCCGATACTTCGAAGTGCTGAATCGGGTGCGTCCCGCAAGCACGCGGCGGTGACAATGCCGCGTCTCCTAAGCCGCTCCCCCATCCTCCGGCCGATGCCCCACACCTCCTCCACCGGCAAAGAACTCAATATCGGCGAAGGGTCGTCCGGCATTACGAACACACCTTCCGGCAGCTTCTTACCGATATGATTGGCGATTTTCGCCAGTGTCTTTGTCGGCGCAAAACCGATGCCGCATGGAATACCGGTCCATTTGAGAAGCTTTGCCCGCAATCGCCGGCCGTATTCGGCAAGCTCCACCGCCGGCGGACGGATGAACGCCTCGTCGATCGAATACTGTTCAACCTCCAACGCCTCCTGCCTGAGTATCGAAATTATCCGGCGCGACATGTCCCCGTACAATTCGTAATTGCTGCTGCGAAATATCAACTCTCCGAAATCGGCCCGCCTCTTCAGTTGGAAGTATGGCGTTCCCATCGGAATTCCGAGTTTCTTGAATTCGTTTGAGCGTGAAACGCAGCAACCGTCGTTGTTGGAGAGGACGGCGACCGGCCTCCCCTCCAGACGGGGGTCGAAGACACGCTCGCATGAAACATAAAAATTATTGCCGTCGACCAGTCCGTACATGATTCAAGCGCAAAAAATCACGCGCCCCTGGTGAATTTGTGGATACAGGCGGTGACTTTGCCGAAGCAATTCAACTCCTGTCCCGGTTTCAGCACGATGTCCGGATATTTCGGATTGGCCGCACGGAGCCTGACCTCACCCGGTCTGCCGGAGTCGAAGCATATCGTTTTTACAGTGAACTCGCCATCGACCGCGGCGATTATCACATCACCGTCGCACGCATCCAGCGAACGGTCCACCACCAGCAGATCTCCGTCGCGGATTCCCCTGCCCTCCATTGAATCGCCTTTGACGCGAACGAAATAGGTCGCCGCCGGACGTTTGACCAGAAATGCATTGAGATCCAGCGGCGGCTCGAGATATTGCTCGGCCGGACTTGGAAAACCCGCAGCTACCGAACCGGCTATCGATGCTTTTTCCATCTTTACGTATCCTTCCTATCCGATTTCCGCAGCCGACGTATTTTCCACGCCCGCAACGACCCGTTAACGGCTCTGGAACGGCCCCAACGGGAGCGAGAGCTCGTTGTAGACCGTACCCATGGTCTTGTTTTTGCCCATGTAGCGGACCTTCTTGGGATTTTCGACCTTGTCGCTTTCCAGCAACAGCTCTACACCCTCGATTCGCCCATCGTGTTTGGCGTTGACCACCCTGGCATGGTGCCAGGCTCCGTCTTCGCCCGCCAGTTCAAAGGGCGCTAAGAGCGAACGGTTGTCAGCGTAGATATACCATGACGAAACATTGTCAAACGAAAGCACCGCACGCTTTCCTTCGAATTTCACATTTTTGAAAACCGGAGAATCGGAACGCCTTATATCGAAACCGTAATCGTTTTTCAACGCATGAATCAGCAACCGCTGTGCCAGCGAACGCTTCTTGTTGGGATGGATGTCGGCAAAGTTTCCGATATCAGCGCTTACCGCGATGGCCGCATTCTTCTCTTCCGCCGCAAACTTGTTTTGGGCCTCGACGATTCCCATCCAATTGCTGGTGTAAGGAGCCAACTGCACAAAATACAACTTGAAATTCGGATTTTCGAATTTCGTCGACCACCCCTTGTACAAGGCGTGCATCTTCTCGCAGTAGAGGTGCGCTTCCGAAGCGTTGCTGCATCCCTGATACCAGAGAAAACCTCTCGCCGCCATCGGCGCCCACGCCGAAATCATTCCGTTCCACAGCACGGTAGGCTGATTTTCCGCACGGTTGATCACCCCTTTTGCATGAAGCTTTTTCTGCCAGTCTTTGCGGACCTGGTACTCGGCGGTGGGGCGAAGCGCTTCAGAGCAACCTTCATACGCGCTGCGCGGCGTCCAGGCATCGATATTAGTCCCTCCCCACGCCGCGCTGACAATACCCACCGGCACATCCAGCGCGAGGTAGAGTTCGCGAGCATAATAGAAGGCAATCGCCGAAAGCTCATGCCCGGAGAGAATCGATTTCGGATTGAAAATCTCCCACGGCGTGTGCTGCTTTTGGGGCTCGACACTCCACGCCCGGGAAACCGATGCGAAGCGGACATTCTGCAAAAACGTGCTGGCCACCACCAATGCGCCTTCGTGGTCGCGAAAACGCGGGTTTCTTCCCCAAATATGAAAATCCATGTTGCTCTGACCCGAAGCCAGCCACACCTCGCCGACCAGAATGTCTTTTATCTCGACGCGTCCGATCTCTTTTCCCGAATCGGAAACGGTCTCAACCACGGTCATGCTTCTGCTCTCCTTCGAGGCCTCCATCGGAGAAAGGTCGACCCGCCATTTGCCGGACTCCGGGACAGTGGTCGAAACATTCTGCCCCGCGAAGGCGAGCGCGATCTTGCTGCCCGGCTTTGCCGTTCCCCAAACCGGAACTTTCATGTTCCGCTGCAGAACCGCATGATCGGTAAACGGCGTTCCCATTTTGATTTCCGCCCATGACAATACCGCCGGCATCACCGCGGCCATCATAAGGAACATCCCATCCATTTTTCGCGTTCTCATTTTTACTCCTTATTTTTTTACAGCTGAAGACCGTTCCAGTTCGATCATCTGGCGGGGTTCAAACTTGAGTTTTCTTCCGTTAAATTCTATCTCGCGCGGACTGACGCAGTCGGTGTTCAAAAAGTATATCCGATCACGGTACACGCTCCAATTGACATAATCGGCTCCACTTCCCGAAATCGCATGCGATTGAACGGATCGCACAACTCCCCGCACCAAAGTTTTCCAGAAATCGAGTCTGAAACTTCTGAACGAAGGGAACTCCTCAAGTTCGCGCCGGGCCGCCGGATAGTCCCACGCCAACACCAGCCAAAACGCCCCCTTGCCGCAAGGCGCTTTGACGAGATACGGCTTCTTTCCCATGGTGGCGACCACCTCCACCCCTTCGTCCAGTTTCGCCTCAGCCACTCGGAGCTTTGCCGACAGATGCGCCGGATATGCTTCCTTTAGAAATGACGGCGCACTCTCCTTGACCATCAGGATATCCTCGGAAAGGAACGGCTCGCCGACGGCTACTCCCGGCACCGCCTGCACCAGATCCGCTGCGCAGTATTCGCTATACTCGCGATCGATGCGCGATGACAGTTGCGGCACGGACAGCACGATCTGCCCGCCGCGTTTAGCGTATTCGCGCAGGACTGCGGCGATTTTTTCGCTCATGGTATTCCATCCGCCGAATGCCACGGCCTTGTAGCGCATCAGCTGGTCCGGCGTTATCGCCTCATCGATGTTTATCACGTCGATCTGTCCGTGAGGAGATCCGCCCAGCCATCCGTTGGCGTATGGGCGCATCGAATCGTGAGGACGGGGGTAAAACATCTCCATAACCGCCTCCCAAGTGAATTCAGGAGCGCCCACCCTCCAATTGGCGTTCGTTTCGGCAAGGTGGTGCTGACCGAAAATGGCGAAAGTGTCCCAAGTCATCCCGACATACCCGTCATAATTGCCGATGGCGAGCGCGGCCTCAACCTCCGGCATGCCCTGCGCGCGGGGATGTGCTTTTGTCCACTCGTAAAACCTCTTCATTTCCCGGCGGTAGGCTTTGGGCGCATCGCCGTCGTACCCCTGCTTGGGAGAGTCGAACTTATCCATTGACGCATCCGCCGGGGTATAGGGGTGCGCCTGCGTGCTTTGCGAACCCGATTCGAGCACCATCATCGATGTCCCCATCAGCCACATCTCCTTAAGCCCGACCTCGAGCGAATGGAACTTCTGATCGACACCGTACGGCACGCGCGGCCAGCAGGTCTGCCACTCATGCGCAAGCCATGCGCTCCACCAGTTGATTCCGCGCCGTTTTGCCGCGCCTCTGGCCTCGGCCGTCGCATAGGCGAGGTTGCCGCATCCGACCGCGTACATCTCATTGCAGATAAAATCGATTCCGCCATCCAGCTCGTAACAGGCCAGCGGACTGCCGGAAGTCGAAAACAGAAACGGCTCGCGTTCCGCATCAGGGCGTTGCAGCTGCTGTTTCTTCGGAGCGGCGAGCATACTCCCCGTCAACCATTCCTTCGCCTCTTTCAGATTCCGGCATTTCGGCCAGGATTTGCTATAGCTCTTCTCGTCCTGATAGAGGAATCCGGCATATTCGCCGATATTGTTGCCCAGATACAAATCGCCCCATTTTTCGCGCAGACGCCTGGTCTGCGCACCGTTCTGCCGCCCGTAAATGGTCATGATGTGGATACGGTTTGAAACCGCCCAATCGTACCACGTTCCGAGATGCTCCGGCATTAGGTTGTCTGGATTGCCCCACTGCACCCAGAGATTACACTGACGATTGGTCATCAACTCGTAACGCTCGGGGCTGTCACCATATCCGGTAACCCCCACCAAAATACCTTTTGCGGCCATCGCCGCACCCAGCACTGCTGCATTTATCATCTTTCGACCACCTTGATTTCACATGGATTGAGCGTCATCACCCGATTCTTTCCGCAATATTCAATGTTGAAAGTGCGGCTTTTCCTCGTGTCGGTATTGAGAAAATAGATCTTCCTGGGATACACGCCGTATGCTATGCGCTTGACGTCCTCACCGTCGCGTGATGATATCCTTACGCTTTGATTAACCTCTCCGGCCAGTGCCGAGACCCTGTTCCGGAAGATTTCCGCGCCTTCCCTTGTCGCCGCCGGAAACTCCCTGCCGGTAAAAAGAATATAGCGCCCCTTTCCAATCTTCTTTTCGACAAATTCTCCGGGCTTGCCCTCTGGAGGGAGGAAATCAAACAACGGCATCAGATCGGCGTCGGTGTACTCCTTGTAGTTACGGTCGATGCGCGTGCTCAACTGCGGACGCGACATCACCAGCGTCCCGCCCGCCTTCACATAGCGTTCAAGAACATCGCGCTCCAGTCTCATCATCGTATTCCATCCGCCGAAAACCAGCAGTTTGTAGCGGCGAAGATCGGCGATGGTCGTCTCGTCGTCGACCTGCATCACATCGACCTGTCCATAAGGAGTTCCGCCGATCCAGTGATTTGAAAACGGCGCCAACGAATCCGAGGGGACGGGGAAAAAAAGATTTTTCAGGAGTGCCTGCGTCTCTTCGGGCGGACCGTATCTCCACAGCCGATTGGTCTGCGCGTTATCATGCTGGCTCCACACCGCATACCCTCCC
The DNA here is from genome assembly GCA_045540275.1 of Kiritimatiellia bacterium. GTDB lineage: Bacteria > Verrucomicrobiota > Kiritimatiellia > RFP12 > UBA1067 > RGIG8368. The sequence continues at coordinate 50,067 of JAZQGX010000250.1, read as the reverse complement.
TCACGTCCGAGATACGAGTCAAGATTGCCAAGCGCCATCGCAATCCTCGTTTCGGGAGTTCCCTTGTCGCGCGGATTCGCCTTTACCCAATCATAAAACTTTTTGACGACCTGCCGGTAGTGCTGTGCAACATACCCGTCGTACCCCTCCTTCGCACGCTCCTCTTTCGGCTGATCCGGAGTATCTGAAGTGTATTGCCAAGCCTGTTTGCCCTGAGCGCCGGACTCCAGCACAATGATGGACGTGCCCGCGACATATTCCTGCAGAAAGCCCACCAGACAGGAATCATACTTTTGATCGGTGCGGTACGGCAGCGCGCAGGTTTGCCATTCGTGGGCGTTCCAGGCGCACCAGTATTCAGGTCCCCACTTGCGCGCCGCACCACGCGCCTCGCCGGAGGTGTGCCCGATGTTCATCGCCCCGATCGCCCACTGCTCGTTGCAGATGAAATCGATGCCGCCGGCCAGTTCGTAGCAGGAAAGCGCGGCGCCGCACGTTGAAAACATAAACGGCACTCTGGACATCCAGCCGAAGCCCGGTTTTGAACAATATCGGTTGACGAACGCGTTCTTGGCGGCAAGCAGATCCAGATTCATCGGTATGCCGCATTCTTTGCGCCCCTGATAGATGAAACTGGCATATTCCCCGATGTTATTGCCCAGATATCTTTCCGCGTATATCTCTTTCAGTTTCTTCTGCGCCTTCTCGTTGTCCGCGCCGTAGATGCTCATCGACCACAGCTTGCGCTCATCGATGATTTTCGACCATCGTTCCCTCTTTTCCTCCGGCCATTTTTCCGGATGGGTTTTTGACGCAGTATGCCAACCGACGTACAAATTGCACAAATCCTTCTCCATGATGTCCGCGGTCAAATCAAGCGCATCGCCATATCCGGTATGTCCGACCAGCACCTGATGGTTTGGCGCCGGTTTACGTATCACTGCGCTGGGACGGGAGACCGTGATGTTGGTGGCATACACGTCTCCGTAAATATCGCGCACCGCCGCCCGGACCTGCCACGAATTGCGCCCGGGATGATTGGGGAAGCGTTTGCGGAACAGCGTATCCCCGGTACGCAGCGTTTCAGTCGCGATTGCAGACTCGGAATCCGGATTGGGGTAGCGAAAAGCCAACTCGGCAACCGAGGACTTGAATCCGTCGGCGCTTATCCAGTAACTGCGGCCGGTGCGGTCGTACTTGACATCAAAGGTGTATCGTGCGGGCAAACCGGCAGGCAGCGGCGCGTTCCGAACAACTTTGAGTTTGGCGTCAGCCGGAACCGAGATTGACGATTCGTCGAATTCGACCCCCCGCGACACGCGGATTTCAACCGAAGCGCCGGGAGCGACACGGACCAACCCCGGATCGATAGCGGCACTCCAAAACAATGAAACGGCTCCGCCTTCGAGAATGACATCGAGCGAACAGCTCTTCGCCGTATTGGTAGAGACGGGACCGCCCAAGAGCAGCTCTCCGCCCGGCTTCAGATGCACCGACAGACGATTGCCCCAGTCCCCCTCTTTGACGTTGATGCCGCGCACCAGCATCGCCTTGCCGCCAATTTCCCAGCGATTGTCCTTCATCGCTCCGGCAAGCGAAAAACTGCTGAAATCGGCAAGCCAGTCGGCTCCTTTTGGAAGCACCACCCAGGTGTGGTCCATATTCCATCTGACGCCATCCATCTCAAGTCGGGCACCGGGAGCGATTTTGAAAATACGCGTACCGGCGTCACCGAGCCCCGTCCCCAGATAAGAGCCTCTGGCGAAGCGCAAAGTCGCGCCCGGCTCAACGTCGATACGACCGCCGTGCACCGCAACCGACTCGGTAAAAACCAAAGTGCCGTTGCGCACCGTCAACGGCTGCCCGTTCCATTTCTGCTGCTTCCATTGGCGGACAAAACGGCGCTTCCCTTCGAAGTTGGCCATGTCGGCGACCAGCGGCAGCTCATCGGTGAAACAATCGCCGTGATCGCTGCTGGCCGTTTGTTCTTTTTCACCGGCGGGGGCTAACGCTTCTTTTTTTTTTAGCTCTTCCCTGCGCAAGCGCTCTTTGCGCTGCTCAAGCCGGTACCGGGCCTTGACCGTGGTCAACACCTTGGTTTCACCGAGCAAATTCGCCTTAAGCGACGCATCCCACATCCCCGCGTTGGCGAATGCGACGGCACGGCGCGGAATATCACCCGGCTTTTCGTCCTTCAACGGACAGGAGACCCTCAAATACAGTTTGCAGATCCCGTTGGTAGCCACGTCCGGCGCGGTAAAACTGAAAATCACCCGTTCCTTTTTGCCGCCGTCGATATTGAACTTCGCCTCAGCGGCGCATACCGACTCGGTCGCCCCCGATTTGACCACGACTTCAAACCGGGATGGCAGCAGCAGTTTGCCAAAACCGGTGTTTTCGATATCCAGCGCCATTTTGCATTTGGAGCCGGAAACGATGCGCACGGGCAAACGCGCATCGCGCACCACAAAGCGGTAGCCCATGTGGTCGCGAACGAACTTGTTCATCGACAGGCCGTCGTATTCCGTCAGCGAAGGCGCGCCGTCAAAAGCATAGCGTTTTGAATCGAACTTCAACTCTTCGGTAAGAAAGGTGGCTAGCGTGTGCCCGCGCTCGCCGATGTTGCGCAAATAATTCAAATGGGTATCGTACCACTCCTTGACGATATTCCATTTCTGCAGCTGGAAAAGCCCCATGTTGGAATTGAGCCAATCGCGCCCGATGTAAGCCATCTCACCGCCGTACGGATGGTCGGAGAACTCCTTGAGCATTCGCACGCCTCGCTCGCGTGTAAAATCACCGGCCCATGTTCCGTAATCCCACCAGGTGCCCAGATATCCGTCATTGTACATTCCAAGTCGCTTGAGATATCGATCTTTGAACGGCAGCTTCGCTAAAGTGCCAGCCGTGTCGGCATCCGCCATTTTGCAGATGTAGTTTGGAGCGCGCACCAGAATCGAGATGCTGTCCGGCAGATTGTCGCAGTATGTTTTCAGAATGCGGTTCATGTATTCGGGTCTGCAGTAATCGGAGGAGTGCATCTCGCCCCAGGGCCCCGCGATTCCCGCCTCAATCGCAACCACCACATCATCGTACTCGGCGATGATTTTTGACAGATCCCGGATATGGCCGAGCAGCACATCGAAATTTTCAGGCTCGCATCCCGGATGTTCGCTCCAAGTATACCCCAGCCGCACAATCATCGATCCGCCCAGCGCCCGCGTTTCCGCAAGGTTTCGCCGCACATCGCGCTTCATCGCTTCGGAAATCGGAATATCCGCCCCGCCTACGCGCGCAGCCGGGGGGCGTTTGCCGTTCTGCTCGCGCCCTGCCGAGAAACGGCTCAATTCCCACAAGGAAGAGTGGTACGTGCCATGCCCCTTCCAATTCGGCAACCCCTCGGGTTTGAAGGTGATCCATCCGCCTCCGGCGTTGCCGCGGGCGGGATTGGCGATGGATTCTGCTCCGTCCACATAGGATATGGCTGGCTTGAAATATGCCGACGACTCGCTCCGGGCCGGAAGCAGCGGCATCGCGGCAAGTGCCAACAACAAGCTTCCTACAATCCTTTGCTTGCAAAAATCGCACATCGTTATTTCTCCAGCGTATAGAATGGCAAACGGTCAAGCGGAACCTTTTCAAGCTTAATCCGGGCGGGCCCCACATGAACACGCCCCTCGTCATCGCGCCACTTTCCGGGCGGAAGCGAAACTTCCCGGGCGTTGTTTTCCGACAGAATCGGGGCTACGATCAAATCGCCGTCAATCACCCATTGGTCACAGATCTCCTCAAAGCCGTTGCCCGGGAATGCATACTCCATGTGGGCCGCGATAGGCTCACCGGTTTTGGCGGAGGCCTTGGCGCATTTCAGGATTTTGTCGGAAAAGCGTTCACGGATTTTTGCCGCTTTGGAAATCGCCTTCAAATATTTCTCATCCCCCGGATTGGTCATAACGCGCCAGGGATTCAGCGAGAACTGCATCATGGGCATCAATGCATGCATCTGCGCCGACCGGGCGACCACTTTGAAATTGGCTTTCTTGGCCCGCTCGCCGTGAAAGACAGTCCATTGTCCGCCGCCAATCATATCCGGACAGCAGAAAGAATATCCCAGCACCCCGCAAGCGATAATGTCGCTCACGCACTGCCTGAGATCGTGCCAGCCGTTGCCTTTGTCCTGCAGTCGCTGGGCCAATGGGCGCCCTGCCAACTGCCATACGGTCCGATATTCGTTAAGAGGAAATTGTAGGCCGAACTCGCCGTAGGCTTTCGACTGCCCGTGAGCGGTGCAGCCCTCGGGAGTGTGCGCCTTGAACTTGAACGCATACGCCGACATATCCCCCGCGTCGAACTTAAAACCGTCGACCCCGTACTCGTTCTGCAGATAGCGCAATTTTCCAGCAAACCAATCGCGGCCGAGGGGGCTGGTGAAATCAACACAGGCCGAACGCCCGTTCCACCAGTGGAATATCGCGATGTTGCCGAAATTATCCCGGATGCATCCGCATTCCTTGGAGTTGTTGAGCTCCTCGCGGATTTCCCATGTGTCAAGCCCGACGTACGGGCATACCCATAACATGACCTTGAAGCCCATTTTGTGGAGTTTCGCGCACATCTCCTTGGGATTGGGAAATCTTTTATAATTGAAATCCCAGACGCCGTAAGCGTGTTGCCAGGTGTCATCGATCATTATCACCCCGGGTTTGAACCCGTTGCGTATGATCGATTCGGCATAGGCCAAAACATCACGCTGATTCTGGTTGTAGGTTAATTCCACCCAAGTATTCCACTGCGGAGCGGTAAAGAGCAGTTCGTCTGGCATTTTCCCGTCAGCGGGAAAGTATCTTGCGCTGGCCTCCCTGAATGCACCGCGCAGCGTCTCCTCCTTGGCCCGGCCCTGCTCGAACTTCCCCTTGCCATTGTCCGCCAGGCTCAATTTCCCGTCTTTAAATTCAAAACGGAACGGTTCGTTGTTCCAGATCCAGCGGCCTTTGGAGGAAAGCAGCAACCCGACGGTCTGGTTGCAGGCGTTGTTGTCAATCAACGAATCGCGGAACTCTCTCTTCGCCGAATACGGCATCTTCATGCCTTTGAAGGTATGACCTCCCCACCAGTACTCGCCGGGCAGCAAATCCAGCGAAACGGAATCGGCATACGCATTGAATGCCGACGGCAACGCAACTGCAACCATCAAGGCCGACACCGTTATTGCCCGCCTTATGCGCAACGAACCCCATCTTCCATCAAAGAAATATTCCAAAGCCATAAGAAATCCCCATTTCTAACACTTGAAGACAAAAGTTGTAGTCAAATTATGATTTTTTTGAAGAAATGTCAATGTGAAAATCCCGTATAATTCATCTTGCCATGCGTGCTTAAACTATGGTAAGATACGCCTCGTTTGTGGGGTGTATTGTACCTTTACCCCTCAAGCTGCCACAAAAGGACCATTTTCAGGATGGCAAGATGAAATTGATTTTTAAAAACATTTTTTTGTTGTTTCTCGCAAGTTTGCTTGCAGGTTGTGAAATTATATCCTCATTTTTGGAAGATCAAGATGCGGGTGCCGGATTTGACAATCAGGCCATTTATGTCGAGTCGGGGGATCCCAAAATCGTTCCCGGTTTGATTTTGCGCGTCGGCGTTACCGCGTCGGGCAATGCCGCCGTTGAAGAAAGCCTGAAAGAGGTCAACGCCAACGGTGAGATTCTGATGCCATTGGTTGGCGCCATCAAGTGCGAAGGGAAAACCCTTCTGGAGGTCGAGGCACTCATTAGGGAGAAATTCAAGGAATATTTCCTCGAGCCTCAGGTTTCGTGCGGTTTCGCCTACACGGAAAACTCCGGCTTGAAATCGCCTTGGGGCACCGTCCTGCTTATGGGTTCAGTCACCCGTCCCGGGCCGGTCAATATGCCCTCCACCCGCGATTTGACGGTTACCCGGGCATTGATGCTCGGCGGCAATGCGTTGCCGATTGCCGATAAGAGCCGGGTGCGCGTCACCCGCCGTGAAAAAGACGGCTCGCTTAAACGTTTCATTGTCGACATCAACAAGATCGGTCAAGACGGTCGCGTCGATTTGGATATTAAGTTGAAGCCAGGTGATGTCATCTGGGTTCCCGAGTCATGGTATTAATCTTTTGTCTGGTATAAGGAGAAAACACAAATGAAAAAACCATTAGGAGTTTTTGTGGGATCGTTGGCGGCAGCCATAATGTTGTCGGTGCCGATTGTCCATGCCGAGGAAGCGAGCACGTTGACAAGAGCTCAATGGCTCAAGAAGATCGGTCCTTCTGCGTCCAACTATGACACGCTTAAAAGCACAGTCGCTCAGGTTGCCTCTGAAGATAAAGCCTATTTTTCACAGCGCCTCATCAAGGCGGTCTCGCGCATGGCGGTAAATCAGGCGGAAAAGTCGGCTGCGTTCGTCCGTGCCGCAGTCGGTTTGATTGCCGGCGGCAAAGGGGATGAAAAATATGCCATAATGGCGGAAATTTTCGCTGGGGTTCCGGTTGAATATCTGCCGGCCGTCACCGATGCCCTGGCCAAGCGTTTCAATCAGCAGACCAACAAGCTGACGGACGAAAGCTACATGAAAATTGCCGACAAAGCGATTGACACTTGCGTCAAGCGCAATGCGCAGACCGACGATCCTGCGGTTCGCGACACATTCGTCGCCCTCTGCTTCATCAAAGCTTCGGCAAAGGCGTCTGATGTCGATACCGGCAAGAGCATCATTGCAAAGTTGCCGGACGGCCGCATTGAAGATTTGGCGGGCAAATGGGTGCCCAAAGCTCTCGATGGCGACTATGCCGATATGCTTGCCGCCGCTGACGTCAAACCTTTGGCAATTTCAAAAGCACTTGGCGGTCGCAGCAATGCGGTCGGAAGCCAGACGGTCCTCAGCCTTCTCGCCGATTTGAACATGATTCAGAATGTCAATGACGCCGGAAAGAAACTCACCATCGGCGATGTGTTGGCCAATGGCACGGACCATGACGAATTTACGCAGTCCGGAGCGATATTCAATCCGCATGCAACCGAAGCGGGATTAAGCCGGCGTCCAGTCAAGGGGGAGATCGAGGATGACTCCCATCGCCCGTTACCCTATCAGAATCAACGAACCGGAATCTAACAAATACGACATAAGTCTTAATGCGTCGGAGTTCAAGAATGAAAAAAATTTTAAAGAGTAACTTGGTTGCCGGTTCGATCGGTGCCGCAGTGTTTTGTGCCGTTGGGGCCCATGCCGCACAGGGATTCAACTTTGGTGATTTGAACGTATCCCCCTACCTTAAAGTCGAAGGTCGCTATGACACCAATGTCGACAGCGATAACGACGAGTACAAAGATACCATTTTCACCGTAATTCCCGGTGTCGACCTTCGCTACTCGGGCAACGATTGGGGAATGGACGGATCGGCGTTCTATGCGTACGACTGGTACAACAAGTACGACGAACTGGATGGAAGCCGCTGGTCCGAACGTCTGCGCATCTGGAAAGAGCACAACAAGTGGAAGTTGATTTTCGGTGAACAGTTCGTGCGTTCTCGCGCCGCCGATACGATTCTCGACACCCCCGATCACGGCGGTCTGTGGAGAGATCGCTGGTATTTCAATGCCTACGGCATCGCAACCTATCAGTTCAGCGACAAGTTCAGTGCTTCGTTGGATTTGGCCTACTCCAACATCGACTACCACAACGAAAGCAGAGACTACTATCCGCTTTACGGTTGGGAAGAATGGTCGGTAGGTCTTGAACTAGCCCGCAAGCTGACTGAAAAGACCAACTTCATCCTGCGCGGCGGTGTTCAGTTCTACGAAAGCGACGGAACTGGAATTGCCTACTACAAAACGGACAGCACAGCCTACAACATCCAGGCCGGTATCGGCTCTCGTGCAACCGAGCACATTTCATATCGACTCTTGACCGGTATGTCAGCCTTTGATTTCGGCAACGACGATATGAAGTACGGCTGGATTTACACCGTCGACGTGAACTGGATACTCAATCGCAAGTGGGCATTGACCGCCATGGGTTCAAGCTACTTCCAGCCGTCGGAAGATCGCGCTGGCAATGCGGACATGGTCTACAACTTCTCAGTGGGTGCCACCTACCGTCCGACAAAAAAGGTCTTTTTGCGTGCTGATTTGGCCTATCGCAACCATGACGAGCAGTACTCGAACGGTTATGGAACAAGCTTCGACTACGACAACTTCTCCAGCCGTCTGCGCATTGACTACAAGTTGATGAAGTACGTTACACTTTACGGAAGCATCCAGTACGATTACCGCATTAGCGATTACTACTACTACGACTACGATCGCTTTCTGGGCTTGATCGGTCTGATGTTCAGGTACTAAAATGCAACGTTTTTTGACCAAAAACATTTTGGCGCTCCAAGTAGTATTTCTTGGAGCCGCTTTATTTTCCGCTATCGTTAATCAGTTGTCAGCGGACGGAATTGTATTGTTTTTGATCTCAATATCCGCAGCTGAATTTACTTTTCTGCTGCCAAGCGTCTCTCGCGGAGAAACTCTGGCCTCTGCGAGAGATCGTGTTATAAAATCGCTCCGTCGCGACCCTTTTTCGTATGTCGCGCTTTTCGCGGTACTCCTTTGCATTGTCAAAGCCCTGAATAGCGGTCTTACCATGGAGTATCTGGTCGACGTCGACATTTGGGCGATGAGCAAACCCGCTGCCGAAGGACTGCCCTCTGCCGTTAGCGCGGCCGCCGCCAGATTGGAATTGTACGCAACAATTGCGACAACCATCGCCGTTCTGATTATGCGCAATGCGATGGGGCCGGCCGCGAAACGTTTAACCGTGCAGCTTGTCGGTTCAGTGTCGGGCGGATTCGGCTGGATATGCTTTTTGTCTTCGTTTTTCTCCGGAAAATTCGATGTCCCGCTGTATTTCGGAGCCGGTGTTGCATTCCTATTCGCTTTCTGGGCGGTCTTCTGCGCTAGCGCATACGCCGATCGTCATTACAGGACGGGCGAAAGCTCCATGTGGCAAAGCATGTTGTTGCTGATTGGAGCTGGAGGGAATACTCTGGCCGCCCTTCTGTATCTGCAAGCCGGTTGGATGATGACATTTGCCATACTCCTGCTCGTTACGATATTCTGGGGATTTGGGGTCATGGTTCGATTTGTCAGCGGCCGGTGTCTGCTGCGGTACATCACAATTGTTCTGTCTATCGCCGGAATTGCCTGTTACTTTTTGCTGATTGTCCAGCCGCAGAATCCCATTTCCGAGAAATTCGCCTATCTGTTTGCCGGCGAATACGCCAAGGATTGGGAACATTGGCTGGAGCTCCGAAAAATCTGCTCAGAGGCGACTGCTGCGCTATGGAGCAAATATTCCTGGTGGGGAACCGGAACGGATGGTTTCGCCCAATATGCAGGGCTGGTTTTGAATTCCGAGCAACTGGAAATGCTTTCGTCATCGAAGGATCTCGCGTTAAACGATTGGCGGCAGATGCTTTGCGAGCGTGGAATCATGGGAAGCTCGCTTTTCGTGGCCGGTCTGATCGTACTTATCGTACCGATAGCCGCCCGTTTGCGTGCGATTATCTCCAAAGGCATAATCGCAAAGAAAAGCAGTGAGATGGACATCCCTCAAATTTTCGTATTCGCACTTGTTAGTCTGATTCTGGTTGCAGTGCAAAGCATATTCGCCTCGCCTCTTCAGATTTACGCAATGGTATTTTCCATCGCCATTGTGCTGAGTGCCATTCCCGGCTATTTGCCGAAACAAAATTAACATGGAGCCTAACCATGGACAGTACTAAAAAGAATAGCGGCGGCCGTGCGCTATATTACAGCGGAGGATCGTCTCGCGCTATTTATTACGGCGGATCAACCCCGGCAAGCTACTCGCAACCGCTATATGGGGGAGGTCCAGCGTACGGAGGTTCAGCCGCATATTATTACGGCGGCGCCGTTGGGGGCAATCAGTCCGCAGAGGACTCGATGTTCGGCCAATTTTCCATCATGCGAATCATTCGCGTGTGCCTCCAGCGCTGGGTTACGATTTTAGTTTTCGTGATTATCGGCTTTGTTCTGGCCTATGCAGTATTTAAGATTTCTCCGGTAATCTACGAATCGACGGCTGTTATTGAAATGCGTATGCGTGGCTCGACCTATACGGGGCTGTCGAAAGCCGTAATTGAGATGGACTCCTCGATTACGATGCTGGAAATGTTTAACACTCGTCTTGCCCGGCTGCGTTCGCGGGCGGTGTTTGAACAGGTCATCACTCAGTATCGGGCCGATTATCCCAGCTCTATTGCCACCGACGAACAATTGGCACAAGCATTGAACAAATCCGAGATGGAGTTGATGCGCCAGTCGCGTTTGATCAAGATTTCCATCCGTTCGACCGATCCGCAAATGGCCACAGACCTTGCAAACGCATATGCCAAAGTGGCGGAATCCTCAACCTCCGATCAAAATAAAAACGAATCCGAGGTTGCGGTTGCCTGGTTGTCGGCCACCACGGAGCAGATGAAACGCAATTTGGTTCAAGCGGACAAGGCATTGCTGGATTTCTACTCGATCAACCAGATTGACACGATGAAGCGTGAGCGCGAAACCAGCATGCAAAAGCTCAATAAAATCACCGCCGATTTATTGACGCTCGAAGGAGAGATCAACATCGCCGACTCTCTCAAAAAAACGCTTGAGGCGATTCAAAGCGAGCCCGAAAAATTCGGTTCGCTGCCGGCGGCAGTAACCAGCTCGCACGAAATCAACAATTCGTACAACCGTCTGCAGGATACGCTCGCCGAAAAGAACTCGCTGCTTGCCCGGTACACCGCAAACCATCCGGACGTGCGCGTCAAGGAGAAAGAGGTTGAAATCTACCGCAAGCAATTCGCCGATGTTGTCTATCGTGCGCTGGAAACCGCCAAAGCGAACCTTGCACTGCTTTTGAGCCAACGCGAAAAGCTCGCGCCCAAGCAGGACCAGCTGGAGAAACGTCTGAGCGAACTGGAGGCGAAAATCGACTCCGCTTCGGTGCGCGTGGAGCAACTGGAGCGCGAACGCGAAGTCGCCGACATCCAATACAAGGCATTGTTGACGAGAACGAGTGAAGCGCAGCTGGCCGCCGATGAAGACACCGCCATCATCAAACCGGTTGAGCAAGCGTTTTTGCCCAAAACACCGGTGCTCCCCAATCCGTTGATCATCTTCCCGGCCGGTGTCATGGGCGGACTGATGCTGGGATTTCTGTTTGTCATGATGCTTGATCACCTCGAAGACAAGATTGTGGGTATCGCCGATATTGAGGAGCGTCTCCGCCTCAAGGTGCTTGCGGTATTCCCCCACGTCCGGCGCAAGAAGCGCCATGAGATCGCGCGCATGGTCTCGGAAGACAAGTTTTCGCAATTTGCCGAAATGGTGGCGAGCTTGAGAAACCTGCTTGACTCCCCCCGCTATCATGCGATGACGAAGGTCTGTCTGTGCATGAGCACGCAGCCGGGCGAAGGAAAGACCATCTCCTCCTGTTCGATTGCGCAATCGTATGCCCAGTCGGGACAGAAGACGCTGCTCGTCGACTTTGACTTGCGCCGTCCGCGTCTTGCCAATGTTTTCAACCTGAAAAGGGAAGATTACAAATCGCTCGCAGATGTGCTCATGCGCAATGCGGTTGAGGAATTTGACGAACTGCCCGTCATTTCCGATGTGCACAGCAACCTTTCCATCATCGCATCGAGAGCCTCGAGCAAGATCAACCCGTCGATGATTATGGGTAGCGACAGCGTGATTGAATTCTTCAAGTGGGCGCGCGAAAAGTATGATCACATCATCGTCGACTCGCCTCCGTTTGGATTGGTTGGCGACGTGATGACCTTGGCATCGCTGGTTGATTCAGTGATGATCATGTGCTGTCCTGAAACGACTCGCTTCCATGCGGTAAAGCATGCGGTTCGCCAGCTCTCCGAAGCCGGAGCGCATATCATCGGCGTAATCGTCAACGACGTGGACATCGGACACCGCAGCCAGTACAACCGATATAACTACGCTTATTCGTATCGGTATCGCGAAAAGAACGGCTATGGTTCCTACGCGCCGAAGAATTCCGATGATTCGGAAGACGAATCCCCGGTAAAAGAGAACGTAAACAAAATCGCAACCCCTGATGACGTCAGAAACGACGATTTGGTTCCGAAACACACCGAAAAACAGGATGTTGTCGACATTTCGATGACTGATGACGATTAAGCCCAGCGGTGCGGCATAGACGCCTAGCGACTATGGAACCGGAGACGTGTAGTTTGCACGTCTCCGGTTTTGGTTTACCCCCCATCGCATTGATTGCCACGCTCCTGAAATCCATTTGTTCAAATCCTAATTTCGCTTCGGCGCTCCCGCATTTCCTGACACGCACAGGTTACTGCCGATGTGATATCCCGAAGGATATGACGACATCTGACAGGAAGGGAAAAAGATATTCAGCAACGCCCACTATCCGCCGTTTTCTAATTTCAGAATTGAAAAAAATGTAGAGATTTGACATAATAATCGCTCAATTTATGAGTGAAACAAATTTAAAAAGGTGCAATGAAATGAGTGACAAACTCAAACGCGACCGTCGTGTCAAAATGAATGTAGAAGGACTTAAGGATGATTTCGCATGGCATATGCGTTACACCCAGGTCAAGTGCGGTGATATAACGCCCCGGGATGAATATACCTCCTTTGCCCACTGCGTGCGTGATCGTGTTATAGAACGCTGGCTGGAAACCGTAAACACCTATGCCGAAAAAAATGTAAAACGAGTATATTACATGTCGCTGGAGTTTCTTATCGGGCGGCTGCTCGGTAACAATGTCATCAATCTCAAAATGGAGAATATGTCGGCCGAAGCGCTGAACGAGTTCGGTATCGACTGGAACCAGCTCCGCGACTACGAGTCGGACGCCGGCCTTGGCAATGGCGGTCTTGGTCGTCTGGCCGCCTGCTTCCTGGACTCGATGTCAACCCTCGACATCCCCGCCATGGGTTACGGCATCCGCTACGACTACGGCATTTTCCGCCAGCGGATAATCAACGGACAGCAAATTGAAGAACCCGACAACTGGCTGAAACATGGCTATCCCTGGGAATTCTGCCGTCCCGAACATACAAAAATCGTCCAGTTCGGCGGTCGGGTCGAGTGTGAAACCAGCAACGGTCGAACCGAATGGCACTGGCTGGATGCCGATCAGGTGCTGGGCGTTCCGTACGATCTTCCCATCGTCGGCTACGGCAAAGCGGTCAACACCCTGCGCCTTTGGTCGGCGAAAGCCGATGACGAATTCAGGCTCGAGGAGTTCAATAAGGGGTCATACGTTGAAGCGGTGGAGAAAAAGGTTCTCGCCGAAAATCTCACCAAGGTGCTTTACCCCAACGACAACACCTATGCCGGCAAAGAACTTCGTCTCAAACAGCAGTACTTCTTCGTCTCCTGCTCCATTCAGGATGTCCTGAGCAGATTCCGTGTCAATAATTCCGATTGGCGCAAGCTTCCGGAAAAAGCATTCATCCAGCTCAATGAAACGCATCCTGCGCTGGCGATTCCCGAATTGATGCACATTCTGATCGATCTAGAAAAGATGGATTGGGATACCGCATGGCAGATCACACGCTCGTGCATGGGCTATACCAATCACACCATCCTGCCCGAAGCGCTGGAAAAATGGCCGTTGGAGATGATGCAGGCGCTGTTGCCGCGTCACATGCAGATTATATTTGAAATCAACGCCCGCTTCTTGCGTCAAGTTTCCTCGATGTGGCCGGGAGATGTCGATCGTCTGGCGCGAATGAGCATCATCGACGAGTGTGGCGTCCGTTCGGTCAGAATGGCGAATCTCGCCATCATCGGCACCTGCGCCGTCAACGGCGTTGCCGCTTTACACACCGAAATCCTCAAGGAATCGCTCTTCCGCGACTTCTATGAGATGTACCCTGAACATTTCACCAATAAAACCAACGGCATCACCCAGCGCCGCTGGCTGCTCAAAGCCAATCCGCAGCTTGCTTCTCTGATTTCATCAAAGATCGGCTCCAGCTGGATTACCAATCTCGACGAGCTTAAAAAGCTTGAAAAGTACGTTGACGACGAAACGTTTCTCGAGGCGTTCAGTGCGGTTAAACGCGAAAACAAGACCGCGTTGGCAAAATACATCGAGGACAGTCTCGGCATTCAGGTCTCGCCCGATTCGATTTTCGACATCCAAGTGAAGCGTCTGCATGAATACAAACGCCAGCTGCTGCTTGTGTTGTACATCATCATTCTCTACAACCGTCTTTGCACCGACCCGACCTTCGATATGGAGCCTCGCACCTTCATCTTCGCGGCGAAGGCCGCACCCGGCTACGCGATGGCCAAGCGGATCATCCGCCTGATTCACGCGGTTGCCGATACCGTCAACCATTCGGAAAAGGTTCGCAACCGCATCAAAGTCGTATTTATGCCCGACTATCGTGTTTCGCTGGCCGAGCGCATCATCCCCGCCGCAGACATCAGCGAACAAATTTCGCTGGCTGGCACGGAAGCGTCAGGCACCGGCAATATGAAGCTGATGCTCAACGGAGCGCTAACCCTCGGAACGCTCGACGGGGCAAACGTCGAAATCAACGAAGAGGTCGGCAAGGACAACATCTTCATCTTCGGCATGACCGCCGATGAAGTGCGAGAGAAACGCCCTCACTACAATTCACGCTCCGTGTACGAAAACGATCCGGAAATCAAAGCGGCGCTCGACATGATTTCGAAGAACGTCTTCTGCCTGATGGAGCCGGGAATCTTCGACCCGATTATCCAGTCGCTGCTCGATTTCAACGACTATTACATGCTGCTTGAGGATTTGCGTTCCTACATCGACGCCCAGGATCGGGTGCAGAATCTCTATCGCGACCGCAAGGCATGGAGTCGCGCTTCTTTGCTGAATGTCGCTCGAGCCGGCAAGTTCTCCTCGGACCGCACCATCAAAGAGTACGTCCGCGACATCTGGCACGTTGAAAAGTGCGAATTCTGAGCCCGCAGGCTTGCAAATCGTTTTTGTGAAAGGTCAACCAATGGAAAAGAAAACTGTTGCATTCCAAGCCGAGATTAAGCAGATGCTCAATCTCGTAATTCACTCACTCTACTCCAAAAAAGAGATTTTTCTCCGCGAACTGATTTCCAACGCCTCTGACGCCATCGACCGCGCGAGGTATGCCGCGCTCACCGACAAGGAAATCGCCTCCAGCGGCGAGGATTGGAAGATTGACATCATTCTCGACAAGGATGACAAAATCCTCACCATCGCCGACAACGGAATGGGTATGAATGCCGAAGAGCTGGACAAGAATCTCGGCGTAATCGCCAGCTCCGGTACAAAGAGCTTTCTGGAAGCGGTGAAGAAAAACTCCGAAAGCGACATTCCGCAGATGATCGGCCAGTTCGGCGTCGGATTCTACTCCGCGTTCATGGTCGCCAAATCCGTCTCCGTCATCACGCTCAAGCGCGGCGAAAGCCAGGCTCTGAAATGGACCAGCGACGGCAATGGCGAGTACACCGTCGAGGCCGCCGCCCGCAGCAAGCCGGGCACATCCATTGTGCTCGAACTCCGCGAGGACGCCGCCGAATATCTTGACGCCTGGCGCATCCGCGAACTGGTGAAAAAGTATTCCGACTTCATCGCCTACCCGATCCGCCTCGGCGAAAAGGGGGAAACGCCCGCCGACTCCGAGGAGCCCCTCAATACGCGAACCGCTCTCTGGAAACGTCCGAAGAGCGAAATCAAAGCGGAGGAGTATGCTGAATTTTACAAGCATCTCTCCCACGACCACGAAGAACCGATGCGGACCATCCACATGAATGTGGAGGGTGTCATTGAATTCAAAGCGCTGCTGTTCATTCCCAAAAGCGCTCCCTACGATCTCTTCATGCCGGAGCGCAAATACGGACTTCAGCTCTATGTTCGCAATGTCTTCATCGGCGCCGACCTCGATTTGCTGCTTCCCTCGTATCTGCGCTTCGTAAAAGGCGTGGTAGACTCCTCGGATTTGCCGCTCAATGTTTCGCGTGAAATGCTGCAGGACGACGCGATCATCCGCAAGATCAAGAGCAGCATAGTCAACAAACTGCTCGGTGAATTTCAGCAGATGCGCGATAGCGACCGTGCCGGATACAACGAATTCTTCAAAGTGTTTGGACGCATCCTAAAGGAAGGCGTCTGCACCGACTGGGAAAACGCCGATAAAATCAAAGAGCTGCTGATGTTCGGCTCCGCGGAAAGCGAAGGGACAAAACCCATTACGCTTGACGAGTACATCACGGCCATGGCGACAAATCAGAAAAACATCTACTATCTGGTGGCCGACGATCTTGAAAAAGCGCGTCAATCCCCACACCTAGAAGCTGTGCGCAAGCGCGGGTACGATGTATTGTTCCTTACCGCCCCGGTTGACGAGTGGGTAATCGAGCGTATCCCAGAATTCAAAGAGAAGAAGCTTGTTGCCATTGACAAAGGCGAGCTTGACATCGGCAGCGATGAAGAAAAGTTGGAAGAGAAAAAGAAGCTCGACAAAGCCGCCGCGGAATACAAGACGCTTACCGATTTCATCGCGGAACGATTGAAGGAAACGGTGAAAGAGGTCCGGGTCTCGCAACGCCTTACCGACTCCCCCTGCGTACTGGTGGAGGACGGAAATGCCATGAGTCCTTCAATGGAAAGAATGATGCGGGCGATGAATCAGGAAGTCCCCAAGCGTATGAGGATTCTTGAAATCAATCCCGACCACCCCGTCATCGAAAAGATGCGCGCGCTTCAGACCGATCAAGTGCAGGAGCTTGGCGATTTCGTCGATCTGCTCTATGCGCAGGCTCTGGTCGCGGAAGGCAGCGTTCCTGAAAATCCTCGCCGCTTTGCCGAACTTGTCGGAAAGCTGATGCTGAAATAGCCGCATTAAAATGGGTACCTACCACTCAAGCCGTCACGCCCACCACCGACACCACCACCGGCGGGAGCAATCACGCTCCCGGCGGCGGAGTTTCGTATTCCCGAACTCGCGTTCACCGCAGATCGGGCCTACGTTGTGCATTATCAGTGCGGCAATCGGAGCGTTGGCGCTGGGAGCGGTGTACATAATCACCAACGAGACGTCTGGACCATTGCCGATGTCGGCGCTGTGGCTGTCGAGCATACCAGCTGGGATCTCCTGCTTTCTTGGACTGTGTTCAATTATGCGCCGCTCCGAGAGGGGAGATGCGGCGAAGGTGTTTTTCGGTCTGGTCGTCGCGGCCCTGCTGATTACCTTCCATGTGAAGGAATACCGGAAAACCGCGACAGAAAAACCGAAACCGCCCATTGAAAAAATTGCCGCCAGAGCGGTTGCTACGATGAATCGGAAAATCGAGCAAAGCACACAAAGCGTTACGAATAAGACGGAACGGAAATCCCTTTCTTTCTGGCTTGGCAAGCATGCCGATGACGGTGTCAGCATACTCGTCAGATCCCATCCGGCGGAGAGCAAAAAAACCGCGTTCTTCAACGGCAATTCATCGCACAAGGTCGCCTATGCCGAACTTTCGATTGCGAACCACTCCACCTCTCCGATTACTATCGACAGCATCGTGGTCGAATTCAAGTTCAACGACGGAACCACAATGCCGTCAATTTCGCCAGCACATTTGCTCAGCCGCGGTTCGGTACTGGGCAAAAAGCTGATTGACAAAATTTCCAAACCGATAACCATTGCTGATGGCACATCCGAGGATGAGCTACCAATCTGCGCACATACTGAGTTTGATTGGACAGACGTCACAAATGTGATAGTCAGAATCAACGGTTCGAACATTGCAATTTCCGGGCGAATGTATTCGGCCGAAGAGAAACCCGCCAACGCGTCCGCCGCCATCAAAGACGGTTCAAACAACGCAGTTGCCGATGAAAAAAAAGCAGAAGACTGGTACGAAGGTCTTTAACGAAAGAGATGCACACTATGGCCACACCCCGGCAATTCCTTGAAAAACACGGATTTGACATTGACTCGTTCAACCGCGAAGAGCTGCTCAGTTCTTTTTTAAACGAAATGGAAGCGGGATTGAAGGGAGAGAAATCATCTTTGATGATGATACCCTCCTTCATCAATACGGAAAGACCGATTCCCACCGAAAAACCGGTAATCATTCTCGACGCCGGGGGAACCAATCTGCGCGCGGCAACGGTCTGCATCAAAAAAGACGGCACTCCCGTGATTTCGGATTATGTCAAACGCCCGATGCCGGGAACCAAGGAAGAAATCAGCGACACCGATTTTTTCGACACCCTCGCCGACCTTGTCGCCCCCATCGCAGACCGCTCCGATACTGTTGGTTTTTGCTTCTCCTACCCTGCCGAAATATTGCCTGATTGCGATGCCCGCCTCATCCGCTGGAGCAAACAGATACAGGCTCCTTCGGTCGTCGGCAAGCTTCTGGGCACCGGTCTTAAGAACAGCCTGTTGAAACGCGGCATCAACAAGCGGGTGGTTATTCTTAACGACACCGTAACCACCCTGCTTGCCGGCAAATGCATGGGAATTGCCAAAGGATATTCCGCCTATGTGGGATTCATCCTCGGCACCGGCACAAATACGTCTTATGCCGAAAAGAACATCAATATTCTCAAACGTAACGATCTCGACCCCGACGCAGGCATGGCCATCAATATCGAGTCCGGTGCATTCCGCGGTCTCAAGCGTTCCGATTTCGATGTGATGCTCGATCGCGAAACCGACGACCCCGGAACCTTCTTCCTAGAAAAAATGATCGCCGGCGCCTATCTGGGGAAAATCGGGAAATTCATTCTCAAAACCGCCGCCACCGAGGGGTTGTTCTCCGAAAAATCGACACAGGTCATTAATGCCATTGCAGAGTTGGAGAACAAGGACTTGGATGACTTCTGCGCAGGTTGCCCCGGCGAAGGCAATCCGCTTAACGCCATCGCCGTTGAAGATGCGAAAACCGTCTGCGAACTTTGCGCTCCGGTATACGAGCGCTCGGCGGTGCTGAGTGCGGTCAACATCGCCGCCGCCATCATTAAGACTGGGTGTGGCCAGGATGCCGCCCACCCCGTCTGCGTCAATGCCGACGGCTCGACATTCTATCTCACCAGAACCGGAAACTTCCGCGGAACGGTCATAAAAGAGCTGGACGCCCTGCTCACGCCCAGAGGCATCCATTACGAGATCATCAAAGTAGACGACAGCCCCATCATCGGTTCAGCTGTCGCCGGTTTGGTGTGACATGACTAATCATCCAATCAATTGGTTTAACGGAGACGGCAGAGCAATCCACTTCGCGGGCATTTGCGGAGTGGGGATGGCCGGATTGGCGAAACTGCTGTCTTTGTGCAATTGGCGGGTTTCGGGTTGTGATTCCAATCCGGACGGCGAGCGTGCGGGATGGCTTCGAGTCAACGGCATTGAATTATTCAAGGGACACAGCGAAAAACACATTTCGCCTCGGCTTGAGATTCTGGTTGCGACCCCCGCGGTCCAATCCGACTCCCCAGAGCGGCAGGCCGCCATCCGCGCCGGGATACCAATTCTTTCCCGGGGAGAGGTTTTGGCGCAATTGATGTCCTCCATGCGCGGAGTGGCGATCTGCGGCTCGCACGGCAAAACCACCACTTCATGCTTTACCGCATCGCTGCTTGAAAACCTGGGGATGAATCCCGCTTGGTGCATCGGAGGGAAAACGGATCGACTGGGCGCGGTCAGCGGCTGCGCCCAAATACCCGGACGGGAGACGATGCTGGTCGCCGAGAGCGACGAAAGCGACGGGACACTTGCGCTGTACCACCCTGAAGTTACCGTTATAAACGCCGTCGACCTCGACCATGTCGATCACTTCAGCGATGAAAACGAGTTGATCGAATGCTTTAAGCGTGTAGTTTCCCAAACCCGGCGCGGCGTTGCCGTGTGCGCCGATTCTCCCCGTGCGATGCGTGCCGCTGCGGACGCCGCAGTGGAAAAACTTACCTTTGCCCTGGACAATCATGCAGATATAACTGCGCGTGAAATCGTCATGGGCAGTCGGGGATGTTCTTTTATCCCCGTCTTCCGCGGCAGGACATTTCCGTCTGTCTCGCTACCTTACACCGGAATACACAATATTTCAAATGCACTCGCCGCTTCCGCCGGGGCAATTCTACTGGGGTGCGAACCGCTGCGCGTTTTTGAAAAACTCAAAGAATCCTGTTCGCAACTTCCCGACCGGCGCTTCCAGCATCTCGGACAATGGCACAGAGTCGATGTGATAACCGACTATGCCCATCATCCCGAGGAACTGAAAGCCATGCAGAAAATGGCTCTGGCATTGAAGCCTAACCGTTTGATCACCGTCTTTCAGCCTCACCGTTATTCGCGCACCAAAGCGTTTCTCGAAGAATTTCCCAAAGCCCTCTTAGGATCGTGCGAAACGATCCTTCTCCCGGTTTACGCCGCTTCCGAACCGTTGATTCCCGGCGGAACCAGCGCCGATCTGTACCGCAGTTTCCGAATGCACGATAAAACGCAGCGCGTATTGCTTGCTCAAAGTAAAGAAGAGGTGCGAAAATATCTGCAGAGGACGCTGCGGGACGGTGATCTGCTGATGCTGGCGGGCGCGGGAGATGTGATTGAACTGGGAGAGCTTGCAACGCGCAACAAAGATCAAAGAACGGATTTTTCCGAACTGGAGCGCGAAGCGCAATTGTCGATACGCTTTGAAGCGCCAATGCGAAATTTGAACTTTTTCAAATGCGGAGGCAGCGCGGAGGCGCTGGTTACGGTTGAAAGCGTGGAGGCGTTGCGCAAAACCGTCTTGTTTGCCGGCAGAAATGGAATCGACCTGCATCTGATCGGACTGGGGGCAAACACCTGGGTGCCCGATACCGGATTGAACGGAATCGTGCTCGACCTGGCCCGAAGTCGCTGGGGAGAAATAAAAAGAATCGACGAACGAACCATCGAGGTGCCGACTCACATTACCGGCGGCGCACTGCTGGAATACTGCACCGCCAACGGTCTCTCCGGAATCGAGAAACTGGACTCAATCCCAGGCACCGTCGGCGGCCTTCTTGCGATGAACGCAGGAGCATTTGACGCGTCCATCGGCCAGGTGGTCTCTGAGATCACCTGCCTTGAAAGCAACGGCGAAATCAAAAGCTGGCCGGCGGCGCAATGCGGATTCGCTTATCGCCGCTGCTCATTGTTGCAGGACGGACGGCACCGGAGAATTGCTATTTCATGCAAAATGCAACTGGTTCCGTGCGACCGGAACGAGATCGAAGAAGCGCGCCGCTCCATCCGCTCCAGACGCCTACCGCTGCAAGGCTTGAGATGCGAAGGATCCGTTTTCAAAAATCCAGAACAGGGGAGTGCGGGGAAAATCCTCGAGGCGGCCGGATGTAAAGGATACCGTGTCGGTCTGGCGGAAGTGAGCGATTTTCACGCCAATATCATCGTTACCAGGGAAAACGCCGCCGCAAGCGATGTACTGGCCTTGGTTCAAATCCTCAGGACAAAAGCGTTTGAAGCCTCCGGAATTAGGCTTGAACCTGAAATACGCGGACTTACGCTGCATGGCAAGGAGCAGTCATGATTGAATTTCGAGATGTGGGAATGCGCTACGGAACGCAAATCGTTCTGGAGCACGTCAATTTTAAAATCAGCAAGGGAGAGCGCGTAGGCATTGTCGGTCCTAACGGCTCGGGCAAATCCACAATCTTCAAAATGATTCTCCGCGATACCGAACCGGAGACCGGACAGGTCATCATTGAAGAAAATCCACGCATTGGCCATGTTCGTCAGCACCTCAAACCGCTCACTCCAGAGGAAACTCTTTTGGAGTATGCCATGCGCGGGGTGGCGGGACTGGCGGAAATCGAAAAACGCATTCACCAGCTGGAGCATGAATTGTCATCGGAGACGGATGACCGCGTAAGAGCCCGTCTCCTTCGCGAATTAGGCGACTTGCAGACCGAATTTGAACATTTGGGCGCATACGATCTTGAAGCCCGCGTCAAGGTGTCGCTGGGGGGGCTCGGGTTTCCCACTTGCGATTTCAACCGGCCGTTCTCCAGTTTCAGCGGAGGATGGCAGATGCGTGCGGAACTGTCAAGAGTGCTCGCCGCCAAGCCGGATCTGCTCTTGCTGGACGAACCGTCGAACTATCTCGATCTGCCCGCCATTCTCTGGCTGCAGCGTTTTTTGAAAACCTACGATGGAACGTTGGTCTTGATCTCCCACGACCGCTACCTGCTTCGCACGTTGACTTCGGTAACCGTCGAAGTCGATGCCCAGACCGCGACCCGATACAACGGAGACCTCGCCTTCTATCTGCGCGAACGGGAAATCCGCTACCGCAATCTGCTAGCCGCCAAACAGAATCAAGATCGCCGCATCGAGCAATTGCAGCGTTTTGTCGACGAATTCAGAGCGCAGGCCACAAAAGCGGCACAGGCGCAAAGCCGCATAAAGATGATCGAGAAAATTCGTGAAGAGGCGGTGGTGCTGCCGAAGCGCTCCCGAGCCGCAGGCTTCCTCCGTCTTCCGTCCGCGCCTCACGCCGGCGTCGAGGTGGCAAGAATGGAAAATCTCGCGTTTTCATACGACGGCAGACGTAATGTTCTTCAGGATGTCAATCTGTCGATAACGCGCGGCGAAAAAATCGCAATCATCGGTTTCAACGGCATGGGGAAGACCACGCTGCTCCGGATGATGGCAGGCACCAAAGTCCCGACCGAGGGCCGGTGCACACTTGGCCATCAGGTCAAGATCGGATACCTCTCGCAGGAATTTTCCGAAACCATCCCTCCCGACGCATCGGTCTTTGAATGTGCAAAACGCAAAGCCCCGGCCGGCACTACCGAAAAGGATCTACGCTCCAAACTGGGCGCATTCGGCTTCTCTGCGGATGACATTTCAAAACCGTCCGGCGTGCTCAGCGGCGGTGAAAAGATCCGATTGGCCTTTTTGCGTCTTTTCTTGGAAGCGCCAAACCTGATGCTGCTGGACGAACCGACGACGCACCTGGACATGGAGGGACGCCAGACCCTTGAAAATGCCCTCAGGCAGTACAACGGCACCGTGTGTCTCGTCAGCCACGATATTGATTTTGTGCGCAACACCGCCGACGGCATCATTGAAATCACTCCCGCCGGAGTTCGGCGGTTCCCGGGCGGCTACGAATACTATCTTGAGAAAACCGGCGGCCTCGGGGACGGTTCTCACATGGTTGAACCATCCGCGACCGTTGAGCAGAACGGAGGAAAGACCCAGACTCGGCAGACCGGAAAAGATCTTCGCCGGGCAAGGGCTCTGGCACGGGAAAAACTGGCACCCCGAATCAGAGCGTTGCGCGAAAAGGTCGCCAAAGAGGAGGCCGACATCGCCGCACGGGAAAAAGAGCTTGAGGAAATTTCCGAGCAGCTGTTCAATCCCAAGCCCGATACCGATTTCGGAACATTGAACAAACGGCTCAAAGTGGTGCAGGACCAACTGGATGCATTCAGCGAAGAGTGGGCGCGCGACGCCGAAGAGCTTGAACGGCTGCAAAAGGAGCAGTCGGACGCGGTCAATGCCATCGACTGACCGCACTCATCTCCATCGACGATGAGCCCAGAGATACTGTTCAGGGTATCTGCGGATCACCTCGGCCATCCGCTCATTAAGTTCGGTCAGGATTCGTTTGATGTTTTCCTGCCGGTCGCCGGAAAGTAACGGTTCGTAGACATCCCCGATGGCGACCATTCGGTATTTGAATGCGGCTTCGCGCACGAACGAACCTATCAGCATCGGAGCTCTTGCAGCCTCATAGAGTCTTGCAGGGGAAGTATGGGTACCTGCGGGATAGCCGAAAAAGTCCACCTTCATGCCATGGCGCCTGCCTGCATGCTGGTCTGCGAGTAGAGTCATCGCCGCATTGCTTTCCTTCCACTGCCGGATAACGCCCGGGGTAAACCCCTTGTCTTTGCTGATGACGGTGATGTTTCCGCGGAAATGGCGCTTCTTCATCAACTCGTTGACATACGGATTGTTCATCTTTCTCGCGACCGCTATCATCGGGCGAAAACTGGATATCAGAGGAACGGCGGATTCCCAAACCCCGTGATGGCCGGAAACTATCATCACGGGACGATCTGTTTGCCGGGTAAGAGTCGTCCAGACCTCGGGACTTCCGTCATAGACAAAGTGATCCTCCCACTTCGAACCGGCCAGCGCATCTCCGATTTTTATCGCCTCACAAAGATGTCCCGCAAAATGTCCGAATGCGCAGCGGGCGATCCGATCGGCTTCGTCGCGCCCGGCGGCGATACCGGCCTTGATAATGTTGCCGATTGCAAGCGAGCGCCGCGCCCGGAAAAGAGGATACACCAATTTGGCGAAGCCTGAACCTATGCCGTATGCTTTTTCAGACGGGACATAATCATACAGCGCATAGGCAAAACGCATGAAAAGATAGACCAGATAATCCATTTCCACTCCCGGTTACTTGTGCGAGGCACCGGCCTCGCGCACCTTCTCTATGAAAATTTCGGCAAACTCACCCATGCGTGCGGTCAATGCGTCAAGCGCCCACAATGCAAAATCCCACTTGTCGGCAAATCCGTATGACGATGGAATCTGCGGCTTAAAATGATCGAATTGCTCCTTGCGCGACATGTAGCACCAATGCATGGCTCTGGTCTTGAACTCAAACCCGTTCATAAATTGATCTGCCATCGTCTGGATACTTACCGCGCATGAATGTTTGAGCCAGAATTTATGCAGCGTGCCGGCATAGGCGGACGCATAAAACGAAAAGAGACTGTTCAGATTCTCCTCACTTCGCGCCAGATCCGGCCACCCCAGACTGCCGCGCGCAGAACAGGTCATCACATAGACCGGCATCATTCTCCGGCAGGCGGTGTTGAAGCCCAGCTCATAAATCTCCTTGCCGATACCAAACCGGCACCCCGAATCGGGAATGTATTTCTTCAACGTCATATTCTGCGCGGCGGCATCTCCCAGCAATGCGGCCAGACTCAATGCAACGCGCGGATCCTCACCGGCGACCTCGGGATCGGATGATGAGGTCGGCTTGAAAATCGTATTGGGCAAATCATCCAGCGGCTCTCCCGGACAGCGTGTACGAAGATAGTAACTGATCTTCCTGCCGGCGGACGAAGAGAGACGGGACAGCAGCCGGTATTCCGGGAAATTCACCCCCAGTTCCTTGAAGGCTTGGACGCGGACGAGAAGATAGGCACCGTAACCGGGCTTGGCCTGGGCCAGCCGTTTTTCAATAAAACTGCGCGTCAAAGCGCGGCGGTTGGTTTTGAAGACGATTTCACGTGTCTGCCCCGAACCAAGCTTGACACCGGCAGGCTGTTCATCGTCATGCTGCGACCGTATTTCATAGACATTGGCATATTCGATCAGCTCGTCATTGCTCAGGCTTTGTTCGACATTACGCATGAGCACCCGCGTTCTTTCGTCGCATCCGGGATGGAATTCAGGTCGTCCGTCGTGGAAGGTCGCGCCGGGCAGCGCGGTACGGCGGTCATCAAAAGCGAGCGATCCCAGATCGTTGTGGGTGTAATAGATTTCGCCGGTAAGATGCATGTAGAGGGTATCGATGAAATCCTCTGAAGTATCATCGCCAAGAGTCGGACGAGTCAGATTATCACGATACAGACGGTCGATTCGAGCGTACATTCGGTATGCCGACTCGGCATCACACCGTTTGAGCGTGATATCCTCCAGCAGCTGCTCCAGCATGGGAATCACCTTCTCCTCGGCAATGCCCCGGCGCATGCCGAAAAATTCGATTTCATGGTGCCCATGGAATTTTGGCATTCTCACATTGGACACCTTCTCACCCTCGCCGAGCGCGCCCCACTCGCGCAGACAACGCACAAATTCGGCGAAGTCCGTTTTTGCCAATGCGCCAAGCCGGTGAAAATCGCCGTAGGAGAGGAAGTGGACACCTTTGGCGCTGTGATAATACGACAGCGAGGTGTTTATCGAGGTGCGGCTTGCCGCCAGCGCCATCTCTATTTCCCTGCGCGTCCAAGCCAGCGGTTTAATGCGCCATTCTTGTCCCAATTTACGGAAATGTTCGACCGTCCCGTCGTCGCGCTCGGCCATCACCATGCCGTCCATCGGCAACCCCACCTCGCGAAGCCACAAATCGGTTTCCGCAATCAGCGAGGCGGAGACGTCGCGCTGCGAGATTTCCAGCAACCCGGAAATGACGTTGGCGCAAACGATTGAATGAACCAGCACCTCTCCGCGTTTTGACGGAGGAACGGCAGGAATGGACCACATTCGCCCGGTGAGCAACGGAATTGCCACGGTGGCGTGGTTACCGGTCGACACCGTTAAAATTCGGCCCCGCCGACCGGGGATGAAATCGCTCTTTCGCGCAATCAGTACCGGGGAGTGGCTGTCGGAATTCTTCCAGACTCCATCCTCGAAAATAAAGGTGTCGTCTCCGCGCTTGTAGCGCAAAAAGGTGCGGCAACCGCCGGTGCCCTCGATGGTGAGCGGAGGCGGACAGAGTTCAGCCTGCGAACGGATCAGCGAAAAGAATTTTCCGATTCTCGTATTCATGCCTCGTCCTCCTTCTTCATGTCCTCGGGCATGGGCGAGCGGTCGCGACGCCACCGCTCGCGGTCGAGCAGTTCCCCGCACAAGTCGCAAAGTCCCTTCAGTCTGCATTTCCCGGCAATCTCCAGCAATTCCTCAAGCGCCGGACTGATGTACAGGGCGAAAGAACTCTGTCCGACCGACGAAAGGCGGCCGAACGCACCGAGCGCCTGAACAAGCCGCTGAATCGCTCCGTGCAGCAGTTTTTCTCCCGTCAGATCCTTGCGTTCGGGGAAAAATGCGGCGTACGCAGCCGCCAGATGCGCCCTGTCGCCGGAACAAAGTGAGACATAGGGATCGTACAAAAGCGAAGCCAGATCGTAGACCGCAGCTCCGGCGCGCATCCCCTGAAAATCGATGAAGTAATGTTTACGTCCGCGCAACAGCACATTGCTGGACTGCATATCTCGATGCACCAGAACCTGCGGCTCGTCGAGCAGCGATGAGGCGATACTCGCAAGTTCCTTTTCGGCGGATGCCGGAATAGCTTCAATGCCATATCGTCCGTCGAGCAGATGTTTCGCAAAAAGTTCGCGTTCCCACTGATAGAGCGATGCATCGAACGCCGGCTCGGTCTCCGCTCCGGCATCTCGCACCGCTTTCAGACCGTCCCGATGCATCAACGCCATGGATTTGACGACGGGAAAATACAATGATCTGGCGTCATAGGGACGGGATTTGACCGCCGAGAGCAGGCTGACGCTTCCGCAGTCCTCCATCAGCAGCGCACGTCTTTCCCGGTCCTCGCTCAAGATTTCGGGCACGGGGACCCCGATGCCGCGCAAAATCGAAGCATGCCCGGCATAGCGGTCGTTCTCGATTCTGACCCCGCTGTGAACGATACCGACAACCCGCTCCCCGCCGTTGAACAGACGCCAAAACGTGCGGTCGCTGCCTCTTGCACCCAGACATTGCACTCCGGTTTTTTTCTTTCCGAAATTTTCAACGAGAATCGACTCCGGCTCGTTCTGCCCGGTGAAGAAACTGCCCGCCACGGCATCAACTCCGGAAATCTTTCCGCCGTACGTTCCACCGAAGAGCACGGAATTTGTTATTCCGGTTTTTTCCTCCAGCACCGTCCCGGGCATGACGATGGAGTTCTCCCCTTTGACCGAATCCGGTACCTTCGCCCCAGGGCACACGCAGAAATACCCCCTTTTTGCAAGCGGGATGCGATCGCACGCGGCACGATACAGCTCCCCTCCGGGCTTGTGCGCAAAAGCGGCCGCCTTAATCTGCGCATGCACCTTGCGTAGCGAATCGGGAGTTCCACAATCCGCCCAGAACGACTTGTCATCGGAATATCCCACGGCGAACAGACCGTCATGCATTGCGCGCTCGTAGGCGGAGATGATTGATGAGAAAGGAGATTCGTCCAAATATGAAAATATGGCGGGGGAAAGCAGGTGCAAACCGCAAAAGGTAAAAGTTCCTTTCGCCCCCGGCTCGTCAGACTTGTAACGGGTAATGCGCATTTTCCGGTCGGCCTCGACGGTGCGCGGTCCGCGCTTGGCATCGAGCCACACCGCGGCGAAATCGCCGCTTTCGTGAAAGGCTTTGATCATACCATCCGGTTCGACCGATGCGGCCGCATCGACATTGAGCATCCAGAATGGTTCATCGCGGAAAAAACCGCGCAGCGGTTTGAGCGCTCCACCGGTGCCGAGAATATCCTTCTCCACGCACACCCTGACCATTGCTCGGCTTTTGCGCCGTTTGACATAATCCTCGATCTGCGGTGCATGGGCATGGGCATTCACCGCAATCTCCGTTACACCCCATTTTTCAAGGCGACGCAACGCGTGCTCCAGCAAAGGAACGCCCCAGAGCGGGATCAACGCCTTAGGTACCGCCTTGGTGAACGGCGCCAAACGCGTACCGTACCCCGCAGCCAAAATCAATGCTCTAGTCATGAAAAATTTCTCCCCGTTCGATTTGAACCACGGCGCCTCCGAGATTTTCAATCGCGCCGTTCTTTTCGACCTCGACCCTTACCCCTTTAACGGCTTTATACTCGAGGCACAATGCCGCCACCAATTCGGCCGCCCGTTCTATCATACGGCACTTTGCGTCTTTCAAGGTTTGCGAAATCCGTTCCGACAGGATTGCGTAGTCGACGGTGTCAGTGAGCGAATCGCTGATCCCCACGGCGGCGAGCGGCAGAAAAACCGTCACATTCAACCTGAGATTCTGAGGATTTTCCCGTTCATGGGGAAGATCGCCGATAATACATGAAACCAGCAAATTTTTCAGGGTCAGCCGATCCATAACAGACCTCTTTTGATATAATAAACAACAACGGTTTAATATAACAAATTTACCGTGAGTATGGGACTAAAAAATCCTCGAAATTCACAAAAAATAATTAGCAACGCCTACATCTTTGTGATATCCTTGCCTGGACGATTATGAATACCCACCGACCAGAAATTCTCGCCCCCGCCGGCTCGTACGAAGCTGCGCTTGCAGCCTTTCAATACGGAGCGGACGCCATCTATCTGGGGCTGCCCCGCTTCTCCGCACGTGCCGATGCGCAAAACGTCACACTCGAGCAGCTGAAAACGCTGTGCGCCTACGCCGCGACGTTCTCGCCGGCAAAAAAAATCTACATTACGCTTAACACCCTCGTCCACGAGGAGGAGAAGCTGGATATCGCCGAAATGCTGCTGACGCTAAACGAGATCAATCCCGACGGAGTCATCATTCAGGACCTTGGTCTGGCCGCGGTAATCAGACGCAATTTCCCGAAACTGCAGATGCATGCCAGCACTCAACTTGCCGCCCACAACACCGAAGGGGTAAGAATGCTCAAGCGGCTCGGATTTTCTCGGGTCGTGCTCGCACGCGAGCTTACCTTGAAGGAGATTGCCGATATCCGGCGCGCCACGGGGGTGGAAATCGAAATTTTCGTCCACGGCGCACTCTGCTACTCCATCAGCGGACTTTGCCTCTTCTCGGCGATGGAGTTCAACCGGAGCGGAAATCGCGGCCGCTGCGCCTACTGCTGCCGACAGGTGTTCGACGGCGCCTACCCTTTTTCCATGCGCGATCTGGCATTGGCGCCGATCATGGACGAAGTGCTGGCCTCCGGCGCCGACTCTCTGAAAATCGAAGGTCGCATGAAAAGTCCGCTGTATGTCGCCAGCGTATGCGACTACTACCGAAGAAAGCGCGATGGCAAACTATCGCCTGATGAGGAGTTTGATGCAGTTCAGAACCTGCAGACCGTCTTCAGCCGGCCCTGGACCCGACTCTACGCCCAAGACCGGAACCGTCCGCCGATTACCATCATCGACCCGGTGAGCATCGGGCACCGGGGAGCCGAAATCGGACACAGTCTGCAGTCGTCTCGCAAGCATGTCCTACGCTTCAAGACCAACCGCCCGCTGGAAAAATTCGACGGGATTCAGATTGATCTGCCCCATGGCGGACGCCCATACGGCTTTTCAATCCGCGAGCTTCGCCGTCCCGGCGAGAGACACGCGCGGATAAATCTTGCTGCCGGAAGCGAAGTGGAAATTCCGCTTCCCCCCGATGCCCCGCATATTCCCGCCGGTTCAACTGTTTTCTGCTCGTCGTCGCAATCGGTAAAACGAAAGCTGATGGTAAAAAATCTCCGCACCTCGGAGTTGCCGCTGGGAAAGAAATTCGATGTAGAAGTGACCTTATCCCCCGCCGGTGCTACGGCATGCGCCAATGGAGTCACCGTTGCGACCGAGATGGAGCTTGCACCTGCCAAAGATCACCGGCAAACATACGGAGCTTTGGAAAAAGCCTTCTCAAGAACCGGTTCCGACGCCTGGCGTCTGGGCTCGCTTTCGCTCAACGACCCCGAAAGACTCTACTTCCCCGCCTCAAAAGCGAACGAACTGCGCCGGCAGCTGCTGTCGGCAATGGACCGGTCGAACAGCGCTGCCCGCCGCTCCCCCGGCAGCCTTCTGCTAAATTTCGACGAAACGGCCGTTTCCGCCGACTTGCCCCGGATTGTATGCAAATTCCGGATTGACCAAACTCCGGAAAATTTCGATTTCTACAATGCCGATGAAATCGTACTGGGCATTACGGAGTTTGATTTTGCCGCAATCAAAGAATCGCTGGAGAAATGGACGCGTCTCGACAAAAGAATACGATTGGCGCTTCCGTTCTGGATCAGAAACGATCAGCTCGGCTCTGCCCGGAGTGCAATCGAAAAACTGCTGGATTCAGACTATACCGCATGGGAAACCGGCGATCTTTCCGCTCTCGGGCTGCTGAAAGAGCTTGGCGTGCACGAGATTACCGCCGACTGGACTTGCTACGCCTTCAACAGCGAGGCACTTGCCCAATGGCGCAATCTTGGAGTGAAGCGGATTGTGCTTTCCCCGGAGCTGGAAATCGAGCGGCAGATCAGGCTCTCTTCGATGGCACCATGCGAATGTATCGCAAAACAGCATGTGCCGCTGTTCTTCTCGGTAACCGCGCCGTGCACACACATGCCTGCCGCCGGGAAGAAGCTGATGTCGACCCGGGCGAAAGAGTATCAGACGCAGAAAATAGGCAATCTCTATGTCACAAGCTCGATAAGCGCCCTGTCGCGGAATTTTCCCGCCGGAATCCCGGTGCGGTACGACTACAGCTGGAGCTAGGCATCAGCGTTTTTTCATTATTTGCAGTATGGCGCACTGTAGCAGATGAAACTCGGGAAGAGAACTGGACACCAGCTTCTGCCGCAGTTCATTGAGAACGTGACGGGCGATTCTCAATTCCGCCTCGGTGAATTTCTGTGCGAAGGCGGCGATTTTTCTCAATTTCCACGAGTTGTAGTTTGCAGGATTTATCGGCGAGCTTTCAAGCAGAACGTTCACCTCCGGCGAAAGCTGTTTCGACCACTGGCCGTTGACGATCCAGCGGTTGTCAATGGCGAACCTGACCGCTATCAACTCTCTGACGTTTTTCTCCAGCATCGAGGTTAGCATTATGCCCATGCCCCGCTGACCTTCATAGCCGGCAAGCAGCAAAAGCGTCTTTTTCACATCCTTGCTGTCGAACGCCTCGAGAAACTCCCACGCCACCGTTTCACGGCTCAGACTGGTCATCTCCTGCACATCCTCGATTTTAATCTCGCTGCGGGGATGCGCCGAGAGAACCAGCTTATCAAGCTCCTTGATCAGAGTACCGGAGTCCGAACCGACCCGTTGCAAAAAAAACTCTCTGGCATCCGGTGACATCGTAACGCCGCGCGCGTCAAGATACTTGGCCAATACGCTGAATGCCAATTGCTCTTTTTCCCTGGGCTTGAGATCATTGCCGAAATCATTGACTTCACCGATGGCGGCGATCGCCTTGTATAGTGCCGAAGCCCGATTTATTTTACGGCAGGAGATTATCAGGGTATGCCCCTCCGGTATGCCGTTTTTAACCAATGAGACCAAAAACGATATCGCATCCGAGGCGGATGCTCGCTCCTTCGCTGAGCCGTCGCCGCGGCTGTTTCCGCCGAGAAAGGCGGCATCTCGCAGCCAAGTGGTCTTTTTACCGCCGAAGAAACTCTCGGTGCAGAGCGATTCGCGGCAGGAGTGGACGGCCTTCAAAGCATCGTCAGATCCAGTGCAGTTGCCGTCTATTACATCAAGTCCGAACTCGCGTTCATGCCCGGGAACCAGACGCTGAACCAATTCCCGTGCGCCATCCTCGACCAGATAGCGATCGTCACCGCAAAATAGGAACAGGTTTTTGCCCGTTGTCATCGTCCACTCCGAAATCGGTTAAAGAGCCGAGGCGACTATCCGGTTGTCGGCATCGAGCCTTACGACTTTCGGCTGATGGGTTGAACATTCATTTTCGTCTTTCTGACACCAGCACATGACAATCAGACGATCTCCAACACCGCCCATATGAGCAGCCGCTCCGTTCAGACAGGCGACCCCGCTGCCGCGTGGACCGCGGATGGCATAGGTCTCAAGGCGATTGCCGTTTTCCAGATTGGCTACCAGAATTTTCTCGTAATTGACAATTCCCACCGAATCCATAAGATCTTCGTCGATGGTGAGACTTCCCTCGTAATTCAAGTCTGCCTGGGTAACCCGCAGATGGTGAAGCTTGGCTTTCAGCAATGTACAAAACATTTTAAATCCCTCATGTGAAACGACGCATTATAGCAAAAATAACGGGGAAATAGAAGCTCTTGAATATTTTCGAATGGTCGGCAATGCGCAAGGATGGTGTTGGGCTATTCTTTTGAATCGGCCGCCCCCCTTTTCGGCAGATGCACCCATCCCGAACGATTGAGATGCACAACCCTACACCACTCGCCTGCCCGCTCCATCAATGTCACCTTCGCTCCGGCGGGGATCAGCTGGAGAGAAAGCGCCTGATGCGAAGGCGCAACTTTAGCCTGGGTCGCAACGGGCAGCTCAAAAAGATTGTCCTGCGCCAGCTGTTTGATTCGGTCGGTCAACGCAGAAACCGCTGAAGACGGTACCGGGGCTTCGACCTCCGGCTCTATCACTTGTATAGTTTTGCCTGCCTGCAATTCGGAGTCGGCGCGGAAGGTCAGTTCGAATGGACCTGCGGTCAAAGTCTGGTAACGCCCTTCATACGGATTGAAGCAGATAATTGACGCCGGACCTATCGTCTTCGCCTGTCGATTCAATGGTATCCACTCCTGTTCAACGCTGATTTCACCGTTACTGCGAGTTTTCTCGCGTGGCGCATATATTTTGAAAAGATTGGCATCGGGTTTGACTAGCGTCGGCGATTGCACGCCGTTAACCTCGCCATCGCCGGAAAGTATCAAGGAAACCTTCACCACCTCACCGGTGAAAACATTCGACGGGGTGACTCTGCCGGTGAGCGTGAAGCGTCCCACCGCACCGGAAAAACCCTCCGGCGCAGGCTCCGGCAATGGTAATATCTCTAGCTCCAGCGGCGGAGCCGCTTTTCGCAAAGTGAAACTTCTCGAAAAAAACCCGAAGGAGGATACCATGCTGACAATTGCCGCGGGCCTGGCGCTGAGCGCTAGCGCATTGGTGGCAACCGCTTCGGCGGACAGCAATATGCGCGTAAGCTTCATCGACGAGGCGTTATCGGTGGTGCGCACCTGATCTTTCAGCTCCCACTGACCGATAAACACTCCGGCATTGTGTTCGTCCGGCATACCGGCGATACGGATGTGTTCCGGGTCGGCATTCCCCAAAATTTCCAACCTCGCCTCGACTCGAAAACGTTGATTGACATAGATTTTTTCCGGCACGACGCTGATCGTTACGGATTTGATCCCCTCCGCATCCGCATAAAATACGCTCAACAGCGCAAAAAGTAACAAACAGATTTTTCTCATTTTGACTCCTCCGCGGAAGAATCAATACGCTCCTGCATCGTCGAGACCGCGCACGACACGCCAAAAACGATCGCCGCCGACAACGCCACCAGACTTACCGCTCGCAACACGGCGCGCAACCGTTGCCTTCCGGGGGCTACAGTCCGCAGCGAAAGAACCGCCCAAAAAAGCGCCCATGAGACCAATGTCACGACAAAACGATGGCTGCACGGAAGCATATAATGCCAGAAAAACGCTATTCGCGACCATGGCATTTCCATGGTGGAGGCATTGCGCTCAATCGCTTCGATGCAGGCTATGCCCGTACTAGTGGCGAAAGTCGCACCGTCATAGCGTTCAGAGCGCTGAAACGCAGTCTTGGCGCTGGCGGTATCCCCTGCGAGCAAAAGAGTATTGGCCAAATTGTAGAAAAGTGCACCATTGCACGCGCCGTCGTCGACAATCCGGCGGTAAGTCTGGGCGGCGGCCGCAAAATCGTTGCTGCTTGCCGCACTCATGGTCTGGGCGGCGGCACGCTCCCAAAGGAAAGTGCGCAGAGAATCATCGGCATTGCCTTGCATTGCCGATAAGATGAAAAACAGCATGAGAGCGGATGCGCCTCTCTTTTTCGCGCGTGCAGGTTTTGCCAATGCCTTGTCCACCGCGCGCACCGCCTCTACGACTTGACCGTTGTCGAAACCGCCGTCGGAATCAGGCCTGAAAATCGCCCCGTCAATATCCTCAAGCACCTTGCGCAACTTTACCGCCTCGGTTTCCTCCACCCCCGCCCGGCGCAGAAGATTTTCCACCTCGGCCGGAGTTGCGCCCGCCGCTTGAATCTTGAGCTTGCGGGAAAGGTAAGTACGAATGGCAGAGGCGCACTCCGTTGCGGATTGAGAAGCCCGTATCGCGGAAACGGCCTTCGCTCCCGCCGAGACGCAGCTCAAATATGTCCGAAGCTTCCTGGGAAGCACCAGGAGGCGTGGGAGCAAAAGCGTGACAATGAAAAGAACGGGCGGTGCAATAAGCGCAACCGCCGCCCAACGCTGGTTGATATCACCAAGAAGGACCGAGCGGGTCTTAATCCCGTCCCGATTCAGGGTGATGGCGCTAGCTCCATGGACTGGCAGCACTCCGTCATCGGTCTCCTCGTCGGCGGCGGCGGCGATTTGCACCGTCGCCATCGCGCGAAGCGGAATTGGCTGGGTGTTTACAATTTGATAATCGCGTTTTTCGATATCGAAGTACGCGACCGGAATCGAAGGAAACTCCAGAGTGCCCGGCACGGTTGGACGAACCCGGTAGGTAAAGCGTTTCCCATTCGCCAAAGTTTCCGTCTTCACAGAATCTCCGTAGATTCGGAAGCTGTTTTTAACTCCGTCAATCGCCTCGATTTCCGGCGGACGCAGACTTTCAGGACGGATGTCTCCGGTCACCTCAAGCCGCAGAGTCAATGGATCGCCCACTTTGCAGGACACAGTATCCAAAGTGGCATTTGCCGCAAGCGAACTTCCGATACCGCCGATAAAGGAAGCGGGCCGGTTCTCAACCGGTGGAAGCTCCACCTTCATGATTAACTCGTCGGTAAGCGCATATATCTGACGCATCCTAGCCTGGGGCACGCCATCGACCTCTTCGATGTCGGAAATAATCTGCCCCTTGAACGAAACCGGACCGAACCTGAGCTCGCCCTCCTTCAGCGGCACATAGGGAAGAAGGATGGAATACGTCAGGTACGGGATCTCGCCTATCTTCTCCCGCTTGACGGGAAAACGAAACTGCATCGGCCGCGCGGCGAAGGGATCGGCACCGAAAAGCGAGGCGAAACCAAACCCCTGAGGACGCGCCTTGTAGTCATTGATGGTGAAGGTAGCTTTATCCGTCATTTTGCCGATCAGACTGCCGAGAAGTTCGTTGATGTCAGGATATGCGAGCTTGTCGTCGTCTTTTCGCATCTCAAACAGATCCGACTGAAGATGCGCCGGCTGACGGGGATTGAAAGGCTCGTATTTTTCAGCGTAAGGTTCGGAGAGCTGGCGGACGGAGACGGAAATCAGAAGCGAAAACGGTTCGCCGACAAGCACCGACGGACGGCTTGGCGTAAGGGTGAGCAGAACCGAATCCTGCTTCTCAACCCCGGTAACCGAAACTGGTGCTCCAGAAGCCTCGACCGTTTTCGAACCGTCGCGATAACGCACTGGACCGGGGATGAAACTTCCTGCGGTTTTGGGCATCACCAAATAACGGAAATGCCGTCCGCGGAACGAATCCTCGGTACGACGTCCGTTGATGATGGTTATGCTGGAGCGCGAAATGCTCTGACTGCCCGCGTCGACAATGTCGGCGGCAGCTGCAAGCGCGGAGACATCGGGCTTCTGACCGGGATTGTCCACTCCGCTTACCGCAACCGTCAGCTGAAAGCTCTCGCCTTGGTACACCTTGCGGGTATCAGTGAAAACATCAATCTTTACATCCGCTGCGGCTATAGCGGTGCAAAGCAGTACAGCAAGGCGAATAAGTGCTTTTTTCACTTGGTCAGTTCCGCGGCCAATGCGTCAAGTTCGACTTCAGTGGCTTCGTTTGGAGCAGATCTGATGGTGACCGCCTTTTCAACGAATTCCAAATCGCGGCACTTGGAAAGCATCGAATGCATCTTCTTGGCCGCGGTCGGAGCCCAACTGCCGTTTTCAATGAACGCGACCTTGCGCTTGCTGAAATTACGCTCGGTCAAATGGTCGATGAAGGTGCGCATGAAGGGGAAGATGTCATTGTTGTAGGTGGTGGTCGCAAGTACGATGCGGTCGTAACGGAAAGCGTCCTCGACGGCTTCGGCCATGTCATCGCGGGCAAGATCGGCAAGTGCAACTTTGCATCCTCTGGCGGTAAGTTTTTCCGCCAGCGCCGCAACCGCTTTGCGGGTGTTGCCGTAGACCGATGTATAGGCAATCAGCACCCCTTCGCTCTCGGGACGATACGAAGACCAGGTATCGTAAAGTGCGATGTATTTACCCAGATCGGAATCAAGCACCGGCCCATGAAGAGGACAAATGACGGAGATGTCGAGCCCCGCGGCCTTTTTCAGCAGTGCCTGAACCTGTGCGCCGTATTTTCCGACAATGCCGATGTAATAGCGCCGGGCCTCCCAAGCCCAATCCTCTTCGACGTCAAGCGCGCCGAATTTGCCGAATCCGTCAGCGGAGAAAAGAACCTTGTCCGTAGAATCGTAAGTGACGATGACCTCGGGCCAATGCACCATGGGTGCCGCCACGAAGTGGAGTTTGTGCTTGCCCAGATCCAGCACATCGCCCTCTTTGACCACGATGCGGCGGGCGGCGAAATCATCACCGAAAAACTGTTTCATCATAACGAAGGCCTGTGCCGATGAAACTACCGTTACCGAGGGATTTTTCGCGAGGAACGCCGCGATGCACGCCGAGTGATCTGGCTCCATGTGCTGGACGATCAGATAATCCGGCGACCTGCCGTCCAGCTCACGCGAAACATTCTTGGACCAC
The DNA here is from genome assembly GCA_045540275.1 of Kiritimatiellia bacterium. Classification (GTDB taxonomy): domain Bacteria; phylum Verrucomicrobiota; class Kiritimatiellia; order RFP12; family UBA1067; genus RGIG8368. The sequence goes on along the minus strand of JAZQGX010000250.1, from coordinate 12,622 downwards.
TCATCGCAGAACCGCGCATCAACGGTGTCCATCACCGCGGTTTTTTCATCGAGAATGACATAGGAGTTGTACGCCATTCCGTTTGGAACGACATACTGTCCTTCGAAAAGATCGATCTCATGATCGTTAACGCCAACATATTTTATATCAGATGTAATTTGCATACAGCTCCTTTAATCGTAAATGAATCAACCGATATACTTCGCACGCGCCTTTTTGAACGCTTCGGTATCCGCAAAACCGCATGGCTTGAACTCTGGGCAGAATCCGCGGTACACGCATTCGGGGACACAAACCGAAGCCAGCTCCGGCTCGCGTTCCGCAACTGCGTCAACCACCATCTTCCATGCCGCCCGGGTCTCTGGAGAAGCTTGATTGCAAAGGCGTTTTCGCGAGATGAAAATCATCGCCTGCGCATTGGCGAAACATTCATGGTCAACCGGAGTGGCTTGCGGCGCAAGGTCGCGGTTTACCCCCGTGCGGTCCGTACGCTGGGTACTGACGAAGTGTTCAATCCCCATCTTGTGCCGGACGAAATGGACACTGACCCATGACATCAGATTATGCCACTTCCACTTGACAATTATCTGCCGGATGGGGGAGTGCTCGGCAAGCAGCATACGACGCTTCCAAGCCGAGGACGGTTCCTTGTTTCCCTCCTCCATGCGTATGGTCGTGCGCGCCGCATCTGCCACATCCCGCCATTTGAACGGAAATTTAACATATTTGAGAGTGGTTTTTTTCGCTTCCATTTCCGGTCCGTTTTAAATTCAGGATTTTTTAATCTCTTTGATTACCGAGGTCGCCGTGCTCAACACGCCGGCGATATCGCTCAAATTCTGAGGAATGATCATGGTGTTGTTGGTTTTTGCCAACTTGCCGAGCTGTTCCAGATAAATCTGCCCCAACTGCATATTAACCGCCTCGCTTCCGCCTTGCGAACTGATCGCCTCGGCCACGCGGGAGATACCCTTGGCCTGAGCTTCGGCCACCAGCAAAATCTGCTCGGCCTGTCCTTTGGCCTCGTTGATGCGACGCTGCATTTCACCTTCGGAACGGGCGATTGCCTCCTGGCGTGCGGCATCGGCTTCGTTGATTTTTGCCTGACGCAGGCCTTCGGACTCCGCAATCACCGCGCGCTTCTCGCGTTCGGCGCGCATCTGTTTTTCCATCGCGTCACGGATCGTCTGCGGAGGGGTGATATTCTTGATTTCGTAGCGTGTGATTTTAATTCCCCACGGGTCGGAAGCGTGATCGACCGCCTCGACGATCGCCGCATTGATCTGCTCGCGCTCTTCAAACGAGCGGTCGAGATCAAGCTTACCCATCTCGCTTCGCATCGTGGTCTGCGCCAGCTGGGCGGTCGCCATGATATAGTGGTCGATACCGTATGACGCTTTTACCGGATCCATAACACGCAGGTACAAAATACCGTCCACCTCGACGCGAATATTGTCCTTGGTGATGCACTGCTGGGGCGGAACGTCGATTACCTGCTCCTTGAGATTGTGCTTGAACTTCACCTGATCGATTACCGGGATGAGAATGTGCAAACCCGCCTCGAGCGTGCATGAATATTTACCGAGGCGCTCAACGATCCATGCCTGCCGCTGCGGCACGATGCGAATGCCTTTGACAATGATGTAAAAAATCAGAAAAGCGACTAAAATTCCGATTATCGTGCTTCCACTTATTATGCTTGCACTCTCCATAACAACATTCCTTTCTTTTTGAGTATGATCTTCAGTCGGCCATAGGCTCGACCGTAAGCGTCAAATTATCCTGCTTAACCACCCTGACCTGCGTTCCAGCCGGAATTTCAACCGTGGAAACCGCGCTCCAGTCGGTGCCGTAAAGACTGACGCGCCCTCCGGGAGCGCTTGACACCGCGCGAATTACCGATACAACTTTCCCCACGCAGTCATTATCCGGATTAACCGCGCTTGTTTCTGAATCGCCGACGAAAATCTTTTTCATGAACTTGCGGAATAACACAATCAGCAGCACCGAACTTAGCGCGAAGACAATCGCCTGCGCCCCGATTCCGAAAGAAAATCCCATTATTCCGGAAAGCCAAAGCAACAGCGATGTCAGAATGGCGCCGAACCCGAAAAAGCAAATAACAAACCCGGGTGCCGCAATCTCGAGGATTATCATCACTACTCCGCTTATCAGCCAGGACAGAGGTGTCATCTTTACACTCCAATTAATTCGTTGTAACTCGTATCACCCAACATTATTTACATTTTCAGCACAAAAATCAAGTGTATTTATGGCCCTCAAAAATGTTTTGTCCACCATGGAAACATCGCGAATGACCGATGCCTTTTCATACAGCTCCGTCAGCGAAATCTTTTGCCGGTTCGGCGCGTCGGTCTCTAGCAACCACCGCCCGTCCGGCACCGCCGCAAAACACTCGCGCACTTTGCGGGCATTGTCGTTGCACAGCATCGGACCGAACGAGAAATAAGCCCCCATCTGCAGAAAACGCCTCATCAGCGGAAGCGACGCCCCAAATCCGTGAAGGATGAGCACCGGAATGCGCCGGGAGAAATCAACCAATACATCCGCCACTGCCCCCCATGCTTTTGCGCCGTGCACGACAACCGCCCTCCCGTGACGCGAGGCGATATCCAGCTGTTCCCTGAAGACAGACAACTGGATCTGATGGTCAACCGGGCAGGCGTCGCACCCGTCAAGTCCAATTTCGCCAATTACTGCCGCCGGAATACGCAAAAGGCGCTCTTCTAGAAGGTCTTTCCAATCCGCACTGATTTTTAGGGCGAACGACGGGTGTACGCCGAATGCCGGAACTATCCGCCTATCTTTAAGCGCCATCGATTCCACTTCGCACCAATCCCCCTGCTCCGCGGCGCATAGACACATCCCTTTTGCCGCACCAGATTCCCCTTCTACACCTTTCAAATGCAAATGCGCGTCGGTCATAATCTATTTCATGCTCGGTAGAACAATACCCTTGAGAATCACCTTCTGGCAGGTGATGAAAACCACCGCCGTCGGAATCGAAACCAAAACGAATCCGGCCATAACCGCCCACGGGCGATCGGACATCTGCTGGCTCATCTGATACATCCAAACCGCAAGCGTCCAATACTCGCGATTTTGGCAAACGAGCAACGCCCACTCCCAACTGTTGTATGCGGTGACAAACGCGGTAAGCGCGTTGACCGCCAGAATCGGCGAGGTCATCGGCAGGGTAATGCGCCAGAACATCTGCCATTCGCTTGCTCCGTCGATCTCCGCCGCCTCGTAAAGCTCGCGCGGAAGTCCGTCGAAAAAACCTTTGAGAACGAAAATCGACATGCCGTTGGCGAGGGTCGGAAGCACCAGCGCGGCGAAGGTGTTAAGCAGCCCCAAATCGCGGATCAGCAGAAAACCTGGAATTGCGGTTACCGCCGCCGGGAATGCCATGGTCGCCAGCAGGAAGAGAAGAAGCCGGTCGGCGCAGCGGAGTTTAAAGCGAGAAAGCGCGTAGGCCGCCATCGGATTGACGGTTAACGATGCGGCAATCGAAAGCAGCACCAGCAGCAATGTGTTGGCAAAGGCGCGTCCCCTTACAAACAGATACTCGCCGACCATGCGGTAGTTTGCCGTCCAGTCGCGAAGAAATGCGCAATACCCGCGTTTTGCAAAGGTGACGGCAATTGCGTCATCGAATGGGATTGCACTGTCCAATGCTCTTTTAACCGGCTCCAGTCCATCGCGGTGGACGCGGTTGATTTCTTCAAGCGATCCGTATTTGGCGAGCAGAAATTCGCCCCACGACCGCTCTGCGCTCAAGACTTCAAGTTTGGAAAGCGGAACCCGGGGAATAAAGTTTCGCCAAAGCGTGGAGTTCTCGTATTCCGCCAGCTTCACCTCGTTGAACGACTTGATGTTGCCGCCGGTCAGCCGGTTGTAAACTTCCGGGCGCTTGCAGATATCTTCGACATATCTGCGGTATTTGGCGACCAGTACGGAATCAACCCGTATCCGCAACAGCCGACGCGGATAGGAAGTATGGACGAATTTCTGCCACTCGGGCGAAGCGGCATCGTAAAACCATTTTGCGCCGCGGCAAAGCGGCCGGGAAAGAAACGGGACCGTCCTCGACATTGGCAAGTCCGTCGCATCGCGATAATGACGCTTGAAATCCTGATAGAGACGGCTCTTGGCATCGCCAGGGTCATAATCCCAGGAGGCGTGATGCAGCGGGGCGCGCTGCTGCGCAAGCATACGGATGCCGAAGAAACTTTCATAGCGCACCGGCCAGGTTCGGTTTAGCAGCTCAAGCGCCTTTTCGGCGCGTTCTGCCGATGACATCTTGGCATAAGCGGCACTGTCATTCTCCTTGAGACGCGCCTCGAATGACCGTCTCACGAAACCGGCCACATCATTGGGATCAAAATTGCAAACCGAGTTGGCGATATCGTAGGAGCGGTTGAACTCGGCATAGTCGGATGCACGGCGGCGACGAGCCTGAGAGACGGGTGAGTCGGGCGCATCGCACAGTTCATCGATTTGGTGCGAGGCAAACGATCCGACCGATGGATCGCGGGAGACGGCGATCCAGCTGCTCCAGTGGGCGGGAGCTTCAGGATAGACATGGGATGGGAAACGAGAGTAGCATGATGCCATGAACCGCATGAAGCGGTCGTTGCGGTCCCAAAGCGCTCGGGGCAGCGGCGAAAAACGGTGGTAGTCGTACGAGTTGGAAAGCGATGCGGTGATCATGACCAGAAACGGCCATACCATCGTCCACGCGCCAAGTATCAAAACAGAATAGACCAAGGCGAGAAAAACCCTCGCCTTGGCCGTTTTACGCTCTATCGGAAGCAATACCGACAACTTTATGCCGCCTTATCGTTCTTCTTAGGATTGAACAGCAGCGCCATGGAAATTGTCAAAACGACCGCCATGCCCAGTGCGACCAGATACGGTCCGTCCCAGTTGTGGGTGACAACCTCGGCGATGTCGCCGTTGCCGGGCGTAACGCTGGCATTGCGTTCCAGCAGCTTCTGGAACACCCAGTTGGAGAGCAGCGTGCCGCCGCCGAACATGATCAAACCGATCAAGCCTTGCGCCTGGCCGCGAAGATCGGCGGGGGCGACGGCATCGACATACATCTGCGAACCGACGATAAGCAGACCGAAAATGAGACCGTGAATCAGAATGCCGCCGAAGTTGCCGGCGACGCATCCGTAGTGAGAACCACAGTAGAATGCCGCGTAGCGGAAAATCAAAGCGGCCAAACCGATGACCATCGCCCACTTGTAGCCGGCCTTCTTGAGGATGAACGGAATAAGCAGCATGAAAATCAGCTCGAAAACCTGACCGAGATTCATGGTAAGGGTGATGAATTCAAAACCCTTCTCCTGCAGATAGGTGCCGTTGTAGACATTGTACCACTGGAACGGAACCATCGCCAAAAGGATCAACACGGCGAAGACCGCAAAATCAAGACGTTTGAAAAGCACGAGCGATTTAAGTCCGAGCGCATCGCCGATAACCATCGGAGTGCCCTTGGCCTTGGGAGGGGTTGCAGGGAGAAACATCGCCAGAACGCCGCCGATCACCGCGGCGATCGCGCCCCCCAGGAATATGTAGGACGTGGCGTCGAAATTCTGGATACCGAAGACCTTGGTGCCGATAATGCTGAAGATACCCGATGCGACCCAACCGAGCGATCCGAAAACGCGGATCTGCGGGAACGCTTCGGTCGTGCTGTTGGACATGGCGATTGTTGCGGTCAGCGACCAGGTCGGCATGTAGAAAAGCATCACCAGCATCAAAGCGATGAACAGCATTTTCGGATCCTGGATTTTCCACGCCCACAACAGTAGCGCCGCACTTGCGAAGTTGCAGAGCGCCAATACTTTTTCGCTGTTCATGAAGCGATCGGAGAACATACCGAAAAGAGGCGAGGTGATCGTTCCGAACGCCATAATCAGTCCGCACCAGAACGCCCACTGTGCCCCGCCTTCCATCTTGTTCACATAAGCGAACATCGGGATAAACCATACCGGCAGCATCATAAACTGCAAGAACATCATTGCGCTGAGTTTTACGCGCATTGAAAACGACATTGAACCTTGATCAGACATAATCTTCCTTTCTTTGATATTAACCCTCTGCTTACGCACGGGATATTATCCCAAGCTTCAGCAAAACTTGTCAACCTCAATCAGACACCCTTCTTCCCGATCGGTGAAATCGCGCCGAACGGGCAGACCTGAGCGCAGACGTTGCAACCGGAGCATTGCTCCGTATCGATATGCGAATAGAAGCGCTTGCCAGAAGCGTCGGCGGCTTTGCCGCGCTCGATTGCCGGACATCCGAGTTTGAAACACGCGCCGCAAGCCTTGCACTTTTCAAGATCGACGACGAAACCGTTCTTGCCCATCATCTTTGCGGCTACGCGGCACGGACCGCCGGCAACCACCAACGCCGGCTCGTCGCAATCCAACGCCTCCTGAAGCGTCTTCTCCAACGCGGCCAGATCATAAGCGTCCACCTTGGCGACATGACGGCATCCCATCGCCTTGGCAATTTCGCAAATGTCGGTAACCGGTGCGGCATCACCGCAGAGGGTCTTGCCGGATCCGGGATTTTCCTGATGACCGGTCATTGCCGTAATTCGATTGTCAAGCACCACGGTGGTGATTTTACCGCCATTGTACATGACATTGAGCAGTCCGGTCATTCCGGAATGGAAGAATGTGCTATCTCCGATAACCGCGCAAAGACGGCCTTTGCCGCCTTCGGCGCGCTGACGCTCCGGAAGACGAGCCTTCTCCATGCCGAAGGCGTTGCCGATGCAGGCCCCCATGCAGATGGTGGTATCCATTGCGCTGAGCGGAGGAAACGCGCCAAGAGTATAGCAACCGATATCTCCGGTTACCGTTGCTCCGAGCTTCTTGAGAATGTAGAATACGCTGCGATGCGAGCACCCCGGACAAAGCACCGGCGGACGGGTCGGCAACCCTGCATCGCGGCGCTCGGGATACTGAGGGGCATTCTCTCCGAGCAACTCTGCGCGCAACGCCGCAAGTCGCATTGGATTGAGCTCATACATATCAAGTTCGGTGGTGTGGCTTGCAACGTTGATTCCCAAAGCGCGGATCTGCTCCTCAAGGAACGGATCGAGCTCTTCGACCACGGCGACCTTTTCAACCGAAGCGCAAAACTCTCTTACCAAATCTGCCGGCAGCGGATTGGTGAAGCCCAATTTCAAAATGGAATATTCAGGGAAAATCTCCTTGACATATTGATAGGCGACGCCGGAGGTGATGATACCCAGCGAATTGTCGCCGCGTTCAATCCGGTTAAAGCGGCTCTGACAAGCCTCGGCAGAAAGCCTGACGGTGCGCTCGCCGGCCTCCGCGCGCTGACGGCGCGCAAACATCGGAACCGGAATCGTGCGTGAAATATCCTTGACGTACGGCTTCGCGGGCGGCTGCACCGGGGCATCGTCGCCGACATCAACCACGGTTGAGGTATGCGAAGTGCGCGTGGTCAACCGGAGAATGACGGGGGCTCCGGAGCGCTCGGAAAGCTCGAACGCAGCCTTGGTCATGTCGAAAGCCTCTTGGGAGTCCGCCGGTTCGAAAAGCGGGAGACGAGCAAACTTCGCGATATTGCGATTGTCCTGCTCGTTTTGCGAAGAGTGCATGCCGGGGTCATCGGCCGATACAATCACCATACCGCCGTTGGTTCCGACATAGGCATATGTCATGAGCGGATCCATCGCTACGTTAAGACCCACATGCTTCATTGCGGTAAGTGCGCGGACACCGGCGATGGATGCGCCGACCGCCACTTCCATCGCGACCTTCTCGTTGACCGCCCACTCGCATGATATCGAGTCCTTGAATTTTGCAATATTCTCCATTATTTCGGTACTGGGGGTTCCGGGATATGCAGAGGCAACCGAACATCCGGCCTTGTACGCCCCCCAAGCCACCGCTTCATTTGCTGACAGAAGCAACTTTTGACTCATTTGTTTTCTCCTTGCTAAAAATCCGTTAAAACATTTTTGACGGGCTGGGTTCGAAACTCCATCTCCTCTTCCAGCGTATGTCTGCCGATATTTATCAGCGTTCCTAAAATGATGCTCGCCGTAAACAAATTCGTGCCACCGTAACTGAACAGCGGCAACGCCAACCCCTTGGTCGGAAGCAGTCCGGTAACCACTCCGATATTGGCGATTGCTTGCGACACCAACAGAAAAATCATTCCAAACGCCAGCAGTTTACCGAGGCGGTCGGGGGCCTTGATGGCAATGCGAACGCCGCAACACATCAAAATGACGAAACATATTATCACCAGCATCGAAAAGATAAAACCGAATTCTTCACCACCGATTGAAAAAATGAAATCGGTGTGGGCCTCGGGCGTGTAAAAATGCTTTTGGATACTGTTCATGTAGCCCTTGCCCCAAGCTCCACCGTTCATCAGCGCCTCTTTTGCCATGTTAAGCTGATGCCCAGCGGTATTCGCTGAATCGGACCCGTCAAGCCATGCGCGCAAACGGACCATGCGATTGCCGTTGAAACAAAGGAATGCACCTACTACAGGAACCAAAATGCCTCCGGCAGATAACAGATATTGTATCCTAGTGCCAGCCACAAACATTAATACAAACCCGGCGGCGGCCACAACCGCCAGCGAGCCGTAATCCGGTTCGGCCAGAATAAGACCAAGCGGAACTACGATAAGCAGCGACGGGATGACTAATCCCTTGACAAAAGAACGCACTTTGCCGCCAATGTGCTGCAAATACGCGCTCAACGAGATGACGACCGCCACTTTTGCGAACTCGCTTGGTTGCAGTGTAAAACCGCAAATCGTCAGCCAGCGGAACGAACCGTTGATACGATGCCTGATTCCCGGCATTATCACCAGAATCAACAACAGCATCACCGCACCGTAGAAAAGCACGGTCAGCACCGGGTATTCACGCCACCACTGATAATTGAAATAACAGAAAATCAATGCTACAACAAGCGAAACAGCGAACCAGAACAGCTGCTTGTCGACGAAGTGATTCGGGTCGTGGTGCTTACGGGCGGCGATTTCAGAGCTGGCAGAAGAAAGAACGATAATGCCCATGGAAAACAATACGATCGCCGATGCCATTAACAATCCAAGTGTTTTTCGCATTATCGTCTCCCTCTGGCAATGGAGGCACTGCTACACCTAAATGTTTGCAGTGCCTCCATTTTATGTCGTCAACAAATATTACTGCAGCGAATCGGCGGGGATGCGTAGCACCTGACCGGCTTTCAACTCGTTGGTGGTAAGGTTGTTGAGTTCTTTGAGCGCATTGACGCTGATGCCCCAGCGAATTGCCACTGCAAAAACGTCCTCACCTTCTTTAACCGTGTAGGTGGTGGTATTTGCAGCGGTTGCAGGAGCGGGTGCGGCGGTCTTGACCTCTTCCTTCACTTCAACTTTGGGCGCGGCGAGCGTGACCTCCTCCTTCACCTCAACTTTTGGTGCGGCGGGCTTGACCTCTTCCTTCACCTCAACTTTGGGCGTGGCGGGCTTCGCTTCGGCGGCGGTCTTCACCCCGGCTGAAACGCTTACCGGCTTGGCATCAACCTTCTTCGAGGTCTTTCCCTGAGAGGACTTTTTCTTGCCAGCAGGAATTACAAGCTTTTGACCGACGAAAATCTTATCGCCCTTCAACTTGGGGTTGGCGGTGCGAATGGCTGCAACCTTGACGCCATGGCGAAGCGCTATTGTGGAAAGCACATCCCCCTTGCGAACAACATACGTGGTGGTCGGACCGCTAACCGCGGCAACGACTGGAGCCTTGATGCTAGCGGACCTGCGGCCACTTGCCGAAGAAACCGCCACCGGCTTTTCAATATCAATCTTGCCGGGAAGGCGAATGGTCTGACCGACGCGCAGGCGTTTGGGATTGATGCCGGGATTGATCGCCATTACATCCTGCCAGCGTACCCCATAGCGGACGGCAACGCCGGAAATCGTGTCGTTCTTGCGAATGGTGTAAATGGTGCTCTCTTCGGCAGCCACCGTCTCGACCGCTGCGGGCTTGGTCTCTTCGACCGGCGCGGGGACATCCTTCACTTTCGGTGCTTCGCCCACATCGCTCAATGGAGCGTCTGGGGGGAGCATGGTGGCCGAATCATCGACCTTTGGCTGCTTAGTGTGGCAGCCGACGAGAAAAATTGCCGCCAAAGCGGGCACGGTAAAAAGACTATTCATCATTATTTTTTTCATCATTTTTTCCTTACTTGTTCAGTCTTCCAGAGTTGAGCGAATTCACAATACGCAGTCCGCTACCTCGCGTACACACGCTGCAAAACGATCTCCTCTCTCCCGATAACCGGTAAATTGATCAAAGCTGGCCGTTCCAGGTGACAAGAGAACCGTATCCCCTTTGCCGGCCTGGGCATTTGCCGCACGAACTGCCCGGTCAATCGTGTAGCAAATCTCGCACGGAACACATCCGCTCCAAGCCTGCTCCATTTCAACCGCACAACTTCCGATAAGATACACTTTTTTCACCTTTTTTGCCAGCATTTCTTTTAAAAAATCGATTTTTTTTTCTTTTAAAATCCCCCCGGCTATCAATCTTACGCTTCCCGGGGTCATCGCCAGCGCCGCAGCCGTCGCCGAAAGGCTTGTCGCCTTGGAATCATCGACAAAATCAACGCCGTTACGGCTCCGCAAAATCAGCTGCATCCGGTGCGGTAAAGGTTGAAAATCACGAGCGGCGCGCGCAATTTGGGAGGTGGAAAGCCCCATGTACGAAAGTGCGGCGGCGGCCGCCGCCGCCGAAACTCCAAAAATCGGATTGTCAAACCAGCTACCTTCGATTGCAATTGTCACATCCGGGCCGAAAATACACCCCTTCCCGTAGTGCCAAGGCTCGCCGTCCGATCCGAAACTCGTGCATGCCGCACCGCCGCACAATTGCGCTCCGGACATCTCCGATGCGGGAACTATCGCCAGCCCCCCCGTCTTCATTTTTGAGAACATTTTGATTTTAAGGCGGCGATACTCGTCTAACGTTCCGTGCCGGTCAAGATGATCGGCCTGAACATTCAGCAATATCGCCACTTCCGGTGAAAAGCTCTCGGTCAATTCCATCTGAAACGAACTGACCTCCACCACCGCCACTTGCGTTTGCGGCGCGTCCAGCAGCAGTTCCGTCAACGGCAATCCGTAATTTCCGGCGCATCTGGCGCTGATGCCGGAAGCGTTCAGCGCGTCGGCGCAGAATTTCACAATTGAGCTTTTCCCTTTGCTTCCGGTAACAGCAAGAATCCGGTTTTTCCAAAATCTGCTTCCCAGCTCCAATTCCGAAATGGTTTCAACCCCCGCCTCACGCAGCTGCTTTACCCATGGGTGGGTCAAGGCGAACGCCGGACTTATTACCGCCAGATCGAAGTCGGCGCTGACAGGCAGAGACGCAGAGTCGGCATGAGCGTACACTTCAAGCGCCATATCCGAAAACAGTCTGGCGGCCGGTGTCGACACCTCTGAGCCGTCAACGACCGTGATTTTGTAACCCTCGCGCGCCAGCAGTCTGACGGCGGCCATGCCGCTGACTCCGGTTCCCGCGACCAATGCCTTTTTCATACGGTTTTCTGTTTTCATTTTTTCTCTATGTCGCTCCGGGCGCACGCTATCGCCCATACCTCGCTCGCCCCCGCCCGTTTCAGTGCTCTTGCGCAGGAATCGAAGGTTGCTCCGGTGGTCATAACGTCATCAACCAGCAAAATGCGGCGGTGAAAAATCATTTCCGGTTTTCTGACCACAAATGAATTGCCCACGTTCAATCTGCGTCCTCTGGCGTCAAACCTGGTTTGGGTGCGAGTATTGACGCTCCTGAAAAGAGCAGCCGCATCGTACCGCCGTCCAATTCGCTTCGCCAACGCCATGGCCAAAAAAGCAGATTGATTGTATTTGCGTTCACGCTCTCGAGCATGATAGAGCGGTACCGGCAGCACCGCATCGATTCGAGCGATGTCGAAATGCGCGCGCACGCACCCTTCAAGCACATCGGTCAAATCTTCAGTCAGCCACACACCCCCCTCGTATTTGAACGCCGCGATAATTTTTTTCATATTTCCGTCATAACGCGATGCGGCACGGGCCCGGTCGAAATGATTCATTCCTGACGCGCAGCGAGAGCAGATGTACCGATGCTTGATTTTACCGCCGAAAAAACCGCCGCACTGTTCGCAAAGACCTTCTTGATACCATTCGATCGACGAAAAACAATCCCAGCAGACATGACGGTGTGGACGATCCGAAACATTGCCGCATGAGGGGCAATGGCGAGGATAAATCATATCTGCCGCAGAGGAAAACAAGGAGCGGAAAAACGACACTGCCAAACCTCCCGGAAAGGAGAAATATACGGATTATTGTTTTTCCCGGTCAAAAACGAAAACCAACTCCCCGGCCTGGACGAGACGGGTTTCACGAGCGGCGTGCTCAACAAACTCGGCATCGGTTTTGAAGCGGTGCTGCCAATCCTTGTATTGGGCAATTTGACGCTTTGCTTCATTAATTTTGGCAAGCTGCTCGTCACGTTGACACTCCAAACCGCATTTTTGCGCCCACTTGGACGGGATGGTGAGCA
>JAZQGX010000249.1:0-26367 GCA_045540275.1 Kiritimatiellia bacterium | reverse complement strand
ATGCCTACCTCGGCAGCGTGATGGCGCAGGCGATGGTCAAAGGCATTCAGGCCAAGGATGTGGCTTCGCCCATAGCAGCCTGCCTCAAACATTTCGCCGCGTACGGCGCGGCTGAAAGCGGACGCGATTACAACACCGCGGATATGAGCGAATCGCGTTTGCGCAATGTCTATCTGCCGCCGTTCCGCGCCGGTGTGGCGGCGGGCGCCCTTACCGTCATGCCCGCTTTCCAGTCGCTGAACGGAGTGCCGTGCAGCGTCAACAAATGGCTGCTGACCGATATTCTTCGCGGTGAATTCGGATTTGGAGGATACACGATTTCGGATTGGGACTCAATCGGCGAACAGCAGATGGACAAGCACGGCATGGGCGAGACGCTGGCCGACGTGGCGCGTCTTTCGCTGATGGCGGGCATGGATCAGGACATGGTTTCCGGTGCATACCGGCAGCATCTTGCCCAGTTGGTGCGCGACGGCAAGGTTCCGCTTGAGGTTTTGAACCGCAGTGTCCGAAATGTTCTACGCGTGAAGAATGCGCTTGGGCTTTGGGAAAAGCCGTATCTGGATAAAGCGGCGATTGAAAAGCAGATCAATCTCAAAGCTCATGCGGCGATGTCCCGCGAAGTGGCGGCGAAAAGCTGCGTGCTGCTCAAGAACAACGGCATCCTTCCGCTCCGCAAAGGGGTGAAGGTGGCGTTGGTCGGCCCCGGTGCGGAAGATCCGGTCAATATTTCGGGAATGTGGTCGAGCTACATCGAAAACAAATCGGAGATGCTGCTGACCGAAGGACTTAAAGGAGCGGGCGTGGAATTCACCTACACTCCGGGATACGATTTCAAGAAACCGGGACTCGACAAGGACGCGCTCACCAAGGCCATAGCCGGAGCCGATGTCATAGTCGCAATTTTGGGTGAACACGGCGACGAGTCCGGCGAGGGTTGGAGCCGCAGCAGCATTGAGTTGACGAAGGTGCAGCAGGAAGCGTACAAATTCTGCCGTTCTTTCGGAAAACCGGTGGTGGCGCTTTTGACCAACGGCCGTCCACTGGCGATTCCCGAGGTGGCGGCGAGCGCCGACGCGATCCTCGAGGCTTGGAGTCCGGGTACGAGCGGCGGCGGCGCGATAGCAGACGTGCTTACCGGCAAGGTCAATCCCAGCGGTCGCCTTACGACGGGGTTTCCCGTCTGCACCGGACAGCTGCCGCTCTTCTACAACCATCTGCGCACGGGGCGTCCAACCACCTCCAGCGCACGCTGCGTGTCGTGCTTCCGCGACGGTCCCTACACCGCGCTGTATCCGTTCGGATACGGCTTGAGCTACACGACGTTTTCGTATGCCAATGAAACGGTAAAGGTTACCGGCGGAAAGGTGGTGCTGGAGGCGGATGTCACCAATCGCGGAAAGGTCGCTGGAATTGAAACCGTTCAGGTCTACACCCGTCAGATGGTGGGAGTCGAGTCGCGTCCGGTGCGTGAATTGCGCGGTTGGAAGCAGGTTTCGCTTAAGCCCAGCGAGACGGTTCATGTCAAAATCGAAATCCCCGTTTCGCAGCTCGCCTATTGGTCGGGGAGCAAACTCGTTCCGGCACAGGGGTCGATGCGCGCATGGATATGCCACGATTCGGTCAGCGGCCGTGAACTCTCATTCTCGTTATGATTCGACGGATTTTTCTCAACCTCGGTGCGGTGCGCGATTGGGCGACGGTCTATGTCAACGGTAGGAAAGTGTGCGATCTGTGGTGCAATCCCTACGAGTGCGAAGTGACGGATTTTCTGTCCGGCTTTGGGTTCGGCATATCGGCCTAGCGGTTTATTGGAGTATCCGTATCTGTTGTTGTATCCGGCGGCAGATGCGAACAGAAGGGAAATTGGAGATGTTGTTGAAAATGAAAAATAGAATTCGGTTGAGTTTCTGGCTGACGGTATTGGTTTCGATGGCGTCGGGCGATCTGTCGCTGGGCGGGGAAATGCGCGTAGAGCGCATTTTCCGTCCGCAGCGCGTGGCGCGTGGCGAGACCTCCATCCGGCAACTGGCGCTTTTCGACAAGGCGGCGTGGGTGACGCATGAAGACCTCGGAAAAGAAATTGAACCGGAGCGGTTGCGGGTTGTGCGCTTTCGGAAGAAATTCCAGGTGGGAGCTTCCGCCGCGCCGCTGGAATTCGATGTCTCGGCCGATGAGAGGTTCTATCTGACCTGCGACGGGAAATTCATCGCCCGGGGGCCGCATCGCGGTTCGGTCGACAACTGGATGTTTCAAAGCTATCGGCTCAACCTTACCGAAGGTGAGCATGTGCTCGAGGCCGTGGTTTGGAAGCACGCCAGAGGCAAAGCACCCCTCGCGCAGCTTTCCCTGCGTCTCGGTTTTGCGCTGGCGGCCAACAAAGATTACGAGAAGGAGCTGACCACGGGACTCTCCAAATGGGAGGCGGGAATCGTCGAAGGCATTGAGGAGAATGGCCGTGACGGACGGGTCTGGGGCGTGGGCGATCAGGATCGGGCCGTAGGCGCGGGCATATACGATAAGCAGCCTTCGGCGTGGAAGGGCACGGTTGTGGTAAAGCGTCCGATACCGGATAGATTTTTCGGTTGGGGCAGCCGCAAAGGCGGATGGCAGGCTTATCCCTCACAACTCAAAGACCAGCTGAACCGGACGCTTCCCGTCGGTCGTTGCGTCACGGGCAATTTCGACCTACCGCGGGTTGTTCCGCCGAATACCACGGTCACGAATCTTATCGACCTCGGCGAGTATCGCTGTGCATATCCCCGGATTGTGCTGTCGGGAGGAAAGGATGCGGTTGTGACCTGGAAGTGGGCGGAATCGCTTTTTGACAGAAAGACGAATTTAAAAGGCAATCGGAACGAATGGAAGGGGAAAAAGTTTTTCGGTTTCGGCGACACCTTTGTATCGGACGGTCGCGAGAATGCGGTTTTCTCGACCTCATGGTTCAGGTGTGGACGCTGGTGTCAGGTGGTGGTGGCCACTGCGGCGGAACAGTTGACGATTAGGGAGATGGCGATTGTCGAGACGCGCTATCCGCTTGAAATGGAAAGTTCTTTTTTCTCACCGGATATGCCGTCGCTAGAGCCGGTGCAAGATATCTGTCGGCGTAGCATGCAGATGTGCGCACATGAAATGCTCTTCGATTGTCCTTATTACGAGCAGCAGATGTATCCCGGTGATACCCGACTGCAACTCAATGTGATTTCGGCGATGACTGGGGATGACGCGCTGATCCGCCGCGCGATAGAATTCTACGATCTCGCCCGTTCCAGCGACGGGCTGGTGCCGTTCAACTATCCGACCACTGGGCATCAGGAGGGGCTTACCTATACAATCTGCTATTTGCTGATGCATCCTGACTATCTCATGATGCACAGCAACCGCGAATGGTTCAAGGCGCGCCTTCCGGGATATCGCAACACGCTGTTCGGAGTTGAGTACTACACACGGGAAGACGGACTGCTGGATAAAATCCCTGGCTGGTCGTTTGTCGACTGGCCCGATTCTCCGGACTGGGTAGAAGGCAATCCTCCCGGCGCGCTCAAAGACAGAATCAATGGGCAGATCAACGGTTACTGGCTCTTGGCGCTTCGCCGAGCGGCGGAGGTCGAGGCGAGGCTTGGCAACCGCAAACTGGCTGAACACTGGCATGAAAAGGCGGAGCGGGTTGCTGAGTCCTGTCGGCGCTGTTTTTGGGATGAGAAGCGCGGGTTGTTTTCGGACGATCCGGAAAAGAAGTGTTTCTCAGAACACACGCAGGTGTTGATGCTGTTGGGCGAGGCGCTTTCCGGCAAGCGTGCGAAGGCTTGTTTCGAAAAACTCGTAAGCGACCCGAATCTGGTGAGAACGACGGTATATTTCAAATACTATCTATTTGAAACCTATTTCAAATTCAACCGTCCGGATCTGTTTTTTAAGGAGCTTTCGCTGTGGAGCGACTATTTGAAAATTGGATGCACGACAACGCTGGAGCGTCCTGAATTTGCCCACTCCAATTCGCGCAGCGATTGTCATGCGTGGGGATCTCATCCAATATATTTTCTGCGCGCCCGCGTAGCGGGAATTATGCCGGATGCGCCGTACTTCGAACGGGTTCGCATCGCGCCGCAGTTGGGGCATTTAAAATCGCTGCAAGCCAGTTGGCCGCATCCGTCGGGCGAGATGATCCGCGTTGAGCTGAAGTCGGACGGCGGTAAAATCAGCGGCGCGGTCGCTACGCCGGTGCCTGGCGTTTTCGTCTGGAACGGAAAGGAGGTTGTCCTCGTTACCGGACGAAACGAGATCGATTTGTGATTATAGGCACTGTTGCTGGAATTTCGGCAGCAATCGGTCGGATGCAGTAATTGAGAGAGTTGTTAAGAACCATATCGGATTGACGACGGCAGTCCTGCTTGCTTTCGCGCAGGTGGCATTCTGCGCAGAGGTCGGGGCGATTTGAAAAAGGCGCATGAGGAGCTGATGCGCAATGTCGTGGCAATCAATTCTGAAGGGCTTGCAGGGCAGGTGATTCCGGTATCCAGAAAAGCATTCCAGATCGGTGATGCGCGCAATTGGGACGGTACCGCCGCAGGAGCGGGCGCGGGACTTGGCATCGTTACAAGCTCACGCTTTAGTTCGCTTTAGTCCGTAAATTTTTCTTGCTATTACTTTCGTTGCTTGGAGGTTTGGAGACTTGGAGATTTGGAGGAATAAACCTCCTAAACTCCCAATCTCCTAGACTCCCGGTAGCGAAAGCAACCACTAATAAAGTGTAAAGTTACTTTCGTTGCTTGGAGGTTTGGAGTCTTGGAGATCTGGAGGGGTAAATCTCCTAAACTCCCAATCTCCCAGAAGCGAAAGCAACCATTGATAAAGTGTAATATTACTTTCGTTGCTTGGAGTTTAGGTGAATGTGAAACGGGAGAATCCCGAGTTGGTTAGTGCCACTACCCGACTTAAACTTGCTGCAGGCGCTTCGCGCGACCACGAAAATAGATGTTGATAAAGTGACTTAACATGATATTCTTAAATATATGCGGAAGTTTTATCAGTCGTTCCCAATTATCCACACACTGTGTGAACAATTGAGTTGGAGTCATTACAGGTTGTTGACTAAGTGGACAAAAATGTGCATAATACCTCCAAAAAGCTGTCAAAAATGTGCAATTCTCAATTGAAAGTCTGTCAAAAATGTGCTAACATTTCGTTTTGAAAGGTTTTTGGTATGAAAAGAAATATAGAATTTGAGTTTTTTACGTGGAAAAATTCGCAAAATCGTAAGCCTTTAGTCTTGATGGGAGCAAGGCAGGTTGGCAAGTCTTGGCTTATGGAAAATTTTGGACGAGCTAATTTTAGGGATGTCCACATTTTTGATTTTGTAGCGATGCCCGACATTGCGATGCTATTTGAAAGTTCAAAAGATCCGGAAGAAATTCTTTCTAAATTGGAGATTGTTTCAGGACGAAAGATTGATCGTGCAGAAGATGTTGTCATATTTGATGAGATTCAGGATTGTGGAGATGCGCTTAATTCGCTCAAATATTTTCATGAAAGGTGTCCATCGCTTGCGATAATGGCAGCGGGAAGTTTACTTGGGGTTGATCTAAAAAAGAAAAAGGGGATGAAGATTGAGCCGCCCAAGTCATATCCAGTCGGAAAGGTGGAAGTTGTCAATATTGAGCCGATTTCTTTTTCGGAGTTTCTTTGTGAGAAGGATAGTTCGCTCTGGGAATACTATATGTCTATTAAAGGTGATAACCCACTGCCGGAAATATTTCATCGTCGATTATGGGATGCGTATTGTTTATATTTAACTCTTGGCGGTATGCCTGAAGTTGTGGCAAGTTATCTTTCTGAGCGTGATCCTCAACGAGTTCGGAAGCTTCAGCAAGACTTGTTGTTGCTTTATGAGAGTGACATTGTAAAATATAATGGCGAAATTGATGCGGCGAAAATACTTGCTGTTTTAAGGTCGATTGTCCCACA
Organism: Kiritimatiellia bacterium; assembly: GCA_045540275.1. GTDB lineage: Bacteria > Verrucomicrobiota > Kiritimatiellia > RFP12 > UBA1067 > RGIG8368. Next base: position 20,403 of record JAZQGX010000249.1, on the reverse strand, counting down.
GTTGGCAAAAGAGAACAGTAAATTTATTTATGGGGCATTGCGGGAAGGAGCACGAGGACGTGGGTATGAGGAGGCGATTGAATGGCTGGTGTCGGCACGGATTGTTCGAAGAGTTCATAATTTAGATGCTATAGAGTACCCGCTTGCCGCGCATAGCATACGAAACGCTTTTAAACTTTATCTTAATGATGTCGGAATGTTGAAGGTAGCCTCCGGGATTACAGATGATTCGCTGATTTTAGATCGTGACTTTGCGTTTAAGGGACGATACGTGGAGAATTATGTTTTACAGCAATTAGCCGGTAATGTCATTGGACAAGTGCATTATTGGGCGGAGCGATCGGACAGAGCGATTGATTTTGTTATTCAGCATGAAGAGAATGTAATTCCTGTTGAAGTAAAGGCCGGGGGCGATAAAAAGGCGGCAACCTTTAAGTCGTATGTTAATTCAAAAAAGCCCAGGTATGCGATTCACTTTTCAGAGCGCAATTTGAAGAAGGATGGTTTATTCGTCAATATCCCACTTTATTTGGCAGAGAGATTTTCTGCGAGTCTCTGAGTTTTTTAGTTGGAGTTTCGAGTTGGAGTTCGAGAGCGGTAGGATAATGTTGGTAGGGCGGCGAGTCCCTTCGCCGCCGCACTTGGCATCGGTTTAAACTCACGATTTAGTCCGCAAAGTTTTCTTACTTCCGTTGCTTGGAGATTTGGAGGTTCGGAGTTTTGGAGGGGTGCCGATTTTGTTGCGCAACAAAAGATGCTCCCTTGCGCAACAAAAGATGCTGTGTTGCGCAATAAAGGGGTGGGTGGTTACGCAAGGCGGTTGATGGGGTGTAAACTTTTGGGGAATAGGTGCGGACCTTTTAAGTGGAAGAGGCGCACTATTTTGGATAACTCCGAAACTTGAAACGTAATATTTCCATGTATCCTTTTGCGGGTTATTGTTGCCGTAGGAAAACTACGGTTGTGCTTGTCTGTTAACGAAGCTTTTGGTATAATTATAGGCATTTAAGGAGAAAATAAGATGAAAAGTATGCTGAAAAGTTTCGAAGTTGAGAATTTTAGAGGTTTTCAGAATCGGCTGAAATTTGATTTCAAGGCCGGTAAGTATGATTTTAATTCAGAGATGGAATCTGACGGCGTTGTAAAAAACGCTATTGTGTATGGTCCTAATGGTATTGGTAAAAGCGCGTTAGGTTTGGCGCTTTTTGATATTATTCTTCATCTGACGGATAAGCGACACTTTGAGCCTCAAAGGTTGCTTCCATATCGAAATCTCAATCGTGTCAATGATCTTACTTCTTTTAAGTATGTCTTCACGTTTGATGGAGATGAGGTTATCTATGAATATAAAAAGATAGATCCGCTTAATTTGGCGTGGGAACGGTTGGAATTGAACGGCGAACGTTTGCTGGAGTGTGATTATTCTCAACCGCAGAATCCGTATGTTAAACCGGGTCTTGTGGATAATCTGAATACGAATCTTTCGGATGGTCAGCTGTCTCTTGTAAAATATATTTACAAGAACACGCCGACCGGTACGGTGGCGGTTGTATCAAAGCTTGTTGGTTTCTGCGAGAATATGCTGTGGTATCGAAGCCTCTCGCAGGGGAATGAATTCGCGGGTCACGAGTCGGTACCGATGTTGCTCACGGAAATGCTGAAGAAAAACGGCAAGATTCCCGATTTTGAGAAGTTCCTGTCGGGCTTTGGTCTGTCGTATCGACTTGGCTTTGAGCAGATAAATAATCAGGATGTTCTTTTCGCTTATTTTGAAGGTGGTCAAAAAGCTCCTTTTGAGTCTATCGCTTCGACCGGTACATCGGCATTGTATCTTTTTTATTGTTGGAGTGTTTCGGCATTCTGCAATGTTTCATTTCTTTTTATAGATGAGTTTGACGCTTTTCTTCACTATGAAGCCGCAGAGACGGTAGTGAAGCTGCTTAATCGTCAGCCTCATTTCCAAACGATTCTTACGACTCACAACACTTCGCTGCTTTCGAATGAGTTTTCTCGTCCGGATTGCAGTTTTATCATGTCGCGGGATAATGGTAAGGGTGAAGATGTTAAGATTTCCAGTCTTCCCAACTTGACGGAACGGGAGATTCGCAAGGTTCATAATCTCGAGAAAATGTATCGTGCAGGAGCTTTCAGCGGCAATGTCTGAACGATCTAAAATATTGTTTGTTGTCGAGGGACGCAAGAGAGAACGCCAACTTGTTGAGCGTCTTGCTGAGGTGTTTGGTTTCTCGGCCGAACTTTATACGGTTAACGGAAACATTTATTCGCTGTACCAGGCGGTAAAGAAGGATCCGTATGCCGAGATTGTGCAAGTCTTATTGGGAATGGATAATTCAGAGTCTGATAAAACGATTCTTGCGAATAAATTCACAGATATCTTTTTAGTATTCGATTGCGATGCCCAACATACCATGAATCGAGATGAAGTGTCATCTATGTCGCCTAAAGAGATAGCGCAACGTAATATGATGCTTATCGGAGAGATGGCGGAGCGGTTTGATGAATCCACCGATCCTCTTAGAGGTAAACTGTTGGTCAATTATCCTATGGTGGAATCGTTTAGGGATTGTGATGATTTTTTTGATGTTTCGTATGAAAATGCAGAAGTGGCTATTGATGATTTGACAACCTATAAAAGTCGGGTTGGAGGCAGAAAACTGGCGCGTTTTCATCTAAAGGATTATACAGAAGGAAACTTTCGCGATTTGATTCTTATGAATCTCTGCAAGTTGAATAAAATCATGAGAGAGCGCTTTGCGCCTTGCGGATATGAAGAATTTCTATCTCTGAATGATCAGGTTCAAATTGCGGAAGCAGAATCGACTCTTGTAACTGAACGTTCGGTTTTGTCCGTCTTAAATACCTTGCTTTTCTTTCCTCTTGAGTATTTTGGGGAAGTCGGAGGGTTTTACTCTAAACTTCAGACTGAAAAGTTTGGTGCGAAGAAAGGGAAATGCGCCTGATGGCAGGTCGCATGTTAGATGGATTTAATGAGCAGTAAAGAAAGTGAAATGAGTCAAGAAAAGGAAAATCTTGGAACTGTTCGTGAAAAAGAGCTTTTGAGAGCTCTTCAGTTGCGTTTCGGTACTGATTGTGTTTATTATTCGCCAAAAACTGGAAGCGCGAAAACACCGAAAGAACTGTGTGATATTATCGTTCTTGCATTGCCATATGCCATAGTTATTCAGCTTAAGTGGCTTAAGTCGACAGCAGAAGATTTTGTCGAGGGAGAGGAATCGGCTGTTAAGCATGAACGCCTGTTGCGAAGAATGCATAAGGCGGCAGAACAATACAAGGAACTTTCTTCCGCTCTTTCACATGATGCAATAATAACCTTGTCTCGTGTATGGTCTACTAATGGAAATAGGACGTTTCAATTACCATTGCAAAGAATAAAAAAGATAGTCCCCCTCGTGATTGTTGACTTTCAGGATCAAAATTATCTAAATCCTGAAAAACGATATACGGATATCCCACCGGTGATTACAGATGTGCCGACGCAAATTAAAGGATGGGGATTGGTGCATAGTTTCCTCTTGGCTGATTTTTTTCGCGTAATAGATCAATTGTTTACGGTCGGGGATTTACTTCTTTGGCTTTGTGAGAGGGAAAGGCTTTTTACGGAGCGCCCTAAAATGCTTTTGGGTTATAATGAGTTGACGCTTTTTGCGCTTTATTTGGTCAATAATCCACTATGGCGGAAGATTGTTGAAGGCGCTTACAATGGAGTATGGATAGATGACAACGATTGCTTTGAAATAGTCTTGCATGAGAAGGAAACGGCGTTTCAGAAGCGAAGAGATATGTTTCATCGGAAGAATGTTGTTGATGAGCTTATTATGCGTATGGCAAATGCGGCTGATTGTGAGGTGTGCGTTCCAAAAGAAGTGTCACCGATGATATTGGATTATTTAGAGTATTCTGGTCGTATAAAATGCTGGCCGTCTATAATAAAGCATGATGTTGCTCGGAAGCTGATAGAACATCTTAGTAATTTCCAACCAACGGGTGGGCCTTTGCCTATTTTAGGGTCTTTTGGCTTTTTTGATTACCGTCCTGTTAGTGAAACTGTGTATTATTTTGGTGTTGCAGAATTTAATGAAGAAAATGCTGAAATCTATTGTCGTGAGTTGTTTATTAGGGCTTTATCCTATATTCAGCAACGTGGGATGAAAGGGGAAGTTTCGGAGGTGTTTATATTATTGACGAGGAAAGATCGTCCTTCTGTCTGTTGCAAGGTGTGTCCGATAACAGATGCAGATTATCAGTATGCTATTTCAGAAGCGCAGCTGAAGCAAACGAGATTATCGTTTTCGACAGAAGAGTTTTGTCTATCGGAATGGGATATTGTTAAATGACAAGAGTGGTGCAGTCAAATGAATAAAAAGCTAACCCTATATTTTGTTTCTCTTGTTCAAGATGCGTGCTTGAAGTCTTTCTGGCGAAAGCGCACATTGGCGGCGTTCCTCAAGAAAAATCATATTTCTGATAGATTTGTTGAGCCATTGTATCAAGGATCAACAAAAGCGGAAGTTTTGTCAAATATTTTCGATCGGTTGGCGCAGAGTCAAGATTTGAGGTATCAAAATATTTTAATTGAGATTGCAAGGGAGCTTGTTGCAATGCGAACTTTCCCAGATTTAGAGGGATGGGAAGATGCGCAAACTAAGATTAATGCGGCAAAACAGGCCGTTATGCAATTGCGTATCGAATATGAGAAACTTGAAGTAAACTTTATTGATACTGGTGATGAAGAAAAACGTGCGGTGGCGAAATTAAAACGCGAAAAGGCAGTTAGTTACGAAACCATGTTTGAAGACTTTCGTAAACGACTTTATGATTTAGTTAAACGAGTTGGAAATCAAAAGGCGGGATATGATTTTGAAAAATGGATATATGAGTTTGCATCTTTTAATGATATAGTTTCACGTCCACCATATAAGGATAAGAATGGTCGACAGATTGATGGGGCCTTGCAAATTGAATCTGATAGTATGATACTTGAGGCTAAATGTACTTTATGTCCGATACCAGTTACAGAGATTGACTCTTTTAAGGCAAAGATAAATACAAAGGCAGATAATACTCTGGGATTGATGGTGTCGATGAGTGGGTATGAGCCAGGTGCTATTGAGGCAGCTTCAGAGGCACGTTCCCCTGTGATTCTTATCGATGGCGGTCACTTGTTCAATATCGTCATGACGCGTCAGATGACTTTTGGGGAGCTTATTTCCCGCGTGAAGCGTAATGCAGCTCAAACAGGGCGTGCATATCTTCCTGTTTCGGACTTCTAGAAGGGATGGAAGCGGTGAAATAAAATGAGATAAATCACAATTTTGACTAAATATCATTTTATTTTGTGTCGATTGCGACTTTTGTAAGGTTGAGAATGAAACGCTAATTTGGTATAATAGAAAAGAAATTTTGAGAAGAAACCATCATGGCTACGAAAACAATAGAGATTATAACTGTACATTCAGTACTTGTAAGGACATTTCAACAAGAAATGGAAATTGTTCTATGAGTGATATTACTTGTCTTGATCTTTTTTGTGGTGCTGGTGACTTGTCTTGTGGCTTGCATATGGCAGGTGTCAAAACTGTTGCAGGGGGCTTGTAATGGCAAAGGGCAATCCAAAGTTAGAATTAGCAAGGAGATTCAGGTTGCAGATGTGCGACCCTGAATATCCTAATGATAATAGGATTGTTGTCTGGAGTGTATCGGAAATAATAAAGCATATTAATTTGCACCATTCATCCAAATGGATTGATTATGACGTGTCGGATTGGCGTGAGGGACTTAACGAATGGACATGGTGGAAAATTTTAAGTGAGGAAGACTCAAGCGAAATTTTGTATGACGCAGAAAAAGATTCTGCGGTTGTTTTTTGAAGTCAGTTAAAAAGGAGCGCCTTTTATGAAATACAATTTAGGATTCATTAATGATAAAGATTTCTTTGCTCACGTGAAAGCAATGGTTTCAAGGTTGACCGTTGCGATGAACCTTAAGAAGTTTTCAAAGAATAGCATTGATCCGATAAAAATGACGGTTGAAATGCATGCTTATCAAATTTCTCTTGAAGAAGCAGTAACAAGGGAAATTGCAAGGCAAATGGGTAAGACGGTTGAAAATGCTATCGGTTGGTTTCACCAGAATATTTTTAAGTATATCCCAGGGTGGCAAATCCCTAAAGATGGTGTTGATGTGATGAATGATGAAATGACAATATTTGCTGAAATTAAAAATAAACACAACACGATGAATTCAAGTTCGGCGGAAACAGTGTTTAATAAGTTGAAGGGAATTGTGGTCGGGAATCCAAATGCAACCGCCTATTTGGTTGAGGTGATTGCTAAAACAAGTCAGGATGAGCCTTGGACTATTGCTGGGTATAGTCTTGCGTCTAATAAGACAAATCGAGTACGCAGAATCTCAATTGATAAATTTTATCAGATTGTTACAGGAGACGCAAAAGCGTTTAGTAAATTATGTTCAGTATTAGGGAAAGCAATTGACGATGTGTTAAAAGAACATCCTGCAAGTAAATTCAAAAATACTGTTCTTGATGAGTTGAAACTAAAATATCCAGATGTGATAAAAGGTTTGTTCCTTTCTTCCTTTTCTACATATCAAGGTTTTAATGATTTTAAGGTGAAGTAATTCATGTTTAACGTTGAACTAGCTGCGGATCTTCTCTCGGTTACAAAGCAGACGATATTGGATTGGGTTGCTTCTGGTAAACTGAAAAGTTCTTGTACTGATAACGATGGAGAAACCTGCTTTGATTGGTCTGCTTTTTCTGGTTTTCCTGAAATTGCTGATATGGATCCTAAAGAGTGGGAAGCGCAATCAAGAGTTAAACCGCATAGGAAATATTCATCAATTGAACTTTTTGCAGGTGGTGGTGGACTTGCGTTAGGATTAGAAAAAGCAGGGTTCGAACATGTGCTTTTAAACGAAATGATGCCTGATGCTTGTAATACATTAAGAGCCAATAGACCGTCTTGGAATATAGTAGAGGGAGATGTTTCTAAAATTGATTTTTCAGGCTATAGGGGTAAGGTTGATTTGGTTTCGGGGGGATTCCCTTGTCAGGCATTTTCTTACGCTGGGCATCGGGCAGGTTTCGATGATGCACGCGGCACTTTATTTTTTGAATGGGCGAGAGTAATAAAAGAGACTCAGCCGAAGATTTTTCTTGGTGAAAATGTACGCGGCTTATTGACGCATGATAATGGAAAAACAATAGAAGTAATTAAATCAGTAATCAAGGATCTAGGGTATCAATTAGTTGATCCGAAGGTTTTGAAAGCCGTGTTTTATGCTGTTCCACAAAAACGCGAACGGTTGATTTTAATTGGAGTGCGTAATGATTTGGCTAAACACTTTTCGTATGTATGGCCAGCTAAAGCTCATAGAATCTATACAGTAAGGGATGCGCTAAAAAAAGGTGAACTTTATAATTGTGATGTACCAAAGTCGGAAGGTCAGAAATATCCCAAAAGAAAGGCTGAAATACTATCAATGGTTCCACCCGGTGGATATTGGCGCGATTTGCCATTAGAGATTCAGAAGGAATATATGAAAGGGAGTTTTTATCTTGGAGGTGGAAAAACTGGAATGGCACGTCGCCTTTCTTGGAATGCACCGAGTTTGACACTAACTTGTGCTCCTGCTCAAAATCAAACAGAACGTTGCCACCCGCAGGAAAGTAGACCTCTGACAGTGCGTGAATATGCTCGTATTCAGACATTTCCTGATGAGTGGAAGTTTTCAGGAAAAATTGCATCTCAATATAAACAAATTGGAAATGCAGTTCCTGTCAATTTAGCTACAGTTATCGGTTATAGTTTGATTAGTGCGTTAAATAATATGGAAGAAAAAGTTCTTTCGTCTAATAAGGAATATAAGAAGGATACGATAGATAACGATGTTCCTTCTTCAAAAAGACTTAAGCCTGTCTCTCAAATGCTTTTGGCGATAGAGCGCAAAAAAGCGAAGATGTCGGCAAAGGAAAAGGCTTCGGGCTTAAAAGGAAAAACATATTTCAAAGCGACAAATCCAAAGAAAAGAAGTGTTGCTAAAAACTCAAAGGCTAAGAAGACAGGTAAGAAGTGATTTATGTCGCATAGCGAATACAAGCCTTTACGCATCGAGGATTTGCCTCGGAATTTACAGCCGAGGGAAATTCTTAAGCGTGTAGGTTCGCGGCATTCATCAGATGATACATTGTTGTCGATTATTCTTCGTATAGGATTGCCAGGTGCGAATGTAGTGGAAACGTCGCGGCGGCTTCTTGCGGCGTTTGGCTCGTTAGACCAACTGGCGAATGCGACATACGAGGAGATTGTCGCGAAAAGGATTCCGGGGATTGGTGAGACAAAGGCATTGCAGATTGTCTCGGCGATTGAATTCGGGCGGCGATGCTCCTACACTGAATTGACGAAATTGAAACAATGCAATGAGAAGTATATTCAGTCATCCGAGGATGTTTACAATATCTTAATGCCGCTCATATATGGCAGTCGACAAGAACTGTTTTATGTGGTTTTACTTGCTCCTCGCAATAAGGTAATCGGTGAGCCGAGAGAGATCGCCAAAGGTCAGCGCGATGAAGTCGCCTTACAGCCAAATTTGATTTTTGAATTGGCTTTGAAAGAAGGGGCAAAAGCTATCATAGTGGCGCATAACCATCCGTCTGGCGATCCAATTCCGTCAGATGGTGATATAGAGATGACGAGAAAACTCATTGATGCCGGGCAACTTTTAAATATTCCGATTTTAGATCATCTGATTATTGGAATGCCATCAGTAGATCATTCGGGGTTCTTCAGCATGGCAGCTTCTGGCCTTGTGAATTTTGATAATTAGTAAGTTATGAACGCCTTTACATGCACAGGTGCATATGCGATATTGATTCTATACGGAGTCAAGCGGACGGAGAATCGCAATATGCTGCCGTTTCCGAATGAAGGGCGGGCGGCGATTTCGTGTTCCAAGTCGTTCTGCAAGGAAGAGTACGGACAGTTTATTGCGTGGGCGTCGGTGAACTTGCCGCCGGAGGATTTCGAGAAGCTGCCCGCATGGCGCGAGGTGAAGGATTGGCCCGGTAAGATTGTTGGCGTGTGCGACTATAAGGCGCGGGCATGCGGGACGCGTGCCCCTGCCGTCGCGAGGTCGCGGAAGAGCTTGGAATCTGTTGATAGCGCTTTTATTGAGATATGAAAAGGTCGAACTGATATGGGGCGCGGTCTCAGCGGCTATGACTCCCAAAAACGCCAAATATACCTCCCCTCAAAAAACCTCAAAAAGTGCGTTTCGCCCAATAAAATCAGGGGTGGTATAATTTTTTTCAAAATCCGTTTGCATAGATTTCCTTTAATAAGAACGAATGGAGGTGCAGGTATGGCTATCAAGAAAAAGGAAGAAATCAATTTTGATTTGCTGATTGGATTGGGTAACCCGCCAATTCGCATCAACGGCTTTGACATCTCAAGAGACAAAATGCCTTCAGAGGAATTCTATTCGGGGAAGCATGGCATGTGCGCAGGCAAATTTGGTCAACGAGATGATTCCCCTGATGCCCGCATGGATGATGATGCCGCATGGGGGGACTGAAATGCTGCTGGCGTAAAAATTGCTTTTTTGCATATGAGCAGGCAACAAACCGCAAGAGAAAGGGATCATTATAATGAAATATGCGATAATGAGTGATATTCACGGTAATCTCGAGGCGTTTAAGGCGGCCGTCTCAGATGCGCGAAAGCGGGGGTGCGGGATAATGGTCTGTCTCGGCGATCTTACCGGGTATGGAGATCAATCTCTGGAGTGTGTGGATTTCGCGATGAAGACGATGGATGTGTGCTTAATGGGTAATCACGATATTGTCTGTTGCGGGAAAGAAGAGCCGCTGGAATTCGCGTCAAACAGGAATTTCGACGTCGATATTGAAGCGGGGCGAAGTTTGGGCGCTGAAGCGAAGGCGTGGCTGTCGACTCGTCCGTATGTTTGGGGGCGGACTGAGTTTACATGTGCGCACAGTGAATTCTCGTCGCCTTCGGACTGGTTTTATATTTTGCAGCCGAAGGATGCATGGCAGTCGTTATGGACTAGGTCGGAGCAGATTCTGTTCGTAGGGCATACGCATATCCCGCGATTGATGAAGATTCCTGCGAACAAGGTGAGGCAGGCGCAGTCGTTCGATGAAAAAGAGGCTATTGCCGGGATGATGGGACTTAAGGAGATTAAGTCGAAAAGCTGCAAGATAGTTCCCGGAGCGCGTTATGTCGTCAATGTCGGAAGCGTCGGTTTGCCGCGAAAAGGCTCAAGAGCCTCGTACTGCGTCTACGATTCCAGAAATCACGAATTGCAATTGGTTTATTGGAAGTAGACACGAAATGATGAGGCGCGAGTTTTTAGATTAAGCAAGCTGAAGCCAAAAAAAGCAAATTATGTTCAAAGACGAAACCCAAAAGTCCCAGCGGCATTCTGCCGTCTGCGGTTACCACCGGGCGGAGGATTTTGATATGGAACTTTTTCGGAGATGTTTGTGTGCGCATACGCAATAACCCGGGTTTTGGAAGAGAGATACGAAATCTTCCAAAGGATCATTACAAAATGATGCCGGGCATATATACCCATCAAATTATGAATTGGGCGAGTCAACTAATGGCTTAACTATGAAAGAGGAGTAGTGTATGAAGATTGTATTATTCCCGTTCGTGCTGTTGCATGCCATATTTTATGCGATAGCAGCCATTATAACTGTCCCGATTGGAAGATTGTTGCTGGCCTTAGGTATGGAGTCAATGGCATTTTATACGGAAAGGCAACTGCGGATATATCTCACGCTGTTTTTTTGGATTTTACTTGTGAAACTTCTCTACAAATTGATAGTGACATAAGAAAGCCAAAGGTTTATTCATCCATGATAACAATAGGATTGCTGGCCCAGCACCCCTACTGAAAGTAAAAGTAGGGTACTCAAAGAAAAGGAGAATCAGAATCATGATAACGGGAATGATAATAATTGCAGTAGCAGCAGTTGCCATAGCATTTGCCGCTAGTGCAAATGCCGCGGGTGCAAATGCTACTCGTGTTGCGGCATCGGCAAAAAAGAGTTCGCAGATCGGGAAGGAGTATTATGATTCCATCCCTACGGGAGGGAAGGAACTTGAAGAATTTATGGCGATTGGCGGGACATTCATAATGCCAGCTGTGAATTCAACGCATCTGTACCGTGAGATCAAGAAAGTTTATGACAAGTTGCCGGAAGATGTTGCTAGATATTTGGCTCTTCAGATAAATTCAGGAGCGGCACGGGAGGAATTTCCCAATGATACTCTAATAAAACTTGTGAAGAAGCATTCTGCTCGGAATTGGCGCGAGTTATGTATGGATTATACGTGGGAATGGTCCAGTCGTGTAGGAGGGATTGGGCCTGAAAATGTTCCAGCAGAGATGAAGTCCGATGCCGATAAGAAAGCAGATACAGCAATAACTAGGGCGGAGAAATTTATCGACAAAGGGAACAGACGCTATGAAGAATTCCTGCGAAGCATTCCTCAATGGAAAATAATGCAAGTGCTTATGGAGTTTGAACAAAAGCCTTTTAGATAATGCTCGTATGTGTCGAAACTACTGCAAATCCTAGGAATCTAATTGAGGTTTAAAATGGAATTCTTGCAATCATTGGCGTTTATTCTGGGAATATGGGATAAGAAAGCGCGCGAATCCATCCGAAAGATTGAACTTCTGTCATCGTCTTTGCATGCGCGCCTGCCAATATACTGTCATCAGATCACCAATACGCCTCTCTACAAAGGAGCCCCCATTTGCTTTGCGGCCGTCACGTACGGTGCTATTATATACGCTGTTTTTCGAAGAGATAAATCAAGAGAATTAGTGGCAAAGTTTGAAACTTATCGAAAGATCATCAAAAACACTTACCCTGATGAATCCAATGTTATTGATGAAATCGAATACACTATGCGTACACGTCCAGCGTCATTTACTGTATTATGGGATTATGTTGGAAGTGTAGGGTATAACGAGGATATGGTCACAACGGTTTTGATTAGCGAATGGACGGTAAGAAAATTGTGTGCAGGAGATATACCGTCAGATATTTCCAAAGCTTGCGCCATAGTGCAAGAGACAATATTAACGGCTTCTCGCCTCGTTGTACTGTAATGGTAGATAGGTCACCAAGTGGAGCAAAAGAAAGCTGTCCTATAGGCATGCTTGACAGGGAATTATTGTCAACTCTGCATGGGGCGGATTCTAAGATCGCGTTTCTATCCAAGCTTGGCGTTCGTCGGCGGAATTGGCTGATATTCTCTTGGGCAAAAGGGTCAGACCCTTCTGTATAGGTTTTACTGTATATGTTTGACTGTTGGCTGTGGGATCTGGTAGACTGCATGCGTCATGAGGAAGAAAAGATTGCTGGCAATACTCGCGACAGGGGAGAGAAGCAGTGGCCAGCTCGCATCAGAGCTGGGTATTTCGAGCCAGCCCCTGGTTGTCTAAGGCCTACTTTAGTCCGCTGATGGCGCAGGGCTACATCGCGTAGACATTGCCCAAGAAGACCAAGTCGCCGTTGCAGCGCTACAGGCTTCTGCGCAAGGGTAAGGATGTCCTGGCATGAATACAACATATACAGTAAAACATATACAGAAGGGGCTTGTCTAATCATTGAGGGTTTGCCGAAATCCATCAACACAGAGGTTTTCAAAGCAAATTTTATTCGTAAAAAAAATTCCGCGCCATAAGCGCGGAAACAATCGGATATTAAGCCTTATCCTTTTGCTGTTGGATAGCAATGAAATTCTTTTTTTATCGGCTCAGCCGAGCCTCACCTCAAGCCCGTCGTACGCGGCCGCAAGCTCAGGCGAAATATCCGCCTCGATTTTTTCGGACGGCCAATCATGGTATTTAAGCCCTAAATGCGTAATATACGCTTTTTGACCGGGCGGCGGCGCCTTCGCCTCCTGCGCGGCGGCCTCGAGGACGGTTTTGGCGTGGCTCGTCCAGGAGGAATGCGTATACACCTTCCTGACACCCACTCTGACGACGGCGGGCGCGTTGAAGTGGTCGCCGTGCGAGTGGGTTACAAAAAGCGCGGCGGGAACGAGATTTTTCGGCAGATGATCGAATCCGCACATCGTAAAATCGAAGACGATTTTATTTTCGACCAAAATACTGGATTGTCGGCGGATATGCGGATTCTTTTTGGCCCACTCGGACTTCCATCCGGACGCGCCGCTGCCGAGAAAACGCACCAGAATGCCGCATGCTTCATACCCTGCCGAGGTTGACCCCACTGCCGAATTTAGGTTAAAGACTTTTTACTTGTTTCGCCTTTTGGAGAAAATCCTATTGACTATAAGCGATATCGCGCCGTCTCCAATGACGTTGCAGGCTGTGCCGAACGAATCCGTCGCAATATAAAGTGTTATGAAAAGAGCGATTTGATTCTGATTGAAGCCTAAAAGCGATTCCGCAACACCAATTGAAGCCATAACCGCGCCACCGGGCACACCGGGGGCCGCAACCATCATTACGCCCAATAGGGCGACGAATTGCGCGAACGTTGCAAATTCCAGCTTGGTCAGATCGCCGCCTATAAGGATGAGCGCTACTGCGCAGGCAACAAGTTTTATCGTCGATCCGGAGAGGTGCACCGTGGCGCACAGAGGAACCGTAAAGTCGGCTATTTCGGGGCGTACGCCCGTCGCGACCGCCTGATTGCGCGTTACCGGTATGGTCGCTGCGGACGAAGATGTTCCCAACGCGGTGAAATATGCCGGCATCATTTTCACGATTGCCTTAAACGGATTAACCTTCGCTATCGAGCCAGCTATCGTGTATTGGATGACGATTAGTATCAGCGTCAGAAGCAGTTCGACAATTACGATCGCTGCAAAGGCAAGAAGAACGCTTTTGACTTTACCGACGGCGGTCATGTCGAAGAAGATTACGAATATGTAGAACGGGAGAAGCGGAACGATCGCTTTCGCAATTGTGGCGTTAATGATTTTGCGCATTTCTTCGGCTGATTCCCTGATGATTTTCGAATCCGATGCAACAATCCCGAGACCGAGCACAAAGGAGAATACCAACGCGCTCATAACATCAATCATGGCGGGAATGGATACCTGAACAAAAGCTGGAAATTGAAGTCCGCTCGCAGTTTGGACGATAGAGCCCCGTTCTACGAGAAAAGGGAAAGCATTTATTGACACGGAGTAACTAAAGAGCCCTGCGAACAGCGTTGAAACATATGCGATTCCAACCGTGACCAAAAGCATTCGGCCCGCATTCCGCCCCGTGTCGGCGATTGCCGGAGTCACAAGGCCGATGATGATCAGTGGAATCATAAAACGGATGAACTGATCGAAGAAACCGGAAAATGTATTCGCCGCGCGTACAAGAGCCCCGGGAGCGAAAGAACCCAAAAGTACGCCAAAAGTGATAGCGATTATTATGCGGGGTATCAACCCGATTTTCAGATTAATTTTCATGGGCATATTTTAACACAACTATTTCTACTTCTCAACCCGCACCTCCCGCACATACCGTCGTGTCCAACATTAAACGCAAGTTCTGAAAGTTACTGCAAGTCGATTCTATAATTTTTGGCAATTTTTGGTTTTAACGCAGAGGTTTAAAGGTGAGATATAATCAGATTGATCTGCTTTGTCTCAGAGCATGTTTATGATCCGAGTGAAGGTCTGTGACGTTTTTGCATCCCGTAAGAAGGCGAGAGGGAACTTTCCTCGGATCATGAAGGTGAATAGCACCTTGCCGCTGATGGAGCCGATGACGATACTACCCAATAAAATTAGGAGGTAAATACAAGTCATTCTTTCATTCACTTCAGGACAGGGCGGTGGTGACGGCGGACAAGCGTCAGGGGAAATGGGCATTGACTTGAACGGATGTATTTGGTACGATGCCGCCCGTTCGTTCCATAATAGGTGTCTCTCTCCGTGCGGATGCACGACTGGAAGCTACGCCCCTGTGGAAAAACCTGCTCAGGAGTTGTATGAATTGGATCTTGAACAGAATGCTTTGCCTCTCGCAGAGGCACTGAACGCGCAGCGGATAAACCGTTTGGCGCATTTTGACGTGCCAGCACATAAAGGTGGCCGGATGAATTCGGAACTTTCCGGGTATTTCGGCAAGCTTTGCATGGAACTTGACGTGAATTCCATGAAGCCGCTGGACAATCTCGGTCATCCGGTCTCCGTGATAAAAGACGCGCAGGAACTCGCCGCCGCCGCGTTCGGCGCGGATAACGCTTTTTTCATGGTAAACGGCACGACATCCGCGGTGCAGACGATGATCTGGGCTGCCGCCGGCAGGGGAGACAAGATCATCCTTCCCCGCAACGTCCACCGCAGCGCCATCAACGCGCTCGTCGTGAACGGCGCCGTGCCCGTCTATATCAATCCCGGCCGCGACCGTAAGCTCGGCATCCCGCTCGGAATGCGCATCGCCGACATCAGAAGGGCGATCGCCGAACATCCCGACGCAAAGGCGATTCTCGTGAACAATCCGACGTATTACGGAATATGCTCCGATCTCGCCGCCATCGTGAAGCTTGCGCACAACGCAGGCATGCTCGTGCTCGCCGACGAGGCGCACGGGACGCATTTCACGTTCCATGAAGAGCTTCCCGTATCCGCGATGGCGGCGGGAGCGGATATGGCCGCATGTTCGATCCACAAGACGGGCGGTTCGCTGACGCAGAGTTCGATACTGCTTACGCGCAAGCCCGTCAATCCCGACTACGTCCGCCAGGTAATCACCCTGACGCAGTCGACTAGCGCGAACTATCTGCTGCTCTCCTCGCTCGATATCGCCCGCAGGAACCTTTATTTCAAGGGGCGCGCCGCATTCCAGAAGACGATGGACTTCGCCGATTACGCGCGCGACGAGATCAACGATCTCGGCGGATATCTCGCGTTCGGTCCGGAGCTTGTCGACGGCGACGCCGTGTTCGCATTCGACCGCACGAAGCTTTCGGTTCACACGCGCGACATCGGTCTTGCGGGAATCGAGGTTTATGACCATCTGCGTGACGACTACGGAATACAAATAGAATTCGGTGATGTCGGCAACCTGCTGGCGATTCTTTCCGCCGGTGACCGCATGATGGATGTCGAGCGGCTTATTTCCGCGCTCGCGGAAATCAAGCGCTTGCATGAACGCAATCCGGCCGGGCTTTTCGATCACGAATATATCGACCCGGAGATCGCGATGGCGCCGCAGGAGGCGTTCTACGCGCCGAAGCGCAGGGTTCCGATGGAA
This sequence comes from Kiritimatiellia bacterium, assembly GCA_045540275.1. GTDB lineage: Bacteria > Verrucomicrobiota > Kiritimatiellia > RFP12 > UBA1067 > RGIG8368. The sequence continues at coordinate 4,071 of JAZQGX010000249.1, read as the reverse complement.
AAGAGCGTCGGTCTCGTGGCCAGCGAATTCGTGATGAGCTATCCGCCGGGAATCCCGATCGTCGCTCCGGGCGAGCGGATCACTCCGGACATTCTCGAGCATATTCTCTTTGCCAAAAACAAAGGCTGCTTCATGACCGGTCCCGAGGATATGAACCTCGACTATCTCCAGGTGGTGTCGTGAAGACCCGCCGTTCAACTTTTTAATCCCTAAAATCCCATGGAACTTTGGTATACCGACGAACATACGGATGACGTGCGCTTTTCGATGAAGGTGACGGAACAGCTCGCGTCCAAGAAAAGCGCCGTCCAGCAGATCGATATTCTCGACACGCCCGCCTTCGGCCGCGTGCTCGTGCTCGACGGCGGGCTTATGATCACCGAGAAGGACGAGTTCATCTACCACGAAATGATCACCCACGTGCCGATGGCGGTCCATCCCAACGTCAAAAACGTTCTCGTAATCGGCGGCGGCGACGGCGGCACCGTGCGCGAGCTCGTCAAATACAGGACCATCGAATCGATCGATCTCGTCGAGGTCGATCGGCAGGTGGTGCTGCTCGCGAAGAAGTATCTTCCGTTCACGTCGTCGAAGCTCAAGGACAAGCGCGTCAAAGTCTGGTTTGAAGAGGGCTTGCGCTATGTCCGCGGCAAGAAAGAGGAATACGACCTCATCATAGTCGACTCGTCAGATCCCTACGGGCCGGCGGAAGGACTGTTCACGCGCGAATTCTACGGCACGTGTTTCAAGGCGCTGCGCGGAGACGGCATCCTCATCAATCAGCACGAGTCGCCGTTCTACGCGGCGCACAAGAAGTCGGTGCGCGACGCCCACCGGCATATCGCGGTTGAGTTTCCGGTTTCCACCGTCTACCAGTGCCATATCCCGAGCTATCCGTCCGGGCATTGGCTTTTCGGTTTCGCCTCGAGGAAATACCATCCCATCGGCAATCTCGACGAAGCGCGATGGAACAAGCTGCGCATCAACACCCGGTACTACAACACGGCGCTGCACCGCGGGGCGTTCGCGCTTCCCAACTACGTGCTGGATATCCTCAAAGAGGGGGAAGGGTGAGGGAATAGGGAATAGTGAATAGGGAATAGTGATTAGAGAAGAGAGAATAGTAAAAGAGTGAAGAGGAAAGAAGGAAGAGGAAAGGAGAAGGCCAGATGGGAAAATTCATTGGAACGAAAGACGACTTTGAAACGGCGGACATCGTCCTTTTCGGCGCGCCGTACGATTCGACGACGTCGTTCCGTCCGGGAACGCGTTTCGGGCCGTCCGCCATGCGCGCGGAGAGCTTCGGCATCGAAACTTATTCGATGCTCGCCGACCGCGATCTCGAAGAGGACGCGAACGTTTACGATTCCGGCGATCTTGAACTTCCTTTCGGCGCTCCCGACCGTGCGCTCGATATGATCGACGAGCGCGCGGCGGAGATTTTCGACGCGGGTAAGATTCCGTTTCTGCTCGGAGGCGAGCACCTCGTCACGCTCGGCGCCGTCCGCGCCGCCGCGAAGCGCCATCCCGGACTTGTCATCATCCATTTCGACGCGCATGCCGACCTGCGGGAGGATTATCTCGGCGTGAAGCTTTCCCATGCATGCGTCATCCGCCGCTGTCATGACATCCTCGGCGACGGGCGCATCTTCCAGTTCGGCATCCGTTCCGGCACGCGCGACGAACGGCAGTTCATGCGCGACGGCCACGTAACGACGGAACTCTTCTCCGATTCGACGTTGGCCGATGTCATCGAGAAGATCGGGCCAAAGGTTCCCGTGTATCTGACCGTCGACATGGATGTTCTCGACCCTTCGGAGTTTCCTGGCACGGGAACGCAGGAGGCGGGCGGACTCACCTATACGCAGCTCGTTTCCGACGTGCGCTTCGTGTGCTCGAAACTCAACGTTGTAGCTCTCGACAACGTGGAGCTCTCGCCGTCGCTTGATCCGTCCGGACGCTCCACCGCGCTAGCATGCAAATTCCTTCGCGAAGAACTCCTTTCCCTCTAACCTCAACTCTCAACTATCAACTTTCAACTCTCAACTAAACTAAGGATTCCACAATGAGCAAGAAAGTACTTTTGATTGGAGCCGGCGGTGTCGCCGGTGTCGCGGCCGCGAAGATGGCGCAGAACCCTGAAACCTTCGGTGAAATTCTCATCGCTTCAAGGACGGAATCCCGTTGCAGGGCTATCAAGGCGGATATCGAGCGCCGCGTCGCAAACAACTGGAATTCTCAACTTCGCAACCTCTCAACCTCTCAACTTTCCGAACGGCAAACCCTCATCACGACCGCCCAGATCGACGCGATGGACGTTCCGCGTCTCGTTGCGCTCATCAAGGAGTTCAAGCCCGATCTTGTGATGAACATCGCGCTGCCGTATCAGGATCTCGCGATCATGGATGCGTGTCTTGAGGCGGGCGTGAGCTATCTCGACACCGCAAACTACGAGCCGCCGGACGAGGCTCACTTCGAATATTCCTGGCAGTGGGCGTACCGCGAGAAATTCGAGAAGGCCGGTCTCACCGCCATTCTCGGATGCGGCTTCGATCCCGGCGTCACGCAGGTGTTCTCGGCCTATGCGCAGAAGCACTACTTCGACACCATCGAAACTCTCGACATCCTCGACTGCAACGGTGGCGATCACGGCTATCCGTTCGCGACCAACTTCAACCCCGAGATCAACATCCGCGAGGTCGCCGCGAAGGGCAGCTACTGGGTTGCGGATCCTAAGGACGACAAGCCGGAGGTCGAGGTCGAGAACAAGAAGGCGTTCGACAAGGGCTGGTGGGTCGAGACGGCTCCGATGGCGATCAAGCGCGAATACGATTTCGACCAGGTCGGCAGGAAGGACATGTATCTCCTTCATCACGAGGAGCTCGAGTCCCTCGGCTGCAACCTCAAGGGTATCAAGCGCATCCGCTTTTTCATGACTTTCGGTCAGAGTTATCTGACGCACTTGAAGTGTCTCGAGAACGTCGGTCTCACGCGCATCGACCCGATCGATTTCAAGGGACAGAAGATCGTCCCGATCGAATTCCTAAAGGCGCTCCTTCCCGATCCTGCGTCCCTCGGTCCGCGCACGAAGGGCAAGACGAACATCGGCTGCATCTTCCACGGCATGAAGGACGGCAAGCCGGTCGACTACTACGTGTATAACGTGTGCGACCACCAGGAGTGCTATGCCGAGGTCGGTTCGCAGGCGATCAGCTACACGACCGGCGTCCCCGCGATGATCGGAGCGAAACTTTTCCTCGAAGGCAAGTGGACGGAGAAGGGCGTCCATACGTGCGAAGAGTTCGACCCCGATCCGTTCATGGCCGAGCTCAACGTTCAGGGGCTCCCCTGGAAGGAGACGTTCGATCCCGTCAAGGTGCCCTAAGGTGAAGCCGCAGTACAGAATCGATCTCGATAAGCTCGCCGAGACCGCCGCGATCGCTAAGGCGAACGCCGACAGGCTCGGCGTAAGCCTGCTGATGGCGCTCAAAAGTTTTCCGCTGCCCGCGGCGTTTCCGACGCTAAAGCCGTATATCGAAGGCGTGACGGCATCGGGGCTTTTCGAGTCGAAACTCGGCCGGCTTCTCGGAAAATCGGTGCATGTCCACGCTCCGGCGTACGCCGAAGACGAAATCGATGAAATCTGCGAAACGTGTTCGCATATCGTTTTCAATTCGCTCGGCCAGCTTGCCAGGTTCGGGAAAAGAGCCAGGGAGAAGGGGCTCGGCGTAGGGCTGAGAATCAACCCCGGTTTTTCCTCGGCAGATTGTCTCAAGTACGATCCGTGCTGCCCCGACTCCCGTTTCGGAGTGATGGTGGAAGAGCTTGAAGCGTTCGATGCCGCGGGCGTGGAGATCGACGGAATCCACGTCCATGCGCTCTGCGAAGGATATGCCGACGATTTCGCTGGGATGGTCGAAAAACTGACGGGGCTCATCGCCGGGTCTAAACTCTCGGCTCTCTGCCCCCGGCTTCGCTGGATCAACCTCGGCGGCGGAGAGGTCGTGAACGATCCTGCGTTCGCGACGCCGCGGGCGGTCGCCGCGGTGAAGGCGCTCAAGGCGCTCGGGG
>JAZQGX010000248.1:0-5136 GCA_045540275.1 Kiritimatiellia bacterium | reverse complement strand
CCAAAACAACATCAAGGCACAGAACAGCCTGAAATCCGGCCAACAATATACAGCAACAGCAATTGGAACTACAATAAAGCTATAGTTAATAGTGTACAGAACACCAAATAATCTACCAATGCGAAAACGCGCATTGATAAATCGAAGTACGATTGCCCATATGACTTCATACATAGCGAAAGGTCATGATTCGCGTTACGGACTAAGTAAGCTCATGGCAACTCGAAACAAATAGTCAAATATTTTGGCCATCGACCTGACTACGGCCCACATCAGCAAGAACAGTGCGCCAAAGACCTGGCCCAGCGCATCCACGATTTTAACCGATGATGACATTTGCAACCTCACATTTCTTTTTCAGTGACGATTTTCGGCATGAATAATGCTCCGGGCAATCACAATCAAAAGCTGCATAGTCTCTGAATTTCGTATGAGCTGAAAAAGTAAACAATTAATACCGTAGAAACTGAAACCATAGCACCACAACGCAAATACACGCCAGCAATGTCCATGTGTTGTAGCACACCCAGCCAAACAACCAGACGAGTGTATAAATGATGAGATAGTACACATAGAGGATAATCATGGCAAATGAACACACCCAAATGGCGCCAATGATCGACAGGAATCCGATGATAAAATTGTCTTGAAAATTTCCGAAGACCCACTTAAGCAAATCGATGAGTCCACCGACAGCGGGAATGGCGCAGGCCACAGTCGCGACGATAGCCGCTCCGCCGCCAGTCAGCCACGCGCCGAACTTACCGACATAGTCCGCTTCGCTATCCGTCTCTCGAGGCGGCAGATATTCCTGCGCCACTTCATCTGGTGGATACATCCTGCCCATGACATGTCCTCCGCAATTGTGTCGTTCCTTAGGCCTTGAGCCACCTCAGCACATTCTGAAGCCAATCAATGCCCATCTCATTCGTAAACGCCGCAGCGCAAGATATAGACTTTGCATAATCCAAAACACCTGGATAGAACACGATGTGCCGCCCGCTGTTGCAGCTCAAGCGCATTTTCGTAAGGGGCCAGTGTGCTCCGCACTTGCTGCAGATCACGTTTGCGCACTCGTCCAAAAGCAACCTGCCCTCACACTTGTCGCCGTGAATCCAGTATTCATTCTCCGCACATCCGTAATCGCGCAGGCATCCAGGGCAATGCATGTAGATATAGATCCTCTTTGTGCCTAGCATTTGACACCTCCTTGTGGCAGCCCCTTCCTTTGGACAATCATGTTCTCTTTGAAATCACGAATGGCCTGTCCAATGGTTTTCCCTGTGATATTCGTATCAGCGCAATCAAACTCAGGGAACATCGTCTTCATCCCATCACGCACTTGTTCTTCGTCCAGCTCTAGGCTGATTTCGCTTTCAAAGGCCTTGTACCCCCTGATGCAGGCGGGCAACATCGTACCGTCTTCCGCCGCCAGTATGGACAAAACCTTCTGAAGTCTGCCCAAGCTCGACAACTCGTTGACAAGCTTGTGAGCCAGCACATCGGAGTTCCGGCAGTTTTCCATATTCTGCACAAACAGGACGGACGGTGCAGTCTGACGGCATTTGGCGACAACGCGATGTATCTCCTGCATGGCCTCCGTCAAAGGAAGCGCATCCAACGCAAGGCAATCTATCGACAACAGTTCATATCCAAACTTCTGCGCGAACGCCCTGACAAGGGTGCGCTTGCCCGATCCGCGACGTCCCAGCATCAGAAGATTCGCGCAAGACGGACGGCCTGGGAGTTTCTCGCTGTCAATCAACCCGATGAAACGGATATGGGCATCTTCGAGAAGTTTCTTCTGACGGTCAAGTCCAATGATATCATCCCATGTGACATCGCCTGTGACAACCTGTTCGCCACGCATCTGTGTTGGAGTGATCTCCTTAACAGCCGCGAGGAAATCATCGTATGACAGCTTTATCGCTTCCACGTCCGTATTCAGTTGGAACTTGCCATCCGTCCCGAACGACGAATTCCGCCGTATGGCATGCATGACCGACTCATGGTAGAGCATCGAAATATCCGCGCCGGAAAACCCGCTCGTCAATTCGGCGAGCGTCCGAAGCGCATGTTTGTCCATGCTGCCATCAAACAACTCCTGTTTTTCCACATGGACATACTTTTGGAGTATATCCATTCGCCCGTACAAGTCTGGGAGCGGAACCTCAAACTCGTGGTCGAAGCGGCCTGGCCTGCGCAATGCCGGGTCTATGGCATCCAGGCGATTAGTAGCACCAATGAAAAAGATGCGCTGGTTGCTGTTAACGCCATCCATCAACCGTAACAACGTATTGACGACGTTCCTCTGATGTTGTTCGACATTCTCTCCGTCTCGCGACACCGCCAAAGCGTCCAGCTCGTCTATGAATAGAATCCCAATTCCATTTTTGGCTGCGGCTATCGCCTCGTCGAATTTTTCCTTGATGTTACGTTCCGACATCCCGACATATTTGGAGAGAACCTCAAAGAGGTCGAGCTGAACAAACGCTGCACCCATCGCCTGGGCAACCGCTCGGGCTATCAAGGTCTTACCATTTCCTGGGGGGCCGTAGAGAATTACACCCCTTGATGGCTTATCGCCAAAACGGTGCAGGAGGTCCGGACGGCTCGTCGGAATCTGCACAATTTCACGCAAACGGCTTATGACCGAGTCAAGTCCTCCGATTTTCGAGAAGTCGATTGCTGCATCTTTATTCTTGGGTAATCCTTGGAACACAAGATTAGTGTCCCAATCTACGCGATATGCAACACTACGGTCTTCAGACCTTGGGAATATTCCGATAACCTTGCCCATGACGCTGTCCTTGGTTGTTGGCTTCACGAGAGTCCGTTGCGCAAGGTAAGCGACTCCTGTCTTCGCAAGGAAAATCCCCTTGGCGGATTTCTCCTCGCCCTCGCCCCAGAAGATCGTATCGTCCGGGTTCAAGCTCACCGTGACCGTTTCCGCGTGAGGAAGCTCGGCGATATCAACATAACTGACCTCTACCTTCATGCCTTGATCGTATGTCAACGTGGGATCCATCAATTTCCGTGGGACGAAAATGATGCCGTCCGCATCGTGGGCATCCTTTAGGCTGTCAATCTTCGCATAGAAAGTGAAGCGCAACAGAGGATTCAACGAGACTATTTTGACATAATTAGGCTGATCATCTGGATTGAGTCCGTCAGGCAACATTTCGCTGATTTCACGAGTCGTCGCCCAGACACTTGATGTGTCATCGCGGAATCTGCCGCCGCCTTCAGGCTGAACATTGAGCCGTAGTGTTTTCGCTTTCACAATCCACCTCCTTCCCTACCGCGTTCCACACGCGCCCCTGCGCTTCAAGTTCTCCAACACCTTCTGCAACCAGTCCAACCCGGCCTCAGTCACCAACTGTCCAGCTGTCGAAACAGCCTCGGCAAGTGCCGCCGCGCTGGCACCAACAAACTCATCTGACGATCCGCTGTGATCTGGACAGCTGTACTTCCAGTTTTCGACATGCGACACAAGGCCGCACTTGGTGCACTTGAAGTTTGCGTCGTCCCCTATGTAGATGTCCCCATGACAGGCATTATCATAGTGTGTCCAAAACCTGACTGGAACATCCTTATTCCCACGGTCAAGGCAAACTGGGCAACGGATATACAACCGGAAATAGGTATGCCCGTTTTCGTGGATTTTTCTGAGGCTCATTGTTTTTGCTCCTTTCTTTAGTTTTTGTTAGAGTTGTCTTGCGTTGACGAAGTAGACCGAGAATTCGTATCGTCTTTCAACTTTGACGAGATCTCCTTTTCAATCTCATCATCCGAAAACTCAGGCAGGCCTTCGACATATGATGTAAACATGTTGCGCACCTTTTTCGCCGGAGTGGAAGTATCGTAGAACGAAATCATGGCCTTCATCAGGCGGATAAAGCCTTCTACCGCCGAACCGCGTTTATGCGTTGTGAGTTTGACTTCCTCGCCGGACTCTAAAAGCATTTCTTTTTTGTGATTGACAGCTTCCATTCCCCTGATCAATGATTCAATCCCTTCGCGAACCGCCTTTTCCTTTCTCTCATCGTCCAGGTCCTCTATCCGGGTCATATTGGCAACGTACATCTCGCACACTTGCATTATTCCAGCCACAGAATCAACCTGCCGACTGAGCGCAACACAGATAGGAAGGATGTACCTGTCGACTTCGTCGTAAGGGACATCGCTCCCTCGACCGCCAAACCACTCCAAGAGATCAGAGAAGAAATACCTCATCGTTTTTGTGAACAGTTCCTCGTCATCGAATTCTGTTTGAAAGAATAATGCCGAACACTGGAGCAGAACCTCCTTCATCACGCCCGATAGCGTTGGTGGATTCTTCTTGTCATCGTGAAGATCCCGATCTGTTTTGATTGCCGTGGTCGACAATTTAGAGACACCTCCTCCCGAACGACGAATCATCAGGAAAGCCTCAAGGCGTTCCAGAGCAATGATCATCATGTGAAAGACATTGTCAAGCCCTTGAAGCTGCACCTGAATCGGACGTTGTACTAGCTTGCTCATTTCTTGATTCCTTTCTTGTTGTGCGTATTGTTTACCGGTGAGACTTTTGAGGCTTCCCAGGAGTTGACGGTGTCGGCTTATCCAGTGATTTCTCGGGATCATTGGGCTTGTCCCCACCGTCATTTAGCGACTCGAGAAAATCCTGAAAGGACTCCAAGCCTATATCTTGGATCATCTGTCCCATCATAGACACAGCAGTTCCCAGGTCAACGGGGGAATACCCGTCCTCCGCTTGGCCTTCCTTCGGGTCGCCTGCGAGCTTCATCTTATGATTACCGAAATCGACGAGCCACTCCAAGATAGAAGCTGCTTTGTGCTCGGCTTCGCATTCTAGAAGATGCTTCTCTGCGTCGAACACGATGGGCGACCCGGTATCCGCGTATGTCATCTGCACACTCTCACAGACCTTGTCCTTGTCAAGAGCTTCGGGATCCCTCACAACCAATGGTACTTTTTTCATTACGTTTTTCCTTTCTTGTTAGAGCCTTCCCAGGCGAGAGGTTCCCCTCGTCTGGGAAAGCTTTCCGCTCACGGGAAGAGCGACTGCGACCACGTCCCGTCGCCGTTGTCATTCCACCTGTTACCATCGGAGTCTCTGTACTCTCCGAAGCC
>JAZQGX010000247.1:0-1762 GCA_045540275.1 Kiritimatiellia bacterium | reverse complement strand
AAGGGCATGCTGATACCATTCGCCTTGCGCATAGTTGGAGTAAAGCCCCCAGTGGACAAAGATGCCGAAACGTTGTGCGGCGAACTTCTCCCGCGCATCGAGATTCCATGGTTCGGGCGCAGCGTCAGCCGAAGCGGAGGTCGCACGGCGGACAACCGCTTCGTGCGCCGAGCGCAAGGCCTGTGGATCGAATTTCAAGACCTTGCGGTCGTAGGTCATCAGTCCGTTGATCTCGGTTTCGACATCCGTCGTCTGCGTGTAGACAGAGCCGCCAAGTCCATTTTCGGCCAGTTCACCCAACTTGTCCATCAGGCCCAGATAGGCCTTCCCCAGCCCTTCGCGCGTGGCCGTGTCGGCAATTCCGCCATAGCCCCAGTTGCCTTTCTCGTCCTTCGATTCGGACCAGAGATGCCCGGCGACGGGATGCCCGAGGCCGCCGAACTCGCCGAGGAAGGAAATGCGCCGGTCATTGACGGGAAGCATGGCAGGGCCGCGATAGAGATGGAGATCGACCGTGTCGGCCGCCTCGCAAACGCCATCGGGACGATGTGCGGTCGTGACGCGATTCGTCCATGCCCAGCCGCGCGGCAGCAAGTGGCCGCCCTCCCAATCCCAACAGCCGCTCGGCCCGTTCACGAGGCGCGTACGGTCGTGCCGCCGCGTAAAGTCGAGCATTGCATGGGTCAGGAACTCACCTGGCTGCGTCCATCCCTCGTTATAGGGATTCCACATGACAATGGACGGAAATGTCTGGAGAGAATCCATCATCTCCTTCATCTCCACACGCTGAAGCCCATAGCCGCGCACCGTCTCTGGTTTTGTCGGATCCCTAAAGTCGCTGCCGCCGCTCGGCAGATCCTGAATGACAAGGATGCCAAGGCGGTCGCACATCGCATAGTATTGCAGCGGCTCGACTTTAATGTGCTTTCGCAGCATGTTGAAGCCGCAGTCCTTGAGGACCTTCACATCGTATTCCATCGCCTCGGCAGAGGGCGGCGTCAGGAGCCCGTCGGGCCACCATCCCTGATCAAGCGTACCGATGGGGAAATACGGCCTGTTGTTGAGGAAGAAACGCAGATGGCCCCGCGCATCCTTGCGCTTCTCGATCTTGCGCATGCCGAAGTAGCCCTTGATCTCGTCGCGTCCGTATTTGGCGGTGAAATTGTAGAGCTTGGGGTTCTCCGGCGACCAGCACTCGAAATTCTGCGGCAGATCAGTCGTCACTTCGACATCCCCCGCGCCCTCGACCTTGTCAAACTCGAATCGCACAGTCCCCTCGTCGATGTCCGTGAAGACTCTGTAGGACTTGATGTAGCGCTCCGGCACGTTTTCCATCCACACGGTCTGCCAGATGCCGGACACGCGCGTGTAGAAGCATCGCTTGGGTTCAAAGCTCTGTTTGCCGCGCGAGTTGATGAAATCCTCGGTTGGATCCCACACGCAGACGGTCAGGTCGTTTTCGCCCCTCGTCACAAAATCCGTTATGTCGAGCGTAAATGGGGCCTGTCCTCCCTCGTGCGGCACATCGGTCACCTCGTCATGTCCAATAAACACCATCGCACGAAAATCGACAGCACCGAAATGAAGAAGGATCCGTTCACCCGGTTTTGGATCGCAGACGATCTTGCGCGTGTACCAAAGGAATTCATCTGGACGGAGCACCCGCCCAACGCCGGAGAGCGTTGACTCGAGCGGGAACGGGACAAGAATCCTGCCGTCCCATTTCTCAGGGCGACCTGGCGTATTCGTTACGCTCGTAACG
>JAZQGX010000246.1:0-5349 GCA_045540275.1 Kiritimatiellia bacterium | reverse complement strand
CTTTGGGGGCTATAGACACGGCATATGAGCAAGGAGTACCTGCATTGACGCCAAATCCTACAGGTTGCTTTTCCTGCAATCCAATACATCCAACCAAACAGCTGGATATCAGCGGGAAAAGAAGACAAGCCGCTATCAGACGTTTAGCAACATCAGTTATTTTGCTTTGACTATGAATGCGAGACTCTCGCTGTAATGGCAACGCCAGCCAGTCCGCCTCAAGTCGGAACTGTAGATTGCCAACATACCTATACTCTCCTAAAATGAATTTCATCTGCATTCCTTCCTTTAAACATCCCAATTTTTATTTGGCAAGAACCGACGGTTTTCCTACCTTATGGAGACAAAAGACCCTTCTGTATAATTGCAGAAAACCTACATTAAAGGAAGAATGCTTTTTCCACTCGAATGAAGATAACTCATTTCCCCATCTACTGAAATGACTTTTGCGAAAGAATGGTGGAAATCCCATATTTCATCAAAGACAAGAGGCGTCAGGAACGAGCCGTCATGTGCCATATACCCCCATCTGTCGTCACGGCAAACACCAGCGAAACCTTCGGAAAATGGAACAACAAGATCAAACGACATATCAAACAACGGAGTGCCAGACCAATCGACAAAAGACCAAGCATCCTCCCTTTTCACGGCGAATGTCCCTTCTCCAGAATTAAGCATTTCGTCAAAAACGCAAGGCATGACAAGTGCGCCAGACCTATCCACGCATCCCGACTTTCCATTCCTCACAATTACGGAAAGACCATCATAGAATGGGGTTGCGCTTTCGCAATCAAGCTGGAGCTTTGTTTTTCCATCAACTCCGATAAAAAAGCAAATCCCGTCTTTTTCAACGCACGACCAACCGCATTCGTCAAAGCAATCGGCCTCATCAAATATTGGTGGAATACGAAATTTGCCGGATGAATCAACAAATCCACATTTATAATCAACCGCTGCCAATGACAAACCCCACGACGGCAACGCTAGACTATCAAATGCTGGCTTGATAACGAATTTACCAGATTTGTCAATCATGCCGTATTGCCCGTATTTCCCCCTTGAACCTTTATTGTCACATACTATGGCAAGTCCCCCTTCAAAACTTTCAGCCTCACCAAATAATGGTGGTATTGCGAAGCAACCTGCGCCATTTATATATCCAGACCCATCTTCAGTTTTGACAGGAGCCAGCCCTTCACTAAAAGAATCTGCGTATAAAAACTTAGGCGGGATGACTATTTCTCCGCTTTGGGAAATGTAACCCCACTTCTGAGCTGAATTGAAAAGAATAGGCAATAACATCTTTATCATAGGACTTTTATTTGAAATCATGGTGTCCCAAGGCAGAATAAAACACCGCTGATTGCGCCGAGTGGGCCCCCGACAAGAAAACCCATGGTGCCTCCTCCACAGATTTTTACTACCTTGTAAGTTGCATAGAAGCGACCTTGACGGTATGCTATCATCAATCATCGGTCAATTCAACTCAAATTTTAAGCCGCATGGATTTTGCGAAGTTTGCCAAGTGCTGAAAGCGAAACATCCTCCTCGACTACATTGCCCCGCGCATCATACTGCCAACGTGCAACAATATTGTTTGCGCGTAACCTTCGGCAAACACTCCGTTGGTCGAACGGCTCTTCATTGCGTAAACTTCTTTCCGTCAATCGATAATATCGCTCGTTTTGCCGATCTGCGAAGAATCTCGGAATTGGATTTATTGGATATGATTTTCACTAAAACGGCCCGGGACTCATTAACACGTCGCTCTCCGCAAAGCTGGACCGCCATGGCGCGCGCGGCGGGAGCGACAGACAGGTCGGCCGCGCATCTTGCAAGAAGCGAATCGAGACGACCGGCATCTATCCTGGAATCGAACGCCGACATGTCGGAAAGAGCGCGGAACGCGGCGGCGGCGACTATCGTGCGGGTTTCGCCGGCGGCATCGAAAAGCGCCGACCGGAGTTTTTGGGATTTGGCAGACGCGGCAACGTATTCTCCTCGGCGGTTCAGCGCCTGGGCATAGAGACCTATGTGCTGAACGGCAAAGTCCCGCGTAAGTACATCCTGTTTTCTGTCGCGATACAATTTTATCATAGTCTCGGCATAGTCGGACGGTATCTGCGGCTGGTTCAAGAGTTCGTCCATCACCTGGTTCTTTTCGGATGCAAGTTGGGCGTTCGCCTCCGCAATTCTGTTCGGACGCACCCTCAGAGCCGCTAATCTCTCATTAGAATCCTGAGTTTGTGATGTTTCTGTAGCACTACCATTATGAATTCTCGAAAACTCCGTGTATTTTCGATCGGCAACGCATTGTCGTACATTCCATTGCGTATGACTTAATGTATGTTCATCAGTATGGATATTTTCCTTTTTCACAAATGAATCTTCCTCTCGTTTATCCACAGGTCGATGTGTTAACCATGCTATTACGCCAAATGTGAGCAAACAAACAGCCTCTATGAGATATACCTTCAAAAACTTTACCCAGGCAGACTTCCTGTCTTCGCGAGACAATATTTCTTTGCTATGTGCGCCTCGCTCATTTCTCCCACTACCTTTGATTTTCGGGAAGAATGTGCTGGACTGCATGTCAAAACGCAATGAGATATATGTCATATAAATGTGGATAACCAAATGAACTACAAGCAGCACCTCGCACCAAATACCTGCAACTACTGCTTTCCCCGCCCTAATGCTAATGTAAAGTGCCGCAATTACGGCAAACTGAAAAACCGCATACCCAGCATCAATTATCAGAAATCGCATCACATGCCACGACAACAGATTGCGACGACATCCCTCTCCCATATTCATTATTGCATAATTAACAACAATAATTCGCCTCAAATAAAATGGAACATATGCCGCCAGAGAGAACAAGACTAGAAACTTTCGAACACAACATGATTCTACAAACAGAGTCAGTTTTGATGCAATCAGTGTAAATGCGCAAAACGCAACACAAAAGTCAAGGCACAGGAGCGCCGTTGCGCAATGGCGCATCACTCTCGTTTGCCACACCTTCATTTCGATTTTCCGAATGTTTCGTCAAGCATCTGGCTGTAAGCCGTCCCCAATTCCGCCCACAAAGAGACTTCTCCGCTCAACAGCGACTCTGCTCCAAAATTCGCAGCATCTGAGAGTGCATCTCCCGCCGCACCACCTATTGCGCCACCTACTGCACCTCCAACTGTTGCAGAACCTACATTGCCCCAATCAAAGCAGTTATCAGAGGACATTTCGCTTGTCAGCCCAGTCGCAAACCCTCCAAGTGCACCAGTCCGCCCAACATCGGACAGTTCTTTCCCCAAGGGGCCATTGAGATCATTTTGCAGAGCCATCTCGAACCTATCCAATGACATACCTTTTCGCGGGATGTATTCATATTCAAGGATATCGCCATGTACGGGCAACTCGACACGCTTCAGCATTTTTGATTCTACGCCCTGCGGGACATTGTCGAATCGAATTATTGCCTGATCTATCATCTGTTTCATTATGGACTATCCTCATGTAAATGCAATGCTCCACTATAGCGGGAGGCGGGCATCTGGATTCATTATTTGCAAAATAAAACCCTCACATCCTGTCCATGCGAAGCGAGGGCAGACACCAATCCATGGTTAAAGCACACGATCGGACTTTCACCTTTTACAACAAACTCAACTTCCCCTTCTTTTAGCATGTCCAATTTTGAAACAACAATCTTGGAAACATCGTCAAAAGCATCTCTACCCGTCTTCTCACATATTGTTCTGGGAATCTCATCTACTTTCTGCATAGCTTTCACTGTGGATACATAAGGATCCATTTCCTCCCAATCATCACCATCCAAATACAAAACATCTACATCTATAGAAGCCTTAGCTTTGCATGCAATATGGAAAAATTCATTATTTAACATCATTTCATATTGTTTGCCGTTCAAAAAATCAATACCTATTCTAAATTCAGCATCGTATTTCCCGTTTTTCTCATCGAGTCTCTCACCATTGATGTCCATGTCAGCAAACGTATGCTGCATTTCTAAAAGATGCACGGGCAATGGAGATGTTTTATTGTTATTTGACTCAATTTCAAACCCATTGTTTTTCACGCAAACCGTTTTTCTTCCACGCTGAATGAGGTCTCCCATCTTCCACTTTCTTGTCGGAGTGGCATCATACAACCGAATGAGTTCATCCAATGCAATATCCGCACTGGTAACAACAAATCGCACCATGACATCACTTGCCTCACCACAAATCATCTGTGCTATATCCGGTTTCATTTCCAGGGCCATCTCCGTTTTTCGGGAACGAATAAATATTCCCCTCTGAATCTTTGAACAAATCCTGGCGAGAATTTATTTTTTCTTTATGTACATCTCCAATCTTTTGCTTGAATGCTTTAATTTCGCCTTTACTTAGGCGTTTCATTTGTTGCTTCGCCTTTACTGCATATTTCCCTACTTTTCCTATATCACCTAAATAAGGAACCATTCCTAATGCTGAAATACCTGCATCCCCCCATTTACCACGAGATGCATGTGTTATGGCATTGATACCATCAGAAATAGGAGTCGGATCAAAAGCCCCTATTACATCAAGACCCACTTGGAATTGATCGATCCAGGATGAATCATCTTCATCAGGACACAAGCCAATCCAATCAAAATTACAAATTGGGTTGTTTTGACAAAACGCATAAAGGTTCAATCCGCCGCCCAGTCCGATCGGGTCCTTGGAAAGCCACCTTCCTGTCTCGCTGTCGTACCAGCGCATGCGGAAGTTGATGAGTCCGGTCGCGGCAGACCATTCGCGGCCTTGGAAGCGGTAGCGGAGCGAGGCAAGGGCGGTTGCCGTCGATGCGATTTCCTCATCAACAACATTGCCCCAAGCGTCGTACTGCCAGCGGGCGACGACGTTGTTCTGCGTATCGATGTAGCCCCATACCGTGCCTTGGATGTCCGTGAGAGGATAGTATGTCGCGCCGCCGATCTTGACCGCAAGGAGATTATCGATTCCCTCGCCCCAGACATAAGAGGCAATGACATTGCCGTTCGTGCCGACGTCTGCCACCACCTGCCAGTTGTCGTCGTAGACGTGGCGCGTCGTGCCCTCGAGCGTCGTCGTCGAGACGCGCCGACCGAGTGCGTCGTAGGCGTAGCTTTCCGCGAATACGCCGTTGGTCGCGACGGAGACAAGCTGGTACTGGCTGTTCCACGTGAGGTCAAGCGTCGGCCTGCCGTCGCGCTCGATGCGCGTCACGCACCCGGCTGCATCGTATGAATACGCGCCGCCAGTCCACGACGCGAGACGGTCGCCCACGCCAAGAGTGTATGCAACTGTCTCGCCGTTCTCTGTC
>JAZQGX010000245.1:0-7309 GCA_045540275.1 Kiritimatiellia bacterium | reverse complement strand
CAAATCCATCGTCCTGGATCTCATCGGGGAGGCCATCCATCATATTGGACACCTTCGTTACCCTTGAGCCTTGGAGAAGGAGCAAACCTCGGGCGGCGGCGAAGAAAACACCCTGCTCGATTCCGACGAGCGCATCCCTTGAAAGGAGGACGTCGCGGCTCACGTTATGGCTTGTGCGTAATTTACCTTCCGCATCCACGGTCATGGCATACACGCCTTCATCCGTGAAGACATACAAGGGAAACTGGCCAGCCTGTCCTTCGGAGAGCGGTACGTTCGCCACGGCGAGGTTCATCACCTCTCCGACCGTGAACGTTACGGAGTCTTCTGCCGGGAAGACGAACGGGTTGTTCGCCTTGGAGACGACAAGGGTGTTCTGCATCTTGTATGTGCGGTTCTCATAAGACGGGAGTTCGTCCACCCGGATGTTCTGCCTTGCGATTTGCACGCCGAATCCAAGGAAGACGTATGCGACATCCGCTTGGTCGAATACATTCGTCTTATAAGAGGTCATCCTCACGTTCGCTCCCTCCACCCGATATACTTCGATTTTGTAGCACCGGGAATCAGGGTAGGCGAGCCAAGCGACCGGGTCTTCATAGTATTCCGTAGCACTCTCGTTCACAACAGCCTTCTTCTTCCTTCGAATGAGGGCGTCTCCGTTCTCGCCCCTACATATCACGGAGTTCTCCACGTTCTCCCCACGGAGATAATACACGAAGCGGAATGCGGTACCCGGATTGATGACCGAGTTCGTTTTCCAGCCGACCGAATGCAGGAAAGGATAACCGCTATGTAGAACCTGCTCTGCTCCGGTCATAAGAAGCCTCTTGTTGTAGTTGAAGAGATTCCCTCCCTTTGCGTAGTGCATACTCTGCGGAGTCTCCTTGAGGGCCTCCTGCGCCATGATATAGTCGGAGGACGTGTCAATGTCTAGGATATAGTCCGAAGGAAGCGACTTGAACTCTTCCAACGTGAGGGACTGGGCGAGGTAGGTAGTCTGGTAATACTCCACCAACTTCTCCTGATTCTCTTCCGTGTAGTACGGATCTAAAAAGAAATCTCGGACAAGGTAAGAGGTCATCGTTGAGACTACAGGGTTGACCAAGTCCTCTTTCTTCAGCAGTTCCATCTCGAATTTGGCCGCATTCCTCTGCAGGACGGAAATCTGCGGAGACACGAAGATGTCCACCGACGTCACGATGTCCTCCCACCCGTCAAAGATGTTACGGTTTGATGCGTCCATTACCACCGAGTATGAGCCGGCGATGTCCGCCAATACCATTGCCGTCGTAAGCATATGCTTTTCCTCGTTATTGACGCTCAAAAACACCTGGAGGACAAGAGCCTTCGCATCAACGAACCTTGATATCTCCGCCCCGAGAAGCACCGGAATGGACTGGGCGTAGCAGGTTCCGTCATAGAGGCGGACTGCATAGCGGACGAACATCGGGAAGACGGCCTTGCCAATCCTTGACTGCTCCCTGACTTTCTTGTCTATCTCCCCCCAAGTAACGTCAAGGAAATCGTTCCAGAACCCCTTCTCGAATTCCCGGTCGAACACATACTTCTTTGCGGAATGTCCGTACTTCGATACGTCCCCAACGTTTTCGTGTGGGAAGATAACACCTTCGTCACCACTCCTTCCGAACCCGACGTAATCGTCAACTGGCGGGGGATTGTTGACGTCTATCTCGGCATTCGGTCTGGTTCGGATTGATTCTAGGTTACCCATCCTGAAATGGATGGCTGGAATAGGTATTTGGTTCCCGAGGAAATAGTACGTTCCATCCCTCCAAAGGATGTAGTACATCTCATCGGAAGACACGATGACGGTGTTCCCGATGGACGTGATGTCGTTTATCTCTTTGTCGGCAAGACCATCGAAGACAACGCCCGAAGACGCGTCCCCGATGGCCGCCACATAGAGGAGGCTCCCTCCGTTCCGATAGATAAGGTTCTCGTAGCCGATGCCCTTGTGAATGTACAAGATGTCCCCATCAACGGAGATGTCATTACCTCCGGCATCCTTCATCGTCTTCGGCTTGATAGCCGGGGCGACCTCGCCCATGTCCAGCTGAACGTTGAGGGATTCAGCACAGAACCCGTCTGCGGAAATCTGCCCGGACGGATCTCTTGAGATACCCTTAATCGGAATCTTTTTTATCATAGTTCTTGAAGAAAATGTTATACCTTACCTCTCCGTCTATCAGCTCGGTGTCATCCGGGCAGATGTGGTAGCACCCGGCTCCGTCCAGTTGTTTACGGAGCATACGGGCGAGAGAGCGGTTGTTTACGCGCATAGTGTTGAGTCTCCTGCGGACCGAATAGCCAAAGATGTTCTTTGTTTTCCCGACATAGAGCCACGGCTTCCCGTTAATCCGCCCGAACCTGGAGACCCAGAACTGAACATAGTCTCCGTCCCCGATTCCGAGCAGTGTCTTTGCGGCTGCGTTGAATACGACGTAGTTCTCATAGACGCGAACCTTCGGCTCGTCGTCCGGGATATGGAGTTCCAAGTTGACAAGTTCCATAAGCAAAGGTGTAAATTATTTACCCTTAGCGGGATTGTTATTTGACTTGTTCAACTTCCGCTTTATCATCCTGTCGGCCTTTCTCCTCTTGAAGAATCCGATAGGGCCTCGGAAAAGCCAGTAGAAGAATGCCGGGATAGCGGCGAGCTGCCAGGCGTCGTGCGGAGAGACGAGCCCGCGTCGCCGGCGCAGGATGCGCCACGCCACTCCGTTTCGGTAGGTAGAATAATCGTTCGGGTCCATCACAAGGTTACCCTTCTGCTTTCTGCGGTATGTCTGGGATTGTTTCATTTCAAACGGACTTTTATGATCTCACTTCCATCCTCCATCTTGTAGGCCATTATATTCATAACCCCCCGCGTGACGGAGCCGCGGCTTGTCTTGGTACGGAAGGAGAACTCCTTCGGGCATTCCTTCTTCGGGAAGATGAGTACAGTCCCCGTCGCGTCCGCGTATGCCTGCGGAAGGAAGCGGAGGTTCTTTTCATTGAGCGGCATCGTGTAGAGATGCGACGTGCCGTCCCGAAGGCCGGCGAACTCCTCGTCGGAAACGAGGATGCTTGGTTTAGTTTTCCGGAGATCTTTCATCGAGTATTTGGTTGAATGGTTGCGACAGTTCTTCCGACGCCTTCAAGGCCGCCTGCAGGACTTCCTCTATCAGCTCGGGGTATTCTTTCATCATCTTGTAGATGGCGCCAACGAAGCGGTTGAATCCCGGTCCCTGCGCCAGTTCCTCGTCATAGATGATGTGATAGTTTCCGTTCTCCTCGGAGAAGGAGAAGATGATGTTTCCTTTTATCTCAGGCATACGGCGAGTTGCTCAGATATTCTTCCACGGCTTCGGTGAATTCCACGAAGTCGCGGATCGTGACGCATTTGTTCCCATCGTTCTCGGCGAGCACTCTCCATCGCTTGTGCTGGTCGGAATTCCTCTCGGTTCGGTAGAGGACCTGGACGCAGAGGGAGGAGTAGCCGTTGGTGGGGTAGAGGATGATTAGGTCCGCGCTGCCATAGGACGCTCCTTTCTTTTCAAGGATCTTGTTCGCCCTCGGGACATAGACCATCAGCGGCGAAATCTCCGGGTAGTTCTCCCGGAACCAGGACACCATCGCGGGGAGCATTTCATTTTCCTTTTTCATATTTCTCCCATTTAATCAGTTCACTTTCCCAAATTGCCAGCCGGTTCGCTCTCTCATCGAGCCATGCCTCTCGTTTGGACAGCTCGTCCTCCAGAAAGTCAAGTTCGCCCATCTTGAGAAGATTCCAGATGAAGAACGCGAATACGGCAAGCACGAAAATTATCAGCAATAGTTTCATAGGATCTTGAAGTGTTTCTCGTTAAGGACGATCTCGGAGCCGTCGGAGAGGCGGACGTTCCAGTTTGCGTTTCCGAGATGGAGAAGGAGGATTCCTTCTCCGTGGTTGTTCGTCATCACATGGTCGCCGACCTCCGGGACAATTTCAAATTTCATATTGAAGCGGTTTATCATCGCCTCCTTGAAGATGCCTACCTCCGGGATTGATCGTAGTCTTTTCATAACCCGCGCGTCACCGCCATCACAGTGAGCCCGGTCAAGGGCGAGCATACATACCCGGATGAGCCAGTTGGCATGGGCGTAGGCGTTGGAATACCGCTTATTGTTTTCCTCTACCGCCTCATAGGTGGACTTGTCTATCTCCATCTTCTGGAACCATTCCTCGGCTTCTTTGATGGCCTTTTCGTAGTTGAAAAAGCACTTTTTCTTTTTCTTGTCAAAGAATGATGTACCTCCGGACATAATGCGGAGCTGCATATCTACATCTTCAGCGAGAACCGAGCAGCAATGGGCCATCATATACAAGAGATTGATTTCCCAACCAAGCGGCGTTTCGTCAACATTCGGAATTTTCTTATCCTCCATAGTATCCGCGTTGTTCATAAAAAACACATTCTCCCTCGTGGTAGTCGGGTTCCATTTCGGATTCCTCGCAGTCGTCCGTGTTCTGCCACTCAAAGTATCTTTGGCAGGACATCTTTAAGGGGCAGTTGTCGCCCCGGCAGAGTAGGTAGTTGGCGGTCTTTTTGTCCATGTTACTCATCTTCCTTCTCGTCAATTAGTGCTTGTATTTTCTCTTTGAGCCGGAGATACTTGTCCTTCCAATATCCAGGTCCCTTGTCTAATTGAAGTTCAAGCGGGACGAGTTTCACTATGCCTTCGGCGCGTATAACGCTTTGCTTTTTCCCTTCAATCTTGAACTTCGGCTCAACGAAAGAATACTCCGGGAAGAAGGTGAAGCAAATGTCCCAAATGGAACACCCCTGCTTTTCGGCCATTTCATAGACTGCTTTGTTTACTTGGCTTGTAGCGGCCTTGATTGATTCGCATACTCCGTCATATACAAGTTCTTCCAACTTTACCCTAACTTGTTCTTTTCGTTCAAGTAGGCGGATGGAGTTTTCGTAGGATACT
Organism: Kiritimatiellia bacterium; assembly: GCA_045540275.1. Classification (GTDB taxonomy): domain Bacteria; phylum Verrucomicrobiota; class Kiritimatiellia; order RFP12; family UBA1067; genus RGIG8368. The sequence goes on along the minus strand of JAZQGX010000245.1, from coordinate 2,326 downwards.
ATTTTCTTACTCATCTTTGCTCGTTACTTTGATTAGTTGTTCGCTGCCGATGGAGCAAGAAGGATTCTCGGAGTCCACGGTAATATTAGAACGGTTTGGATTGTTCTTCCAGAGTTCGTGGCGAATTACGCGATGGCAATCCCATATAATATCCGCCGTGTCGTCGTAGTGGATTCCGTAGTATACATTTGGAGCCAAGTCCCAGAAACGCCGTTTGATTTCCTCGCAGAAGGTCTCCGCGTCCTCACGCATCTTGTGCCAGCCGCCTTCAAACTCATCGTCCATCATCTTCCCGGTGGCTTGTTTACATCGCTTTTCCCACGCTGATTCAAACAGGTCTTGGTAGGCATGACTCTGCCCTTCTATGAGCCGAGGGAATGTATCGCAAACCCATGACAACAGCCGGGCCTGCCTTTCGTTCATTTCAATGATGTACTTTTTCTTTTTCTTTTCCATATACACTTGTATCTTGAACAAACATCTACAATCTTGTGCGTCCCGCAGTTGTACTCATAGCACAATGGAGACTGAATCATGGACATCGGTGGGTCGAGTTTGAAGATGTCGCACTTGGTGCAGTTGGTCTTGTCCGTGCATTTGACGGCAACGAACTTCTCCCCGTTGATAGTTGCGTAGTGGGGGACATCCAACTCCACCCTCGGAGGATCTGATTCAAATTCAACTCTTGATTCTTCCGTCATCGGAACTTTGTTGGAGGCCTTAACGTATCCGTTGCATTCAACGTCGGAGATGTATGCGATTCGGAGCTTGTTGTACGGAACCCCGATTGCCTTTGCCGCCTTTGCGAAGGAGGGGAATCCAAACTCCTCGCCAGTTTTCACATTGCGCAGGTAGACGTTTCTCATTTATCCTCTTGTTTTCTTTTCTCCAGCCTACTACGGAGACGATCCATCTTCCTGGCTCGTTCCATCTCCACAATCTTACTGGAGCCACCGAAGATTAGTTCAAGCTGTGCGCACATTATCTGAACGTCAGCAATCTCTGTCACTACGGAGTTTATATCCACGCGCCCTCGCCGGTACTTCATTAGTGCATCAATGAGCTCTGCGCATTCCTCAATCGCCATATCTGTTTGGTTTTTTGCACCAAATGTGTCTATGGCATCACGAAGTATTGTCTTGTCGATTTCGATTTTCATTTCAGTCCTCCTTTGGTATTTGTTTGAATAATTCATCCGCGTCGATATAGTAATTTTGGTAATAAAACCTTCTTTTTGAATAATCAACGCGAAGTTCACCAGACCAACATGGCTTTGGGTTCTTCACCTTTCTCCACACCAAATTCTTCATTTTTCGTCCTCCTTTTTCTACTCTTGTTCTTCTTTGTCCATAAAGTGTAATAATATCGCAGATGATGCAATCGTGAGTATAATGACATCATTATTTATTTCGCGTCCGAGAAGTTTATACATCCCGACAGACACTCCAATAACAAGAAGCATATAGGCTATTGTAAAGCATACCGCTCTTGCGTATTTTATCTTCAGCGGTTTCATTTCTCGCCCTCCTTTACGATGATGATGCAAACCTTGTCGCCTACTCCAATACCTTTTGGTTTAAGTGCGATTGTACCTAAACGGATGAAAGGAATATTATACGACGCCCCGTGAGAATCCAAGTCGTCTTGAACAACATAATGAATCGCATCCTTCATCATCTTTTCTCTTTCGTTGACGGACCCGGCGAGATAGGCGTGGTCTTCGGCGAGTTCAATAGTCTCTTGGTCTTGTTTTGCTTGCCATTCCGCACCCCATTGTGCGAAGTGGTGGGCGGCCTCAACGATGTGTGGCATTGTTGGAGAGCAAGTGTTTTCTTCAATCTGCATTGGATAATCGCAGTTATAATATCTGCGTAGATAATCTTTCAATTCGTCCTCAAACTTGTTTGGCTTTTCCGATTTTTCTTCAAGATCGGAAGGAAGGTCCGACTGCTCCTGCTTCTTCCATAACCAATCTGGCGTTTTGTATTTGTTGGGTACTTCTATTTTCGGATGAGTAGCCAAGAGCCTCTCTATTTCTTCATCCGTTATCGGGAAATCAGTTTGCTCCTGCTGGAGAGAGTCGATGATGGAAAGGACCTCATTTACCTTTGTGGTCACCTCGTCATCATGTAGCGGCGTCCCATAGTCCCAGAATCGCCGCTCAATTTCCGCCCGCAGGCGGTCCGCGTCAATGTAGTGTGCCATATTTACCAGTTTTTTGTGTATGTATCGGTTTCCGGATTATAGTTGCAACCGCGAAGAAGGTCTTGTTCGAGCCAAGCAAGGTTAGAAGAAGTATGGACTGCCACCTCTTTCCCATTCTCGT
>JAZQGX010000244.1:0-4908 GCA_045540275.1 Kiritimatiellia bacterium | reverse complement strand
GCGATCTTCGCCGAACTCGACCAGAGCCCGTGGAGGTTGCAGTACGCCGTCGCGTGGAGCTCGCCGCCCTTCTGGATCGAGAGCGAGAACTTCGCAGTCGAAGCCGTCGACGCGACAGGCCCGTGCGAGGAAAGGCCTACGCGACCGATCTCCACCGAGACGGGCGAGCCCTCCGGAACGAAGTGTAGCGCGATCCAGGCGATGTGGTGCTCGACCGTGTTGGGATGCGGTATCTCCTTGCCGACGGAGACCTCCACCTCGAATGCCTCGCCTGCCGCCACCTTCTCAGGCGCGGCGATCACAGGCACGTGCTTCTCGGACTTCCAGTCCGCAGTCTTCACGTAGTCGTTCAGTGATTTATCCATTTTCATCCTCCTTTTTGTTTTTCACTATTAAGTATACCACAACACTCTCACATTTTGGGCCTCTTATCGCATATGTTTCATCCTCATATATCAAACCACTCATCTTCATTCTCGTTTTTCCGTGTATTCCGTGTATTCAGTGGTTAAAAACTCTCCAACTCCTAACTCCAACTCGTAACTCCAACTAGCTCGGCTCTCGTATCTCGCTCGGCGTGGTTCGATCGAATCGCAAACCCCGACAAGCGGCGGTTATGTGTAGAACGCGCGGAGCACTTTCCCTCATCGTCATTGCTTTGCGTCCACCACATCCCAATATCCACCTTTGTCTGGGCCAATCCGCCGCAGCACCCCATCTCGTTTGAGTTTTGCAATCGCACGCGCCACTGTGCTTCTTTCCACGCCAATCGCATCCGCCATCTCCTGCGTTCCGACAAAAGGATTCGCGCGAATTGAAGCAAGTATTTTCTGTGGCGTTTTCTGTAGCGTTTTCTGTGGCGTTTTCTGTGAACCGTTTACTGAACCGCTCCCCGTTCCCAACTTTACATTTTACACTTTCCATTTTACACTCCCTTCCACTCTCCAACCTCCAACTACTTCCTCTTAAACACAAACCCCCAGATCTGAAAAGGCACTTCAAAATTTTGCATCTCTCTTGGGCAAGTCTTTGAACACCTTAAAGACGAGCTGGCTTTCAGGGGATACAATCACCCAAGCCGTCAGGAAAATGAGCATGAAATCTGTCCACAACCCTATGCGCCGCTGATACCACATCTCCAACGCCCCTTTGTACGGAGAGACAATCTTGGCGTAGGCTTCGTCCATGTCCATGCCCTTCTTGACGCATTCGGTCAGCAATGTCTCCTCGTCGCGGAAGACTATCGACCCAATCCCGGTCAAACCCGGTTTCACATTGTAGATGTTCGCCTTTACCTCGTCGCTGTATGGTGCGAATGTCTTGTCAACAAGCGGACGCGGCCCGACGATTGACATATCGCCGAGGAAGATGTTGAAGAGCTGCGGCAGTTCGTTGATCTTCGTCTTCCTGAGAAATCTTCCAAACGGCAGAACGCGCGGATCGCCATGTGTCGTGTGAAGGCCCCCTGCCATGTTTGGACTGTTGCGAAGCATGGTGGCAAACTTCAGTATCTTGAAATGCTTGTTCTTGTAGCCAATGCGATCCTGTCCGTAGAAGATGTCATGCTCTCCAGTACACTTCAAAATAATCATCACCGGCACCAGCAACGGCGACAGGATTATAATTGCTAGGCCAGATAGGAGTATATCGAATAAACGCTTTATGAATTTATACATTTGATGTAGTCCTTTTAGACAGGATTAACAGGATTGACAGGATTTTTGAAATGCCAAGAAAACACGAGAGGTAATCTTGTAAATCTTGTTAATCCTGTCAGAAAAACTATTTGGCAAGGTTGGTCTGTCAGTCAGCAAGAAAACTCTTGAGCGTTTCGCGCATGCCGTCTTCTGCTCGGATTGGCATAGAAACCCAGCCAAGCGCCGCCTTGAGCTTGGTGTTGTCGACTATCGAATCATCGGTTAGCTTGCCCAGCCGCTCCGTGTTGAGCGGCAGATGCAAAAGGTCGCCAACCTTCGCACAAAACCGCATCAATCCCCTTGGCAGCCGCCACAATCTCGCCCGCTTCCCACGCGATTCGGCAATCAACTCAATCAGCCTGTTCGTGCCGATGGTCTCGTCGTCGCACAACGGATAGATTCCCTTGGCGACCATCCCCTTGCACAATTCCTCGACAACCGCGCAGACATTCCCGATGCTTGTAAACGACCGCTTGTTCTCAAACGCCGCAAGTGGCCACGGGATTCCATGTTTCACGACAGCAAACAGAAGATTCAGATTCCCCTTGTTTCCTGGACCATGAATCATCGCCGGCTCCAGCACGACCGCCCTGCCATTCAACCACTTCTCTGCCTCGCGCTTCGACTGTGCATAAGGCGTGTCGCCATCCACCGCCTTGATGCTGGAGAAATAGATGAAGGTCTTCACCTTGTCTCCGCAGGCAGTGAACAATTTCTGAGTAAGCCCAACGTTCACGTCGAAATAAACCTGCGGCTTCGTGACATTTTTTGTGTCATGCGCCTTGCCCGCGAGGTGAACAACGGCATCGATACCAGCCCAGTCGATCTCGTCCAAGTCGTCCCACGTATAAAACGCGGAATAGGCAGGCAGACCACCATTAGCGATGTCAAGGGCGACGCACTCGTGTCCTTTGTCAGAAAGATACTTAGACAGGTTCGTTCCCACAAACCCGTACGCACCAGAGATAAGTATTTTCATTTTGACAGGATTTACAGGATTCACAGGATTATCACTTACATTCTTGAATCAAGGCTCTTGCCTTTCTCGATGTGCTGGAAGTTGGGCAAGTATTCTTTTAGCACTTCTATGACATCGGCCTTGGTGGAAGTGGGCGTAGCGAACACCTTACGCAAGTTGTCAAAGATCGCCTCGACTTCCTCCACCGGACGCTTCTTCGAATTCTTGACCGCGCCAAGATTAACGAAGGTCGTCTCGTCCTTCACATCTGTATCGGTGTAGAACTCCTCAAACGTCTTCTCCCCGCTCGTGTCGCTCCCGAAGAACTCGCATGGGTAGCCTGTAGTGGGGAATAGGGAATGGGGAACAGGGAACGGCACTTGAGCGTTGCCCAGCCACTCAGACATAGCGGCCTTCGCCTCTTCCGACGAGGAACACGCCTTGCATCCAAGCCCCATGTCATTCAGCATATCCTTCACCACGGCGTCAAACGGAATCATGTCCTTCTCAGGGTCGAGCTTCGGATAAACAATATCGCCGCTCTCCGCCATCACACTCGCGAACAAACAGAGCTCACCAGACTCAATGGGGCTCACGAAAAACCTGCGAATCCCGAGCGGACAGCTCAACGGCTGCTTCTTCTGGATTCGATTAAGCCAACCAATTGGAAGCGATCCATTCGAGAACGCGACATTGGCGAACCGGGCGGTCTTGATTGGAAGCCGGTCGGAATACGCCATGATGGTCTCCTCCATAAGCTTCTTTGTCGCGCCCATGACGTTCACCGGATTTGCCGCCTTGTCCGTCGAGACGCAGAAGAAAGCCTCCGGCGGATTCTCCAGCAAGAGATCCAGTAGTTTCTTCGCCATGAACACATTCGTCTCGCACACCGCCTCAATGGAGAAGACATCGCGCTCCGCTCTCACGTGCTTTCTCGCAGCAAAGTTAGCAACAATATCGAACGGGCCATGCGCCTTGAAGAAACGATTGAAGAGGTCGCTTCCAAGATCTATCGGTTCGGTGATGTACTCCTCCGGCACATTATAGTCGCCAGCCCTCAACTCGCGCGTCAGTTCCGTCAGGGAGTTTTCGTCGATATCGACAACGAACATCGCCGACGGCTTGAAGCCTCGCAACGCGGCCTTCACGTAGTTCGAGCCAATCGTTCCTGCGCCGCCGATCACAAGCATCCGCTTGCCGACGATGCGCCGATGCATCTCATCGACGCACTTGGCGAAGACAGCCGCCAGCAGCGACTCCGGCCGCTTTGTCATATACTTGCGGACAAACCGTTCAATGTCAAAGTCTATCATTAGAGGGTTCCTTTTAATGGGTGAGTGGGTGAGTGAGGGAGTGAGGGAGTTTAGAGCGTGTGGGTTAGCGACTAGATTTTGCGCCTTTGTGAATACTCTGAAGCAAGTTGCGGAGTTCAGACGTTTCTTTTGCCAGTCGATACAATTCATCACTGTTGCCAAACAGACCCGCCACCACCTTGAACCAGTAGCAACTTTCGTTTGCTTCTTTTACTGCTATCGAAATTTTGTGGATAAAATCGTCACGACTTTCTGACCGATTTGCTTCGTGATAGTTAGCTCCTATTGAACTTGCACTCTTGCCCAACTGATAAGAGATGACTTTTGTTGAAACATCATATGGCAGAGTTCTAAGAAACTTGAAGACATCAACTGCATATTCTGCCGTCCGCTCTTCTAACTGCTCTCTAAAATCCCTATTAGTCATACGGACTCCACTCCCACACTCCATCACTCCCTCACTCCATCACTTATTCAACCCCAGTCTCGGCAATATGAACTCGAACACCTTGAAAAGGTACTTTGGCAACAGCATCGGGAAACAGCAGAAGTACCCATTCTCCCTATTGCCCCTCACGATCTCCCTATTGAGCGTAACAAAGCTCTTCCATCCCCTCGTCGACTTCCCCCCCCTCCGCATTTTCACAAGAGGCTGGTTCAAATATCGCGTCCGGAGTTTCGCCATTCTCAGATACCTAATCAGCAATTCATAATCTGCGGCAATCTCATAACCAAGCTTGTACAGCCCGTACTTCTCAAACAACTCTCGCCTGATATACACGCTCGGATGCGGCGGCATCTTCCCCCACTGCAGCATCCACGGCTTCCAATGCTTCGCACTGTAGTAGCGAACGGTTGTGCTCAAATCATCCTTCACAAACCTGATATCGGCATAAAGCGCGTCAATGCGCTGGGGAATAGGGAATGGGGAACAGGGAAC
>JAZQGX010000243.1:0-7244 GCA_045540275.1 Kiritimatiellia bacterium | reverse complement strand
TTTTTGGCAGTCGGTATTATACCGAAGATCAGCGGAAAGGAGCTACGCTTTTTTGTCCTCCAAAACGCGCAAGGCAACCGGCACTGCCGAGATGAATCAAAAAATGGGTAAACTCCAGGACTAACTATCAATTGACTTTTGTTTCTGAAGTGTGGTATAATGTCAACGTTTTGGAAACAAAAATGAACTACGTAACATTAAGAGAGCGATTCCATGCCTTTGCCTGCTTCTCCAACGAGCAGGTAACGGCCGCATTTCCCAGTTTTGACAGGGGAAATTATTCAACGTGGCTGAAAAAGGGTTACATCAAGAGGCTTAGGCGTTCATGGTACGCCTTTGCGGATGTCGCAGACACGCCAGGGATAGGAGACTATTTTGCGGGAAGGATGTATTCGCCAAGCTATCTTTCGTGTGAGTATGTGATGGCAAGGGCTGGATTGATTCCTGAATCTGTCGTGCAGTTCACGTCCGTCACCTCGCTCAAGACGGCCTCGTTCAAGAACGACTTCGGGGAGTTTTCGTACCGCAGCGTCAAACCGGAGCTGATGTTCGGCTATGGCGTGGAGCACGCGGGCGATGGGCTGCCGGTCAATGTCGCGACGCCGGCGAAGGCGCTTTGCGACTTCCTGTATCTCAATTCGCAGTATGACACGCCGGAGGAGATCGAGGCGCTGCGCCTTGATCCTGATGTCCTCGCGGAAATTGCCGCAAACGGTGACTTGGATGGAGTGATGGCTCGCTTCGGTTCGCAGGCGCTTGCGCGACGGATAAGGCTTGTCAAGGAGGTGTATTCGATATGATTGCGCTTGAGTCGATAAGGGGATTCTTCCCCGAGGAACTTCGCGCAGGACAGTTCGCGAAGCACATCTTGAAGGAGTATGTCGAGTGCCTTGCGCTCGAATGGATTGCCAGAAGTCCGTGGGCGGCGAAGTTGACGTTCATCGGCGGCACGAACCTGCGTTTGACGAAGGATATCGACAGGTTCTCTGAAGATCTTGATTTCGACTGCAAGGGGCTTGAGCCGGACGATTTCGTACGCTTCACCGATTCTCTCATTGCACATCTTAGGCGCAACGGAATTAATGCCGTGTCGAAGGAGAGGGAGTCTGATCGTCTGACGGCGATGCGGCGGAGCATTCTTTTTCCTGGCCTTCTACACGAGCTGGGGCTTTCCGCTTTCAGGGAAGAGCGGTTTATGATGAAGATCGAGGCGCAAGACCAAGGAAGGGAATACGAGAGAGTTTTCGCTGACGTTCGGCGTTGTGGGTTCTTTTTCCCGGTGTGTGTGCCGACCGAGGCGACGCTCTGCGCCATGAAGCTGTCGGCGCTCTTGACACGCGGCAAAGGTCGGGACTTCTACGACGCGATCTTTCTTTTGCAGCGCACGGAACCGGACTATTCGTTCCTGTCCGCAGCACATCCGGAAGTCACCGACCTCAATTCGCTCAAGGCGGCTCTCAAGGCAAAGGCACAGTCCGTAAACCTGGCACTCAAGCGCCGCGACGTGGAGCATCTGCTTTTCCATCGCGAGCGTGCAGAACTCGTCACGCGCTTCCCTGCGTTTATCGAGACGCTTTAACGCAGAGAGCAGAAAGCAGAGGCAGTAGAAATACGGAGGCGTAGAGAAGGTGTAGTGCAGAAATCCAGCATGGCAGAATCGGACGGTGGAGAGTGAAAAAATATTGAGAATCGGTCGACGCGCCGACCGATTTCATGGTATAATACGCAGTATTCCGACCGATAAAGGATATCTGTATGACAAACATAGACAAGATAATCGAGTATTTGCATTACCATCAAAGCGCAAACCGCAGAGAATTGATGGATATGTTGAATCTGGGCGTCAAGGACACCCAGATGAAGGCTCTTCTTTCGGAAGGAATCGCCAATGGCGATATTCGCGTGGAAGGCAAGGCACGGGCGACTCGGTATTTTATTACGCCCAAGGCTCAGATTCTTAGGACGGTGAATCTGGACTCATACTATGCTGTGGAAACCGACAAGCGCGAGATGCAGACTGCGTATAATTTAGAACTGATTCGCGATATTCTGCCGAAGGTTGAACTGTTCACGGCGGACGAATACAAGTTTCTTGCGGACAGCGAGAGCGCGTTTCTTTTGCGCATGAAGGACTATCCGGCAGAGATGTACGCCAAGGAAATGGAGCGGCTTGGCATCGACCTCAGCTGGAAATCGTCAGAGATCGAGGGCAACACATACACTCTTCTCGAAACGGTGAATCTGCTCAAGGACAAGATCGAGGCCAAGGGCAAAAAGCGCGAAGAGGCGATCATGCTCCTAAACCACAAGGCGGCGCTAAAGGCCATTGTCGAGCAAAGCGCCTATTTCAAGGAATTATCACTGGCGCGAATGGAGGATGTCCATTCCGTACTTATTGAAGAATTGGGCGTGGAGCGGAATCTGCGGCATATTCGTGTCGGCATTTCCGGGACGCGCTATCGCCCTCTGGAGGTCGCGTCGCAGATACGCGAGGCGGTCGAGGACATGTGTGCGCTTGTGAACGGCAAGAGCGATCCGTACGAGAAGGCGCTGCTTGCGCTCTTGCTTATCGCCTACATCCAGCCGTTCACGGATGGCAACAAGCGCACAAGCCGCCTGATGGCCAATTCGCTCCTCATCTCACGCTCGCTTTGCCCCCTCTCGTTCCGCACTGTCGAGGCGAACGACTACCGCGCGGCACTTTTGCTCTTTTACGAACAGAACAACATCAGCGCATTCAAGAAGATGTTCTTGGAACAGGTCGAGTTCGCGATGAAGGAATATTTTTGACCCCATGAAACCCTTTGTACGAATAATCCTCGTTTCATTCCTCGCGATAGCGGCGGGGTGCATATTGCCCATTCCGCATTATCGACAACATTTGGAGAAGACATGTGGCGTGGTCATTGATAAAAAATCCAGGAATCCCGTTTCAAATGCCAGAATTACTGTCTGTGCTGGTAGATATTCCCAAGGTGCCATCACGGATTCGAACGGGCGGTTTTCTGTGGAATCAAGCGGGGGCTGGCATTTTATATGGTGGGTCGCGCCGCCTTCGGGAGGGTCGTTGTTGCCGACATACCTCGATCCCCAAGATTCATGGCATGATATACGTATTGAGGCTCAAGGATATCCTGTACATCTTGAGACACCGCCGTGGAACAATCGTGGAACGTATGTTATCGAACTTGACAAAGAGCGAAAAGATTGCAAGGAAAACCCATTTTTGCAAAACCAATGGGAAGGGAAAAGCAATGAAGAGTTTGTTGACGGCGGTGCTGGTGACGGGCGGAACGCGCCCTGCGGCGGCAAGCGAAAGGAGTAGTTGCCCCATGAAGAAACTGGAAACTGGCAACACTTCCACATTGGCAACATTCAACAAAATGATTGCCATTGTCGCACTCCTGGCGTCGGGTGGTTGCCAAATGAAGGAGTTTGCCTCGACGCCTCTCTACAGCGGCGACGAGGTTATGTTCACGGGCGCGGTGGAGGACCGCGTGAACCTGTGGCCGCTCGCCTACTGGCGCGAGCCGGTCGGGTCGATCGTCTGGCCGGTCGTCTCGTGGGGCGACGACCATCTCGCGTTTCGCCCCGTCTGGTCGCAGTACAAACGGCACGGCTACGGCGAGTATGACGAGTTCAATCTCCTCTGGCCGATCTGCCAGTTCGACACGAGGGACAACGACTACCGCGTGTTCCCGTTCTTCTGGGGGTGCGACAGAGACGGCGACGATCCATACTTCTGCCTTTTCCCTGCGCTCTGGTGGAACGACGACTTCAAGGGCGTTCTGCCGTTCTGGTGGATGGACGACGCTGACTCCTTCGGCATATTCCCGCTCTACTGGCACATAAACATACGCGGAAGCCTCGACATGCTCTTCCCGCTGTATGGCTATTGGCCGGGCGAAAACAGCAACGGGTTCTGGGCGTTTTGCGGACTCGCGGGCTACGAAAGACAGGACGGCAAACTCGCAAACCACCGCATCCTCCCGCTCTACCTGTGGAGCAAGGGTAATTTCTATTCGATTCCCTACTCACGCTATGAGAACGACGAGCAAACCAAGAGCCGCATCCTGTGCGGACTCGCCGGCGCAAACTCGTCCACGAACGGCGAATACGAGGCGTCGTGGCTGTTCCCGCTCTACTACCACGATACGAACAAACTCATCACGCCGCTGTTCGGGAAGTCCGGCGACTACAGCTGGGCGATGCCGCTCTACTACAACGACGACGAGCTGTTCCTCACGATGCTTTACGGACGCAACAAGAAGGATGAAAGCGACTGGCTCTTCCCGCTCTTCTACCGCGACAAGGAGTCCTTCGTGACTCCGCTCTTTGGGAAGTCCCGCGATTCGGAATGGCTGTTCCCGCTGTACATGCGCGAAAAGCACTCGATCTACACGATACCGTATGGCAGGCAGGTTAGCGGGGCCTACACGAACACGTATTTCGCGGCCGGGCTCGCGGGGGTCAAGTCAGGTAAGGAGGAGGGCGGCTGGCTCTTCCCGCTCTTTGACCACGAGAAGTGCGCGGACTTCGACGAAAAGCTTGCGTACCTCGACGCGAAGAAACTGCCGACACGTGAGAAGCATTTCTGGTCGTACGACAAACGCACGCACCTGCTTGTCTCCGACAACGACAGGTGGGTGAACGGAGACGACGAGGATAGCGCGGACAACACGTACAAGATGACGTACAAGCACAAGATGGGCAATCGGATCCTGTTCCGTCGCGAGACGAAACGGCGCGTTAAGTTCGACCTCGCCACGCGCGCGAGGGTGTCGGACACCGAGGAGGGCTGGCATTCCTTCCTGTGGCTTGTCTATCAGCATGACTGGAAGACGGACGCCGTGAAAGGAACGTCGAAGCAGTGCCACAATGTCCTGTGGAAGCTCTGGGACTGGGAAGAGGAGAACGGCAACATTGCGCTCGATGTGTTCCCAGGCTTCACGTATGACTCGAAGACGAACGGCTACGTGAAGACATCGCTTCTTTGGCGGCTTTTCCGCTACGAGAACGACCCCGAAAAAGGCCGAAAGGTTGATTTCCTCTTCTTACCGGTCTGGCGATGAATCGGACACGGAGTGCAAATTAATGGTACGATATGCGACGGCATGGGGCGGCGATTTTATAAATTGCGGAGTGGCTGTTTTACGATTGTCGGATTGACTGTTTGGTGAAAATGGCGTTGTGTTGCATGTTGCAATATGAGATCAAGTGTGATATAATTAGCAATTGGATATTCTAAAACAACATAGTATTTAACAAGTAGAGTTGCTAAAATGACAGATAAATTAACAACTGAAGATGTTGAAGAGTTGCTGGAAACCTCGAATCGCCAGATTCGCGAGGAAGCGGCGACGTTTCACCGTTACCTCTATGACGAGATTGATTTGCGGGATCGCCTGATCTGTATCAAGGGAGCAAGGGGGACGGGGAAGACGACTTTGATGCGCCAGCGGCTGAAGGATCATTTCGGCGAGGATTCCGGCAAGGCCATTTATGCCAGTCTCGACGACCTCTGGTTTGCGCGCCACAGGCTTAAGGATTTCGTCGAATACGCATACGAACATGGTTATACCCACCTGTTCCTTGACGAGGTACATCATCTCGGAAAGGACTGGTCGCTTGACCATGGGAAGCAGTATCCCGGCCCGAACTTATCAATAAGAGGAGAACGGCGATGAATAGAGTGATGATAGTGATTGGTAACGCGGTGACAGCGGTGATGGAGGTTCCATCTCGGAAGACCTACGCCGACATCCTTGAAGGCTGCACGGCGCTTTTGAAAAGCCTGTAATCGCGGTAGGATTCCGGAAAGAAGGACTATCGGCCATGAAACGAATTGTGCTGTTGTCGATTGTCGTCCTGTTGACCAATGGATGCGTTTATGACCTCCTGAACGCTTCGATCAAGCTGGACGGGAAGGAGTGTAAAACACCTACCGGGGAATGGGACCGCAATCAGAAATATGTTGAATGCGTATCTTTTGACGGTGTTGAGGCGGAGGTAGTCCCGTATTGCGACGGTATTGGTCTCGTCGTGTATGCAGTCGGCAAGTTCAATGTGGATGAACGCCCGGTAAAGGAATTCGTTTATGAGAAATACATGTCGGTTGGACTCTTCCCCGCGTTTACGGGCGATCGAAGGAGGTATCTGTATTACGACAGTCTGCTTATCTTTACATGGGATGCGGCATGGCCAAATGCAGTACTCCTCGGTTTTCCGACCGTTTGTGGGCTTTTGATAAATCCGGTTGTTGAGGCGGATTGGGTGAACGAGTTGAGCGAAATGACCTTGGCCGGTGCGTGGCGGTACAGAGGAAAGACTTGCGAGGTGATTCGCGAAGGTGTTGAGGCAAAGAAGTCTGTTGACAGGATACAGCTCAAAGACTGTGCTCTGAGCATCAAAGGCAACCATGGTTTGGAGTTCAGCAAAGACGGCGTGTTCCCCATCGACGACCGCTGGCGCGGACAAGTCATTGAGTTCAGCATCGAGTCGCAGCCCTTCGGGTGGGGGATTAAAGACGTTGTTGAAAAGTGCAAGGGCAAGACCTTCCGTGTCGCAATAGATGGCGAAATCGCGCCGTCCCGTTCCCAATCGACAATAGGCGGAACCAAGTCCTGCGGCGGCAAGTGAAAGGAGTAGATGAAGGATGAAGAAACTGACGAAGACAATTCTCGTCTCATCTCTCGCGCTCGCGGCGGTGGCAGAAGCCAAACTTGCGCCGCCGAAGCTGGAGGACTACACGCACGGCGACATTGTGACGGTCATGGTTGGCGGGAAGTTGCCGCACATAATGATCGTCAGCGACAAGAAAACGGCGGCGGGCGTTCCGCTTGCCATCCACAACATCGGCTCGGGCACGCAGGAGGAAGACGTTCTTTTTGCCTATCCCCTGACCGGTCACTACCGTATTCCATAGGGAACAACAGTTTTCGGGGGTGAAACAAACGATGCAGCTAAAAGTTATGGACAGGATTAACAAGATTGACATGATTATAGGGGAAGGCTTGAAATCACATAATCCTGTAAATCCTGTTAATCCTGTCTAAAACAAAATACACGTAACTTTGAACGATAGATGAATGTGCGGTCGCGTTGGAGGTTCCCCACTTTTTCTGGCATGAAAACGGTCACACCCGTGTAAACAAAGGGTGAAGTGGTGATTTTCATTTTGCGATAAGTGAAAATCCTGCTGCGGGAACGCGGGGCGTTTCCGTGCATGGGTCAAAAATTTGGCG
>JAZQGX010000242.1:0-4200 GCA_045540275.1 Kiritimatiellia bacterium | reverse complement strand
CGAGGACGGGTATGTTCGCAAGAAGCCGAGCGAGACGTCCGTTGCCATCGACAAACGGATGTACCCGCACGAACGCCACATGGGCAAAAACATACGCCTCCAATGCAGCATCTTGCGTTTTGACACCCTTGAGAGCCTTGTTGAATGATTTAAGCCAATTATCCATAAGCCAAGGAGTATCGTCCGCCGTAGCGTATGGCATGTATACGCTTTTGCCGTTCTCTGCTCCATACGTACCGTTGTCCTCGCGTTTCCATGCGCCGACAGGGCGGTAGATATCGCGCGACTCTTCTCCTACCACAATGCGATGCAAGGTGAAAAGGTCGTCTGCGGTTATCTTCTTTCTACCGATGAGCGACTGGACGAAATCAACCCCTTTCGCATGAGCAACCACATCTTTATGGTCTTTGAGCGGCTTGCCCTTTACTGTAAGTCCGTATTCCAGCACGGCCATCGTATCGCCGAGAGTCAAGGTGTTGCCCTCTATGCCTGTAGAGTCGTGCGTCCAAACGGCCTTCAGTTGCTTGAGAAGTTCGCACTTGCGGGTTTCCGAAATGCCGACGAGGAAACTCTTCCGCGACAAGCCATGAGTCTTCATAAACGACGCAACGGCATTGTGGGAGACTTCAAGACCATGCCGTGACGCCATTTCCGCCGCGATGGCCCGAATACTCGCACCATTTGCCTTTAGATCTCTGATCTCTGCCTCGTAAGGCGCGAGTTTAGAGCGGAACGGTCTACCCGCTGTAACAACTTTATCTCTCATGATATTGTTATTGTACCAAATATTTGTGCCAACTGCAATAGCAAAACTGTTACATTCTGCCTTTGGGTACACCTTCGAACGCTAGCCGCCAATCCCTCTTTGCTGCATTCTCGTGGTTGTTACGCTTCACTGTTTTTAGATGCTATCTCGTCGCCAGCTTTCAAGAACGTCGTGCGGTTACGCCTCGAGAGAAAAGTTGTTTTACATGTTGTTCTGGTTGTTTTCAAAAGAACTTATAGGTAAAAATTCGGCAACGGATAGTCCAGTATGAACGCGCGGCGAGACGACATTCTTCTTAAGCGTAAAACGCCACTTGCGGTTTTGGTCGCGCTTGGACGCGTAGGCGATGCCGATGCGCGGGGCGGAGGTGAACTTGACGCGCGCGCCGTCGCTTTCAAGCCACAGTCGATTGGAGTGAACGAGGTCTTCGCGGTTGAGCGAGCGGTCGATATTGAGTAGCTTCGTCAACCGCCCCGGGCCTTCCGCACCTTCCACGCCGCGAATGAGCACGGCCTCGGGACGCCCCTCCGCACCTGTCACGACATTCAGCATTTCATGCATCCCGTAGCAGAGATAGATGTAGGCGCAGCCACCTGGCGCATACATCACGTCCGTCCGCGCCGTGCGCCCCTTGTGCGCATGACAGGCAGTATCCTCCTCGCCGCAGTACGCCTCGGTTTCGGTAATGCGCCGCCGCACGACGCTTCCGTCCTCCAGTCGGCGACACAACCACGCGCCGACAAGCGCCTTGGCACCTGTCACCGCGTCAACAGCATAGTCCTTTGCCGTCAATCTGCGCATCGACTTCGTCATCTTTCTTTTTTGTCTTAGACAGGATTAACAGGATTGACAGGATTAAGAGTGTTGGAGAGCGCATTCTCGAACACGTTCATTTCAGTTCCTTTCTTTTAGGTTTTGAGATACTCCCATAGATTCCCCATCTCCGGCCTTTGGCCAACTGCCTTCGTCCAGGAGCCATGCGTCGCCTGGTTTGCAACCGTCGTCACATGTCCATGATTTCGGTTCCACGACGACAACGCCATCGCCACGAATCCAAAACCTTGCATTTGCCGATTCGACAACAATCTTAAGAGCGTCGTAAAACGAAATGTCCTCAGCCGTGAGTTCCGGTGCTGGAGGATAAATCTCATCTGTTTTTGCCGGACGCATGGCAAACAAGATCACTTCGCCAGACCCGTCGTACGGAACAGATGCCGACTGGAAGAAAAGCACCGCATCCATCAAAGTCGCCGGCGGACGAAACGAAACGGACGCGAGACGAATTTCCTTCATCCGCTTATAGATGTCAATGTCTGGGACCAACCCGCCCAAAGGCGACAAATGCGGAGGAACTGACGTAGTGTACCGCTCCTCTACCTTCTTGGCGTCCGACAGACTGCCGATGTCTTTCCATGCTATTGGGCGGTCTCCACGCATTGTCATCCGTTCCGGGAATGGGTGCAGGTCACGCAACGCCTGCTGGACGGCCGAAGCAACTCCGTCATTGTATCGTTCACCGTCTATCGGACACATAGACGGAGTCCCCCAGCTCACGTAGATGAGCGCCGTTCCCCTCCCTATGTTTCGACTCGCATAATATCCACTGAAGTTGTTCAAGGGAATATGCGTTACCACCTCGACGCCAATCTGAAGATACACCGTCGGCCGGGATTTTTCACCGTCACTATGCCATTGCTGCTCAATGATGCGGACGTCTATTTGAAGGCCCCCGTCGCGTTTCTCAATGGGCTTTTCCTTGCCAAACCTGCCGCATCCTTCAATTGCACCGCGAACGGCATCACGGACAGCTTGCTCGTCAACTTCTTTAGAGTCGGAGAATCTGTGCTGACCACATAATTCAATCCTGTTCGTGGCGATGTTCTCGAGCGAGAGCGAGAAACACTCGCTCCTGATCTCGGGGCATTCCGCGGCTTCCTTCGGTTGCAAGTCGCGCGCGGCCATCTGATCGCACATGCAGCCGGCGAACATCGTCACCGCCGCGCATCCAAGCGCCATCATCACTCTCTTCATCGCCATTTTCCTTTCATTGACAATTGGTATTGGTACTGGCAACACTTCCACACTGGCAACATTCTCCGACGATTCGTGCAAATGGTTTCATTGTTTCAGTTCCTTTCATAAAGCGGAATGGAGAAGTTGAATGTGTATCGCAGTGTGCCGTCGTCCAGCGTTTCAGGGTCACGCAAGGGCGCGGAAAGCGTCAACATTCGGTCGTGTGTAGGCGACAATGGATTGGCCTTTGTCGAAAGGTTGATTTCCATGCGGGCTTTCGGCGCAGACGAAAATATCGCACCGAATATTCCTTTTCGGAGCTCTTCGTCCCCTTTGCGAGATCGTGCCGCAAAAATCAACGTGGGGCCTTTATCGCAGTCGCGGTAAAGTTTGACATTCTGCACTTTATCACTAGATTTAGGATTCTTGACTATCTTCGTGTAATCTCGATTTATTGGATAGGCGACACTCAAGCGAGAATCGCCGGACAAGGGCCGTTTTGCGATTACGGCGCAATCGACGCGCACCTCGTTGTCTCGCCGGAATCGATAGGTCACGGAAATGCGCGTATCTTCGGATGGGACGGCAAAAAGGCTCTCGACCGTCGCCAGCACGTCCGACCCTTTCCTGTTTTTAGGCGGTTCCAAGTATCGCAAGCCCCTATCCTCGTTCTCCGTTACCGAAACGAAATCGAGCTTGGCCTTTTCACCGTTCATTGTCAGCAAGACCTCGCTCTCGCCATTGATGTAAAACTCCTCAACCTTCGACGTGTTCCAACGAATGTACTTCAGAGCGCCAGTCGAACGGTTGAAAGCATATACCCGAAAACTCATCTTGTTCGTGTTGATAACCTTGAACACATTCTTTTCTGCGCCATATGTTGACACAAACCAGCCTGCATCCGACCAGTCGGCATATGCCCCCGCCACCGCGAGCACGAGGGATGAGACAAGTATTATTCGCGCAAAGAGTTTCATGAGCTCAGTTCCTTTCGGTTTTTTCTTACGATTTTGATACGCCTGATGAATGCTTATTTTGCCGGAAGTCTGAAATAGTCTTCGCGCTCCTGGCCTTCGCAATTGAAGAGAAATACAAGTCCCCATCGTATGTGTCCGGAGGATATTGCCTTCGGGACAGTGAACGCGAAGCCGCCCGCATGTACCATTGCCGGCGAGTCTGCTTCGTATATCGCCTCATGTACATCCTCTTCCTGTGCGCCGGCTTCGCGTATTGCGCCGTCGGACTGGACAAGAAGAACCCTGAGGGCATCAGGAGCTGAAGCGCCTGCGAACTCGTAGCGGACGCTCATCTCCGCGCCCGTCCTCCACTTGCCGCCCGTGAACGTGACCTTGTAGTGCGGCAAGGCTACCTCGCGCCTGACCATGCGGACTACAAACGCCGCATAGGTGCCTATCACCACC
>JAZQGX010000241.1:0-8855 GCA_045540275.1 Kiritimatiellia bacterium | reverse complement strand
GACAGAAAGTCCCCGGGGATTTGGGATGGAATCGGTAAGATCCTTGCTAACCGTCTCAAAAAAACGACTGCCGTAATACTGCGTCGCGGCATACTTCTCGCTTATGTCCTTGCCGAGATTCCAATAGAATTCCAACAAGGCGGAGTTGACGGCTATCGCCGCTTTAATCTGCGTGGCGCGATACCGCTTTTTGAGTTCCGAAATCCAACTGCGATATGACTTAGATGAAATGAGCGCAACCTCGTCAATTCCGTCGATTGACACTTTCGTATTCAGCTTGTATTTCCGTTTCGTCATAAGACCTCCCATACCGCCGTGATCCAGGCCATCACACCTTCGCCACAACAAGTTTGACTTTCAGGGCTTTGGCGATTCGCTTTATGTAGCTGATCTTGGCCGCAGTGCCGGAATGCGTCTTCACGAACCAACCGCCAGTAATCTCGGCAACAGCAGACGGATGCTTCTTGAGCTGAGACTTGTCCTGGGTTACAAGAGGTTCGCCACCGCACAAGACGCCAAGCGCGGCAACCTTATCCGCCCCCATCGCCTCAATCGCCTTGGCCATCACCCGAAAGGCTTTTGAATCGGCAATGACCTTCCCGTCTGGGAATTTGACCGTGAAATTGGTCTTGGGTGAAACATGCGTCACATTTCGCTTATAACCTGTCGTGTGCCCCTTCTGCGGCTTTGTGGGCAGGACGATCTCTTTCACTTCAGGCGCGGCGGCGTCGATCTTCGCTTCGAGCTTCTTCCATTCCTCGCCAAGCTTCTGGATTTTCTTCACGAAGTCGGCAAGTTTCTCGGCGTATGCTATCGCCTCTTTCGCGGGTTTGATATTGCCTGCCTTTAGCGCATCACCACCTACGGAGAAGATTCGCTTTGACTCCTTCTCAACCTCTTCTTTCACGAGGTCAAGAGCGGCTGGAACATCAGAATGCTTACTGATTTTTAGCGTACTCATGGCTTCTCCTTTACTTTAACAACTTGGACGGGTTGAGGGGACGTGAATCTGTCGGCGCAGTTGCCTGATTTGTCATATTAGTCCCACAAGCATCATATTCATTGCTGCTTTTTCTTAAAGAATTATATCCTGAGCGCAGGTCAGTTTTAGTATCCCCTGAAACATCTCCTTTAGCGAATGTAATTACTTTCCCATATTCAGACTCTAATTTCGAATAAACAACCATTGGCATATGGTAATTCACAACAAATCCAAGTTTAAAACCAGAAGGGAATACCCACTTAGGAATTTTTGGCAGATTGTAATAAACATACATAGCCGAAATGTTATTATTTGTCAATATACCCTGGAACTCTGATACGGTTAAGATTTTGGGGAGCGGAAGGTGCCGATAATTTATGTGATAACAAAAATTTGTCAATCCTTCCTTTAAAACATACTGATCCGAAGCATGTAATCTCCAGAGCGGCAAATTATCTGTTATACAAACAGCAGATATATCATTCGTCGTATTAAAAGCCCCCACCGTTTTTACCGTCTCATTTGGTGTTAATGTAGTAAACCTCAATTCAAGAAACATATCTATCTCATGTACATATTCATTTAACATATCCTGGAGAAATAGTGTTCTTCGTCCCTCTCTAATAAACATAGGGATTCTAAGAGGTGTGAATTGTTTTACATCACATGAGCGGATACGCGTAGTTTTAGGTCTTATCTGAAAAGATGGATACTCTATTCCAAGATTTGCATCACTCATCATTTGTTCATCTATAAACCAGAAACTTTCATCCCTGCTAAGTACACTACAAAACTTTGTGATTTCTCCATTACTAATTAGATTTCCATAGGAGCCACAACAAAATTGTTCCCCCGGTGCCTCTATTGTAATAATACCACTTACAGGGGCGCCTCCCGCAACAGCCTGAGAAATGTTTGGGTAAACGTCCCGTAGAAAATAAAACATATTAATGATAAATCCTAATGGCAATAGGATCATTATGAGCGCATAATATATACGCTTTGAAATAGCTGTCCGTATTGAAATATATCCACAATGCCTAAAAGTCCACGCCAAAGAGACAATAAGCAACGCGACAAAAGCAAGCAAACAAATATCCCAACACATGTACACTTCCCAAAAATATACTGAAATCATTGCCAAAGATGATAGGCTTATGCCTTTACGCATAGCACTCGGCAACATATATTCCGTGTAAGGCAAGAAATAATGAAACATCACGCCAAAAACAAACAATAGGATTGTCATTAAAAGGCCACACAATAAACCACGAGCAACCCAACATACCCACCTATGCGAAACGATTGATTTCCTACTACAAATCCAAATCCAGAACCAGCCTAAATGCTTTTTACTTGTAATAATAATTGGTATACATACAACAAGAAGAGGCAATGAGAGATACAGCAGATACTCAATACCAACAATTATTGGCTTAATACGAACAAAATCAAAATCACCATCACCAACATAAATCGAGTTGTATTGCAAAAGCAATGCAACACCTACCATATAACAAACAGATATTGCTATCGTTATTCGTTCAAGGCTAATTCTTCGCAGAATTCGCTTTAGCGTTGTCGAGATTCCTATCATTCTTTGTCCTTCCTTATTGACGAGGCTCTTTTCATCACACTACTCCAGCACCTCGTCGTCGGTTGGCGCTGGCGTGGCTGGGGTGGAGGATTGCTTGCGGCTGCGGGGCGAGGCGGCGGGGCGGCGGGCGGTTTCGCCTTGAGGCTCTTGATTGGTTTCGTTCTTCCCTTCCACAATTGCAATCTCATCGTCGGTCAAGCCGTAGAGTTTGTAAACGAGTGATGCAATCTCCGATTCATCAACAAGCGTGGCAGAGAGTTTCTGCAACAAAGGCTGCTTAAATCCTAGAATTGGATCAATGAATCTGAGTTGACCATTGTCATCAAGCAGGACATTGTCGCCGTCCTGCCCGACATCTGTCACAAGCACATAATCGTTGGCAAAGGCATATCGCCCCTCTGGTCTCAGTCCGAGCTGGACAAGATGTTCAGAAATCTGCCTGTCATCAGGGCGCACATCCGCCCTCACGGCCTGTTGACGAAATACAAGCCGTGCTTCATGAATATCCTCTGCAACACCAAGAAATTCAAGTCGGCAGTCTGGGAAGAGGACATTGTGGATTATGTGCTCAAACAACACATACTCTGGCGGATGCTTTTTTAGATGCAACTTGGCAAACGGATTTTTGACCTTGTAATACAGTTGCTCCCTTTGGACAAGCCTTACTTCACTTTCGCCCGTGCGTATCGTATAGCGCGTTCCGGGAACGGAATCTGTCTCAATGAAGCATCCGTTTCTCTTCGCGACAGCTATCAAGATGTCGCTCTCTCGGCGTATCGGATCCGACGACATCTGCCCAGTATCTCGGCTTCGTTCATCGGCGCATGCTGCCGCAAGCACTCTAATGCCGCAGATATCAGATACGGCTCGCTCGCAGATGGACGGGATCGAATGAAGGATTCGACGCTCTCGTCCATTCCCTCCAGATACAGATTCCTCAGTTCTTCCGGCATGGCTACCTCCTTTGAAAAGGTTCATAAGTATGTTTAAGATTTTCATCCGTTCACCCTCTTTGTCATTCAAGCACCTCGTCGTTGGCTGGTTCTGGCGGGGCGGGGGTGGTCACTTGCTTGCGTCTGCGGGAAGTGGCGGCGGGGCGGCGGGCGGGTTCGCCTTGTGGCTCTTGTTTGGTTTCGTTCCGCCCTTCCACAATCGCAATCTCATCGTCGGTCAAGCCGTAGAGCTTATAAACGAGCTGGTCGATTTCCGATTCCAATGCGGACGTGTCCGCGTTGGGATCGGCTTTCTTCGCCGCAAGGATTTGATCCACTAACGCGATGATAGGCTTCTGATTGGATGATTCAAAAAACCATGTTGGCATTGGAAGCGACGCAACCTCATCCCTCTGCACATGAAGCGTTGGGAAAGTGGTCTCATAAAACCAACGCATCACCTTTGAATTAAGAAGTGCCGCAAGAACCTTCAAAAAACTGTCGCGCCGCTGTGAATCTTCTATTACAATTACATCTTTCACATAATAATTGTCTGGATCAAATGTCGCCATTAAACCACCGCCAGTATCACGCACAAGCACCTTGGGCTGCTCAAAGCGTCTCGAATCCCCGGGACGAGCCGTCTGCTTATTTGAACGCATTCGATCTGGTTGATAAATCACATATTCACCTTTAAACACAATCGTCCATCTGTTGATATCAGCACCACGAACAAGGTGTTTGCAATCTGGAGATTTCTTAGGATCGAATGTAAGAAATTTCTCATCATCACCAGTCTTCAAACCAAATGCCAACTCAAACATCATTCCCAAGCATTGGGAACAATTGCGAATCTTGTCTTTGAGTGAAAGAACATTCCCATCAACAGAAAGGTCAAAAACATTCTTAAATGTCGAATGAAACATTGATTGATTTATGTCCTTAAACGGCAAAGTGTTCAACTGGCGGGCATCATCAACAACTGCAGCCTTGAGAACATTATCTGGAGTCATATTTTTGGACATCGTGAATATACAGGTTTTTACAGTCGCTGAATCAAACACGTCATCAGCGAAATCAATAATCTGGACAACATTGACAGTTCGCAAGATGTACTGTCTGATTTTCTCAAAGCTATCGAGTCTAAGCCATCCATCAGACACAATATATGTCAACACGCCTGAATCCTTGACGATTTTGCATGCTATTTCCATGAAACAAACATATATGTCGGCCTTTTTTTCATATGTCTCAAAATTATGCCACAGTTCTTTCTTCGTCTCATCGGACAACCGATGTGGACGGATGTACGGTGGATTGCCGATGACAATATCGAAACCACCTCTCGCAAACACGTCGGCAAACCAAGTGTGCCAGAGGAAGAACTTGTCGTTCTGACATTCAAGGGCGTCTATCTCCGCGTTCAGATCGCTGTTGTTGATCTGTCCCTTGATGTAACCCTTGACTTGATCGTTGATTGCAGAAAGAATTTGCTGCTTATGTTCGCGGTTGTCGGTGGAGTAGTACTCGCCCATGAGAGCCGTTATGGCATGAGATGCCGATTCGCCACCAAGGGCAAGTTCGTCTTGCGTGTACGTCTTATGCGTGTCGAAGGCAAACTTGCCTTGCTTCGCTTTCTTGGAAACAGGTCTCCTGTCCTGCAACAGCGAATCAAGCGGAACTCCTTTGTAGTTTTCAAGGAGCGAATTGCCCTGCATGATCTTGAAGTCGAGGTTCGGGAGCGTGTGGGGCGTCGGTTCATCGACCACGAGGGCAAGCCAGAAGCGAAGCCGCGCAATGTCCACCGCGCCCTTCTCAATGTCCACGCCGTAGATGTTCTCCTGTATGATCTGCCGCTTGATTTCCGCAGGACGATGGTTGCCGAGATCTTCTTCAAGCGCTGTCCTGCAAAAATACAGTTCACGCAACATGCCCATTGGAAATGCGCCGGAGCCGATGGCAGGGTCGCATATCTTTACCAACTTCAGTTTTTTGTCGATGGTTAATGCCGTCTTCTTTGTCAAGTCTGAAGGATCATAGGTTTTCACAAACTTCTCGATGGCGGCATGTTCCGCCTCTGGCATGTCGGTCTGGAGATAGGCGATCAGCGACTGTCGGCACATGTATTCGACTATCGGCTTCGGCGTGTAGATCGCTCCCTTGTCCTTGTTGTCTTCCAGCAGGTTCTCGAAGATGCGGCTGAGCATTTCTGGATCGACGCCCACCTCCGCGTCGCTCGGGTCGTTCTCGTCGATGGTGAAATTGTACTGGGACAGGAACACAAGGAAATTGTGGAAATATTCGCACGGGAGCCGAACGGCCTTCTCGTCTGCGGTATCCCGCGTGAAGAGTCCGCCGTTCAGGTAAGGTATCTTCACCTTGCCGATGCCGGATATACCGGTGTCGAAGACATCCCCGCGCGCCGAGCGATCGACGTCCAACGCCCGGTCGAAGAGCGGTTCAAGGACGGCATCGAGAAAATCGTTCTTCTGCCTGTCGCTCGCATGGTTGTACAGGTGGAGCATGAATTCACGGTCACCGTCGTCCCACGACTTCTTCGCGCCGAGCCATCCCTTCTTTTGGAGAAAGTGAAGGAATACGATGCGCCCGAGCATCTTCTTCACGTAGTCGCGCACGGCCTTGTCGTCGTGGTCAAACTGCGCATAGATTTCCTCGTTCGGAACGCCTTCCGAAACCTCTTTCCACTTCCCGCCGATCTTCTTGAAACACTTGCCTGTGATGTACTTTACGATGCCCTCGTAGTACGTCTTGTACTTGGCGAAGAACTCGTTGGAAAGCGCCTCGACGTCGAAAGCCCTCTTGATGTCGTCCATGGTGGGACTTGCTGACGCAGATGCGGATGCGGCAAGCTTGACGAAGTTCTGCGCGGCGGTGCGGCAACTCTGGTTCGGTCCGAGAAGGAACGTGAAACGCTTGGCCTCCGTGATGTCCTTGTCGCCTTTGCAGCAGAAGGAGAAGCGCCAGTCCCATCTTTGGGTATCCGCGTAGTGGAAGATCATGAACGCGCCATGGAAAGTGCCGAGGATGCGACGTATGATGCCTTGCACCGTTACGCGATTACGCGCGAGGAGGACATGATCCGTGACGGTGATGTCGAATATCTGGACGGAACCGAGGTCGATTCCGACACGCCCGTACGTGATGATCGAACGGATACCGACTTTTTCCGCGTCGTGTCTGACGCCCGGATCATTAAGCAATTCGGCGTCATATCCTTCCTCGAAATGATCCTCGCCGAAGATCGGGAAGATGATGTTCTCCAGGAACGAATCGCGTCCCTGGAATTTCTGTTTCAGGTAATCCTGAACTTCCTGTTCGTTGAATTCCATCTTCAATCTCCTGTTCGATCAGCGCGAGATGCCGAGGTAGATATACGGCTTGCCCAGTTTCTTGCCAACGTTTGCGACGACCTGCTCAAGGTGCTCCTTTAGGACGACTTCGACTTCCGCAGCCGACATTTCAATAAGCTGGCTGTCCGACGCGGCGACCTCCTTTGCCACCTTCAACACCTTGTTGATGATGTCCTTGTTTCCGTTCTCCACGGCGGCGTATGCCTGAACGATGAGGCTCTTGAACTCGCTGCCGTCGGGCGGTGTAAACTTGTCGCGGATTGCGATGAGCGCTTTTTTCGCGGCAGTCGCTTCGGCGGAATTCCTGACGTGGGTGTTGATTTTGGTCATGTGCTGCCCAAACGCCTGTATTGCCGCCTTGCTGGCCGCATTCCAGTCCGAAGGCAGCGGCACGGGCGCGGCGGACTCGTCTGGGCGTGATTCGAGAAAGATGTCCTTGTAGGAGATTATCTCCCCCTTCCCTGCGGACGTGTTGTAGCGTACGGGGAGACCCGACGCCGAAGGTGCCGCGACGATGAAATACCGGTTGCCGGATGTTCCGTCGGCGGCGAACAGGTTCTCGTTGCATTCCAGAATCTGCGCATACCGTTCGGGATGTGCTGCCTTGTAGTTCTTCAGCTCGGTCTTGAACGGCTCGTAGATCGATTCCTCACCGTCCACCATCTCACCAAGGGAATAGTGCGCCAGTTCCTCGTCTTCGGTGAACACCTTGCTGTCCTCACCGAATAGGGTATGAAAGGACTGCAACTTGACGTATGCGGTCTCGACGAGCTTGATGAGCCTGTCCCCCTCTGCGCTCGGCATGAAGTTGTATACATAGACGCATGGTGCGGCGGAACCGATCCTGTTCACGCGTCCGATCCGCTGCATGAGACGCGTGGAGTTCCAAGGCGTGTCATAGTTGAGGATGCAGTTGGCGCGATGAAGATTCACGCCTTCCGCCAGCACCTCCGTGGTGATTAGGATACAATAGTCGTTTTTCTGCTCGCCCTCGTAATTCGCGTCGAAGTTTGCCCGGATGACGGGTTCCAGTTCCTTGCGGTTCTTGGCCGTAACAACAAGTACTTTCCCTGCGAAACCGAGGTGTTCGGCAGATTCCTTGAGCGTTGAGGCCGTATCAAGCGCTTCTGTGAAGACGACAAGACGCTGCGCGGTATTTGTGGCCGGGGCAAAAAGCACTGGGTTGAGCTGGCTCTTGAACACCTCAAGTTTGGGGTCGTATGAGATTGAATTCCACCTGTCGCAGAGATCGTTCAGCAAAGCATAGTCGTTTTGAAGCCATTCAATGTAGGTTTTGCCTGCGACAGACGCAAAGTCCGAGCACCTGTACTCGTGGTTTCGCCCTTTATCGTTGCGTCCGTCCGCATCCAGCTGTTGAATCTTGGCGCGAATGTCGGCGCAGCATTGAGCGAACGTCAGGATGCCGCCCTTGCCCTTCTTCTTGAGTTTCATCACGTCCAGTTCGGCATTCACGTCCAGCTGGGGGCAGATGAACACCGTGTCGTTCTCCCACATCTTGATCATGTTCCCCGTGTTGTCGCGCAAGTTGCGGAGCGACGCCTTGAATGCGGAGAAGCTGCTTTCCAGCCGCTTGACGAGATTCATCTGCGTCATCATTGCAAGCTGTCTGCAGAACCGCTCAACATCAAGGTTCTTGAACCTGTATTTCTCGCGATCTTCATCTGCCTTGAGGAATCGGACGGCTTGATAACGCCAATAGCTCAGGTATTCCCCGGGGTTGGACGCCTTGAACTCATCCGACGGTGCCAGTAGGTTCATCGTGTCATGGAAAAGCGTGGCCAACGTGCCGTCCATAACATACTTGATCTCGTGCGGGCCGCTTATCTCCGGGAACACGATGCCCTGCGCCGACATGTCGCCGGCATAGTGAAGTTTCACGTCCGTGCGCGTCCGGCGCACCAGCAGATCGCAGAGCACGGTGTCCCTGACCTTTACCGACAAAGCCCGCAACG
>JAZQGX010000240.1:0-1887 GCA_045540275.1 Kiritimatiellia bacterium | reverse complement strand
AATTCCACAATCCTCCACGCCCTCACTCCCCCACTCCCTCACTCCCTCAATTCCGCTATTCCACAATTCCACAATTCCACAATCCTCCACGCCCTCACTCCCCCACTCCCTCAATCCCGCTATTCCATAATTCCACAATTTCATAATTCCACAATCCCCAAACACTTCCATCTTTGTTGTTGTATACTCACCGTTATCAAGGCATTGTACTGCAAACTTTTGGCAAAAGAAAGAAAAGTTTGCAGTATGTGTTGACAACATAAGGGTTGTTATGGTAAAATGACAGCAAACTTTTATCAAAAGAAAGGAAAGTTTGCAGCATGAAAGTGCCGCGAGAGTTGTATATTTCAGATTTGAAGGCAAAAATGCATAATGGCCTGGTCAAGATCTTGACGGGCATTAGGCGTTCTGGCAAGTCCTACATTCTGTCTGTCCTTTTCAAGGATTACTTGAAGGGAATCGGTGTTGATGAACGGCATATTATAGAAGTTTCGTTAGATCGTGATGACTTCAAGTCGTATCGCAATGCCATCAGTCTAGGGGAATATGTCCGCTCGCGGCTTCCAAAAGATGGGCAGTGGACATACGTGTTCATAGACGAAGTGCAGTTGGCGAAAAAGGTCTTGCCGCCAGGCGTAGATTTATCCAGATATGCACCGGAAGACAGGGAAGATGTGTTTCTGACGTTCTATGACACGCTGAACGGACTTCGCCAAATGGACAAGGTCGATGTCTATGTGACGGGTTCAAATTCAAAGACACTATCTAAAGACATCGACACGAACTTCGCCGATCGCGGGACGCAGATTCGGGTAAGACCGTTCTCTTTTTCTGAGTATTGTGATGCATTGAAGCCGGAGGACAAGGGTAAGGCGTTCTCGCGGTATCTGATTTGGGGCGGGATGCCGCTTGCCGTCCTTGAGGAGGATGATCGTCGCAGGGCAGGATATTTGCAGGGATTGTTCACCGAGGTCTATCTTAACGACATCCGCAAGCGTTATCGCCTAAAGGACGACTATGCCCTGTCGCGACTTGTCGATGTCCTTTGTTCGGCCATAGGTTCGCTGACAAATCCACATAGACTGCGCAACATGCTGGAATCCGTCGTCAAGGTGAAATCCAGTGACCATACGATTGCAAATTACGTGGAATATCTGCAAGATGCGTTCCTTTTTACATCGGCGCATCGCTGGGAGGTGAAGGGCAATAGGTATCTGGACTATCCGCTCAAGTATTACTGCGAAGATACAGGACTGCGGAATGCGCGATTGGACTTTCGTGATGTTGAGCCATCCCATGCCATGGAAAACGTAATCTTCAATGAGTTGCTTTCACGAGGCTGCCAGGTGGATGTGGGCGTTGTCCCGTTTGGAGGCGGAACGCGGGAGGTTGATTTCGTGGTGAACCGTGCGCCGGGTAAGCTCTACATCCAGGTCGCATACGAGCTGCCGACGAAGGAGAAGCGCGAGCAGGAGTTCCTTCCATTGCGCAAATGCGACGACTTCTTCCGCAAGATGATGATCGTCGGCGGACAGTCGCCCATGCATTATACAGCAGATGGCGTCATAGAGGTCGGCGCGATACCATTTCTTTTGGACAAGTCGATACTAGACAAGGCTCTGGCCGACAGTTGAGACAATAATCCTCTCTCCGTATTGGATAAATGACAATTGCCAAAATTGTGGCTCGTCCCCGTCGCCCATTCGGGCTCCTTTGCCGCGCCGGGACACGAACGCCGCCTTCGCGACACGCGAAAGTACACGAAACCCCCGTCCTCGACGATTCCCCGAAAAGCATGTAGTCGGGTAATGTGGGGCGCATCTCCATTTTTCACCCGTGCGTTTTAAGTCGGATCGTAGCCATGTCGTTCTGTGGGCCAAGGGGTTG
>JAZQGX010000239.1:0-4921 GCA_045540275.1 Kiritimatiellia bacterium | reverse complement strand
GTTCAGAAGTATGTGGACCGCATCCTGGCTCTGGAAGACGGCGAACTGGTCGAGGCCTTCCTGGATATCATGGAGCGGCACAAGATGGTGGTGGAGAACGCCGGTCTGCTCACTGTTGCTGCCCTGCGTCATCTGGACTTTAAGGGCAAGAACGTGGTGTGCGTCCTGTCCGGCGGCAACATGGATGTGATTACCATGGCCTCGCTGGTGCAGCACGGCCTCATTTGCCGCGGGCGCATCTTCACTTTCTCCGTCATGCTGCCCGACCGCCCCGGCGCTCTTCGCCGTGTGGCCGACATCATCGCAAAGTGCAACGGCAACATCATCAAGCTGGAGCACAACCAGTTCGTCAACATCAACCGCAACTCCGGCGTAGAGCTGCGGGTCACACTGGAGGCCTTCGGTCACGACCACAAGCAGGAGATTTTGGACGCCCTGCACGAGGCCGGACTCCAGGCCCACATCACCGACACCAACGATATCTATACCACCTGATCCCTCTGCTGCCCGCCGGAAGTAAATTTACCTCCGGCAGGCAGCTATCGCAAAGCGGCGGCGTTCCGGGACGATCCCCGGCGCTCCGGGAGGTGCGCCCGCTCCCTTTCCGCTGCCGCATCCTATGCCGATTCAGGCTGTCCTGCCCCGACATAATATTTTGAAAGCGAGGAATCTGTTATGATCAAAGTCGCTCCCTCTATCCTGTCCGCCGATTTCGTCAATCTGGAACGGGACATCAAGAAAGTTTCCACCGCCGACTATCTCCATGTGGACGTGATGGACGGCTGCTTTGTGCCCAACATCCGTATAGACGCCCCCCGCTTTAAATCATGTCCTACTATATGCAACAACCCTGTCAGCGTTGTGTAATGCATATACGAATCATGATTTTCACCAAATTCGCACAACCGTTCAACCAACGCATCTGCATCGTTCGCACCAGAAAAACTCTTTATAGTAGGCGCTACGATTTTTGACCGCTTTCTTGCGTAATATCGGCCTTCTGAATCAGAATGGAAGTGCTCAAGAAGCTTCAATGCCGTTTCTGAGCTAAAACGGACATCAAATCCAAGCATGCTATCGGTTTGATGATCTCTGACATATCGCTTTAATTCCGAGATAAATGTAACATCCCCGAACGATTTTGCATATTGCGATGGACTTGCTGCAAAACCGCCCTTAAACGAATACCACATCCGCAAAGTTCGTCTACATTTTTCGGCAGAGTCATCATCCAATCCTTTAGCCAAAAGAAATTGTCCAAAATTAGCGTCACCCCAATTTGACAACCCCAGATAGGCATCCATTAATCGGACAAATCCAAGCGGATAAATCCTATGCTTGACGCTTATCCGTCGATAAAATTCTACGA
Organism: Kiritimatiellia bacterium; assembly: GCA_045540275.1. Lineage (GTDB taxonomy): Bacteria > Verrucomicrobiota > Kiritimatiellia > RFP12 > UBA1067 > RGIG8368. Next base: position 3,552 of record JAZQGX010000239.1, on the reverse strand, counting down.
CTTCTCGCGCCTTCCATGCAAACTCCTCGCGCTGTCTCAGTGAGAATTGCCAAATTATTTTATCCAACCATTGTTCAGAGAGAATCGGCAAAAATTCTTCTGGCCAATAAAGATACAGCACATTCAACAAGACAGGAACAGGAAATATGCTTTTCAGTTCTGCACTGTACTTATCTCCTTTGCTCTGCACAAAGTAATACAGCGGCTCCAACACCTCTTCTTGTAAAATAGAAACTTCATGCGGATCAAAACCGTGGATATTTCGCCTGTTGCGCCAATTCTGCCGCGCAATACCATTATCAAATCCATAACACTTATTCAGAAGCCGAAATAATCCACCTGAAAGCGGACGCGACATTAACGTTATCCAAGAGCAAAAAGATTCTTCCTTATTTGCCTTTGAATAGTATTGTGTCAGCGAGATATATCTCAACTTATCGATTGGAAACAATCTATTAAACTCTTCGCGCAGTTGTTCTCCAAGCACAACCTCCTTCGCAGGCTGCTCAATATTCAGAGAATCAAGCCAAAGAAGAAACTCTATGTTGTAATAATCCATGATAGATGATCAATTTGATGTCGCATGTTTCATCCGCCCGATCTCTCTATCCACTATCCACCGATACCACAGCCCTTGCCAGAAGTGCCAGCGCCAGCCCGCGCGGCCATCAAGGAAGCCACGCTTCACGACATAGCGGAGGAAGAAATAGGCAAAAGCGCGTATGTAAGGCGGCCAGCGGTAGTACTTGATCTTCTTGCGATCGGTCGCACTCGGATTCTTTAGCCGCTCAGGATTGTTGAACAGCGAAATCGCATCCATCGCCTCTCGCTTCGCATACCCACGATGCTTCTCCTGCCACCATTCAAACGAGTTCAGGTTGTCATCGTAGAAAGCACCGTCGAAATCAACAACCTTCCCCTCGACGACTGCATGCTCATCCATAGCACGGTCTTCAAGCCGCCCCTTCCCAAATCTCCAAAGCCGCAGTAGCCGAATGCCATTCGTGCCATGATGTATCTCGCCACCCATGAACTTGCGTTTCAATTCAAACGTCAAGCCATTCACTCCATCAAGGCTACCGTCCGTCAACGCGACCTTCAGCCTCTCAATCGTCTCAGGCGTAAGGTACTCGTCCGCATCCATCCGCAATACCCATTTCGCCTCAATCGGCAAATTATCCAACGCCCAATTGAACTGCTTGGCATACAACCCCGGCCATTCATGCTCGATAAGATTAATAGTTGGAGTTTCAAGTTGAAGTTGGAGAGAGGAAGATTTAGGTGGAGTCGCGAGTTGGAGCTGGCGAAAGGAGTTTACTATGTTCTTGGTCTCGTCAGTAGAAAAGCAGTCGACGATGAAGATCTGGCACGGCTCAAGCGGCGCAAGTCGCTCCAAGCAACGCCAGATGTGGAGCTTTTCGTTTTTCGTAAGAATAATAACAGCAATGTCCGTCATGGTTTTAGCGATTAGAACGAACCCCTCATTTATGCGTCAACGCCTCCTCTCGTGTCAATCTGTATCCAAACCCAGGCCATTCCGTATGTGCAGTGTCTTCATGGATAAAATTCGGATCTGGTTTCTCCCACGGGCCAAACTCGGAAGTAAGAACAGCGTTAACATTCTCAGGTATTACGGCCTTTGCCCCGAGGATGTCAATAGTCTTGAGGCCGGTAGGCTTGAGATAAGGATACGAGATAACCGTATTGGCCGTTTCGGAAGGATATTCCCTATCCGGGAACCAATATAGCCCCCATGCATCAAGGATTGTATCTGAATCTTTACGAAGCGTCTGGAAAAACACGTCCAAGGTTATTCCAGTTGGATCTGCTACAGTGAACATAAGCATTTGACCCTTATAGTCGAATGCGTGAACATAGCCATAACCATTATCCAAGAATAGTTGTAATAATTTTGGAGCCGTGATTGATCTTTCCATTATTGCGATATCCATGTCATCATCATGAGGCATAAAACACTTGTCCCGGACAAAGCCAAGAAGCGTACCTGCGTCGCAATAGTATTGAACGCCATTACCGACAAGCAATTCATGCATTCTCTTAAGTGCTTCAACCCCATATTTCTGAAGCCTTTTTCGCTTCATTGGGATAGCGTATGCACGATAAATTTTTTGCAATATAGGATAAATCCATCGCCCAACTGCAAAAGGTTTCAAAACCTTCTTTGCAAATGCCTTTGTTCTGTCCAACCATGTTTTTTTATACTGTTTCATTTGAATGTCCTGTTCTTAGAATCTCGACAGTACTCAGAAGTCCTTCATCAGCACTAATTGTTCCACGCCAACCCAAGGCCTCAAGCTTTGACACATTGAGTGAAGAATCGCTCATTGGATTGAAAGTGCGTCGCTCAACATCGGTTGGAGGCCGCACTATCAACTTTACCTTCGCTGCTGCCGACAAAATCTCGGCAAGCCGCCGTATTGTAATCACCGATTCCCTATTGCCTACATTGTAGGCCTCCCCGCTTATTCCATTCTCCAGAATAGTCAAGATAGCGCCAGCACAATCGAGGCAATGCGTATAAGAGCGCAATTGCCTCCCATCGCTTTTCATTATGATATCTCGTCCGCACGCTGCATCATAAGCCCAGGCGGAAGACACCCGTCTATCACATTCCAAAGCACTCGGTCCGTATATATGTCCTGGGCGAGCCATTACAACATGCATGCCCTTCTTTGCAAAAGTCTTACATATTTCCTCTGCCCGCCTCTTACTTAAGGCATAACAAGAACGAGGGTCTTTCTCATATATTTCCCCAACATCACCTTCAATGTGCCCGCCTAGAGATGCTGTTGCATTGCCATAAACCTCGCTTGACGAGACATACAAAGATCTGGCATCGGTTCTATGAGAAATACAGCCCAGTAAAGTCCTCACATCATCAGTATTCGTCTTAATTATTTCTTCTCGCTCTGAAATAAACAAATTTGGTGATGCAGGGCTAGCCGCAAGGACAAAGCGATTTATACCGTCAATACCATCACCGGCGATTACCTCCCTATAGGTTTGAAATAACACTCCACTCTTTTTCCCAAATCGAAGCTCCAATCTACAAATGTCGCGCCCTACAGCCACGATATCCCCATTCAATCTGCCAAAAGCACGAAGGCAACACGCCAAATCAACAACCGCCGATCCTATAAGACCAGATGCCCCCGTAACCAACAAGCCCCGACCCGAGGGGAAAGCACATGGCAGCGCCTCCGCTACCTTCTGGGCTTGTGCTTTATAAACGTGATTTTCTAGCAAGCACTGCATTGTACAACCCTCATTTAAGCCACTCCGTCTTCTCCGCGCTCAACAATGCTTTGAATATCTCAATATCCTCGACTGTGGTCAACTTAACATTTTTCTCGCTCCCCTTTGAGAAATATACCACCTCACCAAGTTCAGTCATCAACGAACAAGTAGCTGTTGCTGATGTAATGCCTCGTTTCCCAGCCTCGGTATGCGCCCACTTAAGTTTCCCCAGCGAGAAAGTTTGAGGGGTCTGCGTTCTCCATAACTCGTCACGCGAAGTCGGAGGCCAAGCGG
>JAZQGX010000238.1:0-4707 GCA_045540275.1 Kiritimatiellia bacterium | reverse complement strand
CCTGTGCGTCAGGAGATCGACATGACCAACCGCATGTGCAAGATCGAGTGGTTTGCCGACGGCACGGTGCACATTGAGCCGTCCAGGCCGCGTAAGCCTTTCCATATGGCAACCAACTCGGCGGCGTACAAGAGCGCGGCGGCAAAGCGCAAGGCTCAGCTTGCCGCCGCCCGCCGTGTACGTGCAGAGATCGCCGCCCGCAAATCGGTCTTGCCGGGTCTGAAGGACGCCCAGCTCAAGACGCACGATGCAAAGCACTCTGAGTCGAATGTTACAGTCAATATCAACATCGGAGGCAGGTGATGGGAAAGAGGTACGCAAAGATAGTCGAGTGCGACGGCCGGAAGCTTGTCGCATTTGCAGTGTCCGGCAAGGATGAAGCGTGGTACGAGGCACACGGATTTCTGGAGTACGGCGGCATTGAGCCTGTGTGGCTCCACGGCCGCAAGACCATCGCTACCGTACCCGTCGTGATCGATGGCAAGGTGATACGAGCCAGGATTTACGATAACATGTCGCCGCACGATTACGATACGGTCATGGAGAACTATATCACAGAGGTGCGCTGTGCGCGTGGCTACACGCTCCGCGAGCCGAGTTCTTACAAGGATTCGGCGGAGCCACGGTGGCGGAGCGATGCCGCCGACTGGCCGCCGTTCCTCGATGCCGTGATGCTCTACGGTTTGCGTGTTCAAAACGAGTACACCGCCACGGGCAAGGCTCCGACGATCACGGAGTTCATCGCCGGGCTTCCCAAGATGGAATGGAGTTTCAAGGAAGACGATGCAACCTCCGTCAAGATTGAAGAGCACTACGAAGTGAACGCCCCCGAAGAAAGTCAAAAAAACAATGCGTAAAGTGAAATAAAGTGAGGCGATAATTTAACGCCAGAAAGAGAGATATCCGATGACACAGGAAATGAAACAGATTCTCGATGAAGAGATTGAAACCGCTATCGAAAGCGGAGATGAGAATCGTCTTCGTCGTGTTATGGCGCGATACATCATGGCGATAGGCGATTGCCAGTACAAGACATCCAACCGCGTAAAGTCCGTCAAGGATACCGTCGAGGATGTACAGACGGATGTCGGACACATCAAGGAAGAGATGAAGCCTATGAAGGAATCACATTTGAAGTATCAGGCGGAGCTTCAGCAGCGCAAGGGCGCGAAATGGGCGATACGCATAGTATGGGGCGTTGCCACTACACTCGCGGCGGCAGTCGCGTTCATCGTCGGGAGGGTTTGGTGATGGCGTACGATGCAGTGAAACTCTACAACGAGGCGTTGAGCCTTGGGCTGGATATCCGGAGTAACGTTCCGGCAGATGAACTCTATCGCATCTACAACGGCGTGGGCGCGTCATGGATGAAGGAAAGATGGCGCAGATGTCTTGACGGGATGTTCGAGGAGATTCTTCCCGCCGTTGAGGGACACGACATTGACTTTGCCTATGGTGACGGCACATACGGGGATTTTCTCGCGGCCAACGAGCGGCTTGAGAAGAACGGGCTCATCTGCGCGGACGCGAAATTTCCGTGGTGGAGACCGAAGCGGTACATCGTAAGGCGCAAGGCGCGTCTCTGCCGCAAGGTCTGCAACGCTTTCGGATGGTCGGCATATCTCGCCGCCGTCGAAGAAACCAAACAACACAACAACTCAAACAAGCAAGGAGGCAGAAAATGGAACACAGCAACGGAACATCAGCGACTGGTTCGCGGGAAGGCACGAGAGAGGGCACGGGGCCTTCTCAGCATGCTGCTCATGAATCCAGAGGCATGAACCACACTTGGGAGAATCGTATGGAAGGCGGCGAACACGGTATGCGAGGTCAATTCAACGGCAGTTCCGGTCTTGGTGGACGCTCGATGGGCAAGGAACTCAAGGGCGGCGGCGAAAAGATGGAACACAAAGCCAAGAAGATGAAAATCTACAAGCAGATGTGCGAAAAGGCCATTGACCGCATGAGTGCGCTTTTCGGTCAGAGCGTCGAACCGCACGAAATGACGAAGGCTCTTATGCTTGCCGTCAAGAATGGTTCTCCCGAAGAGGTTGTTTCCGCTATTGAAATCTTCTCCGACTACCGTTGGGCGGTCAACGAGAAGAAGGAGCTTGCCGAAGAGTTCGATTCTGCGGAAGAGGAAGACTGAAGGATTTTGCCTGTCCCACGGTGGGACGGGTAAAAACAAAAAAAAATAAAGAAAGTGAGGTAAAAGATGTTGAAAGAAACGACATCTGGTGGCGGTGAGACCGTCAACAACTACTGGCCCGGCGGTCCGTGCGGAACGGTTCCCTACGGTTACGGCTATGGGTACGGATATGGCTGTCCTCCGTGCAACAACGGCGGCGGCTGGAATCTCGGCAATCTGCTTGGCGGCGGAACCGTGAACTTCGGACGCGGCGGCTTCGGGATCGGTCTTGCCGGTGTGATTACGGGTGCTATTGCTCTCGCGGCAGTTGGTGCCAATGGCGGCTTCCGCAATCTCTTCGGCGGCTGGGGCGGCGCTCCTTATGGTGCTCCTTACGGCGCTGGCGGCTGCTGCGACGGCGGCTATGTCACGCACAAGGAACTTGGTCTTGTCCGTGAGATCAACGAGGAGCGTTCCAAGAATGCGGCTCTTATCGCGCAGACCTACACCGACCGCACGGCAGAGCGCATCAACGCCCGCATCACCCGTGTTGCCGACGACCAGGCTCTTGTCAACTGCGCGGTGACTAACGACCTCGGTCTTCTGAACCGTCAGGCTCGTGAGATTTCGCGCATGACTACGCGCATCATCAAGCCTTGCAGCTTGGCGACTTCTCAGGCTGTCTTGACGGCTTACAACAACCGTCTTGACGCGCTTGCCGCCGGACGTGCCGCTGATGACGCGACTCCTGCGGACGAAGAACCTGCCGCCGGTGCGTAATTAAAGGGATTGGCTTCCCGTTTCCGGCGGCGGGAAGGGACTCGCAAGGGTAATTTCCCGCCGACGAGAATTTGAAACCAATATCGATAACGAAAGGATGAGACAATGACACAGCATGCAGTCGTAAGAGGGTTTGCAAGATGGTACGGTAAGCGCATAATTCCCGCGCTTGCGCCGTTCAGTTTCCAGAGGGTGTCGCAGATAGGGTTTGTGACCCTTGCGGAAAAGACTCCCGACATCGCGCTTATGGCAATCGGCAACATGCTCGGCCCGGGCGTGGGCGGCATGCTTGCGCAGTTTCTTTCTCTTGCGGTTTCCGACGAGGCGTTCGATGCCGTCGCTTCGGGAATGCAGGAGGCTCTGACGAAGGAGCATGTGAAGTTCGCGGTGCCGGATGCGCAGGGGCCGCATGGGTTTGAGATAGACGGCGAGGAGTTTGCTGTCCTTCTCGCGGAGATAAAGGCGGCGGATGTGGAGTGCGCAAGACCGCAGACTGGATTGCCGCCACAACAGACGATGAATCAGAATGTCGCCGCACCGCAACAGCATCCGGCAGTTGCTCCCGCCATGGCGGCAAATGGAGGAATGAGACAATGAAAGACATCATATTGTTCTTCTGCGGCCTCGCGCTGCTATCGTTCTGCGGCTGTATGTCGGACGACATTGAAAAGAGCCGGCACATGGATATCGGCGGGGTATGGACAAATCCGAAAACGGGTACGCTCATCGCCGGAAGCATCGAGGTGCAGTCCGCACCAGAAGGCGTGGAATCCGCAATGGTGAAATATGAGGATGATACGTCGCTCTTCAGCGACAAGAAGAATCACAAAATCAACATTCTCATGACCGGATCCAATTCCGTCCAGTCGGTCACGAGCGTTGTGCATTCCATCTGCACGGCGTTCATCGCAACCGCGCCTGTGATCGTCAATGCTTCCACCAACAATGTTGAGGTGGTGAAGTAATATGGCAATGACGGTAGGCGACATAGAGAAGCGGGTTAGGGCGGTCCTGATGGACGATGTGCCGCCCGACTACAGATGGAGCGAGGCTTTCATTCTCGGCGCAATCGAGGATGGTGTTGCGTTTCTACATTCCATACGCCCCGAAACGCGCTATGTGGACGGCATTCTGACGGACGGCGTGAAGGTGCCGCAAGGCGCAAAGGATGAGGAGTTCCCCGTCCACAGCCGCTTCCGTGAGGCGATGGTGGCGTATGTGGCGTACAAGTGCCTTGAGCGCGACAGCGCAGACACGCAGAATCTCAACCTTGCGGAGGCGTATTTAAACAAGGCAAAGACCCTTATGCAGGTATGACGGCATGGCTACGGTGAAGATTGAGACATTCGGCGGCATATCGCCAAGGATACATCCGACGCTTCTTGCGGACGGCATGGCGGTGACTGCACACAACTGTTCGCTCAAGACGGGCAAGCTTGTACCTCTCAAGCAGCCGCGCAAGGTTACGGAGCGGGTGATCCATCTGGAGAACGGATGCGGCAACCCCGCAAACGCAAAGTCCATGCACATCTGGCGGCATGTGGAGGGGAATGGATTCGACTTCATGCTCTTTCCGGGGCAGACGTGGATCGCTCCGGGAAATGTCGCATCGGATGAAATGACGAGGGTGGTGGTCAGCGGAGATACCGGAGCCGTGTTCACCGACAGGGACGGCAAGGAGTGGAAGAATACGCCTGTCGTGTACATGAGAGAGGGACAGTCACAGGCAAAGATATCTGTGCCTGTCGCCAAGGTCCCGTTCCCTGCGCCTACCGCCACACGGACTGCCGACCAGGGCG
>JAZQGX010000237.1:0-23424 GCA_045540275.1 Kiritimatiellia bacterium | reverse complement strand
GGTCTTATCGCCTTGGCTCACAAGGGCGAGCACTGACGGCTTTTCAGGAGGCTTGTGCGGCATTCCCCATGTGGCGGTTTGTTTGGGCACAGTGGACTGGCGAGGAGTGGAGGCGGAAAACCTATGAACCAATGGAGGTGAGCGTATGGGCAGGCTCTGCCATAAATGCGAAAAAGGCGTAGGGGATTGGTGCATTGCTTGCAATGCAGTTACGGCCGACGACATAGCCATCCGCAAAAAACCCCATCTCCCATCCGAGGAGCTGGCAGTAGCCCCTACTCCGGATGACAGTCAAGCGGAGGATGACATGCCGGCTGACATCCTCGATCGGCTTAAGCTTGCAATCTATGCTATCACCGAGCTCTCCCCAATTGATGCCCTACTGTTGCATCATATCGCCAAGGGCGGCACTCCCACTAATTTTGATGCATCGGTTCAGGCAGTGGTGCAATCGCTTCGGGATTGTGGCGGCAAGCTTCGCCGTGCCACCGTCCACGCTCGCTGGAAGCGTATCATTAATCGGTTCGCCCCTTTCGCCTCGCTTGCTGGATGGCAATCCGGGCATGCTGGAGGCGGGCGCAAGCCATCAAGCAAGTGGGAGCAAGCCGATTTGTTCCCACCCTATCAGGTACTTCCAGCCGACTCGGGCACAGTCCAAGGGGGAGAGGTCAGAGAAAAAAATCGTGACCTTTTTTGCGGCGACCATGGGGGGAAATCGTGGAAATAACGAATGAACAGATACGACTACTCGCATCGGATGGCATCGGACTGAAGGCGGTGGCGGCTACGCTCGGTAGACCGCTGACTGCGGATGAACAAACTATCTGGCGCAAAACTCATGCGCAGTTTGAGCTACGCGAAAAGAAGCGCAAGCTTGAAAAGCGAAACGCGCCCAAGCTATCAGAAGCCGAGCGACTGCGCAAACTCCGCGCTCGTGCCGCCGACATCGAGATACCCGCAGTCGCAAATCCAAAGCGCCGAGCAAGGTGCAAAAAATCATTGTACGATTTTGCTAAAACATATTGCACCGCGTGTGATGGCGGCTTGCTCGAAGATCCGCCGCCGCTGACGATGAAGCCAATCATTGACGCACTCCAGCAAGCGGTGGTGGATGGCGGCAAGGTGCATATACGCATGCCGCGCGGACACGGCAAAACCTCATTTGTTAAGTGCGCAATCATCTACGCCTGTGTTTACGGATTCCGCCGTTATGTGGTTACGGTCTCGGCCCGTGCGGATGATGCGGCATCCCTGATTGATGATATCTGGAATCTATGCGAATCTAGTCAAACATTTGCCGAGGACTTTCCGGAGTACGCCACGCCGATGCGTGCGTTGGAGGGCAAAACGCAACGCGCCAAATCGCTGACTGTCGGAGGCGAGCGGGTGAACCTCCGCAAAAATGCATCACGCATTCAATTCCCCACCGTGGCGGGCGCGGAGGGAAGCGGGGCGGTACTCGATGCAGTCGGTATCACAGGCAAAGCACGCGGCAAAATTAAAGGCTCACTCCGTCCGGATTTTTTGATCGTGGACGACCCGCAGGATGATAAGGAGGCCCTCAACGAGTCGCGCGTGAAAGAAAAGGAAAGATTAATTGATCGTTCGTTTCTAGGACTTGCCGGACATAAAAAACAAATCGCCGCGCTAATGACATCCACGCCAATCGAGCCGAATGATTTGAGTGAAATCTACGCAAGAAAAAAGGGTTGGAAGACTTTTACTTTTCGGCTCTTCAAGTCGTGGCCGAAATCAATGGGGACCGCGACATCGCTCTGGGAGCAGTACGCCGATTTGCTATCGCACGAAATTGCTGCGGGACAGTCGGCACACATTGCATGCAACAAATTTTATCGTGCCCACCGTAAAGAAATGGATGAGGGCGCGGAGGTGCTGAACGCAAAAAATTATGATCGTGCAACAGAGGTAAGCGCGATCCAACACGGAATGAATTTGTATTTTGCAGTCGGCGAAGATAATTTTAATGCCGAGTATCAGATGAAGCCGGCGGCAATTGATACCACCTTCCGAATCTCGTCCTCGCTCATCACATCCCGAGTCCGCAAAGGCACGATTCCCGGATACATTCCGGAGGATACCGTTTTAACAGTTGCGTGCACCGACTTAAATCCATCCTATGGTTTTTCAACATCTGTGGTGTGTTTCAATCGCGCGATGAGCGCGTTTGTTACTGCGTACCATGTCTTCCCGACCGACATCCATGACTCGGGCAACCTCCGCGAAAATGCACAGAGAGTGTACGCCGCGTTAACTGCGTGCGGTCGTGAGATTGCAAAACTAGGCATCAGGCTCGATGCCTGGGGCATTGATGGCAGCGGTACATATTTTGAAACTGTGCAAAAATTTGCGCGAAATGCAAAGGAACTGATTGGCATTGATTGCACTGTGTTGATCGGACGCGCTAGCACCCTATTTAATCCGTACGTGCGGACTCGCATCCGCGATGCAGTAAATAATACAGTGCTATGCGGCGACCGTGATGCCGATGGCCAAAAACGCCGGTGGGTGGTTTTTAATGCGGACATCTGGAAAGAGTCTGCACACGCCGCGTGGAATCAGGAGCTCGGTGCTGATGGAGGTTGCTCGCTTTTTGATGGGGGAGTGATGCACGATGGTACGCGCGGGTTTGCAACGCAAATTGCAAATGAGTGGCTCGAAAGCAAGCGCGAGGATAAAGGCAAGTGGAGGTATAACTGGAAAACCAAAGAGCCGCATGATTTCGGTGATTGCATGGCAATGTCTCACGCACTCGCTGCGCATCTAGGATTTTCCGCGACTGGCGAATTTAGATCGCGCGAAAAACGGAAAGCAAAACTCGTGACTTTTCGTCGAGCATTTTGACCGATGCGCAATAAATAGAGGGAGTTAATCATGGCGCGAAAAAACGAGAAAGAAGAAAAGAAGCCAATAGTTAAATGTCCGCGATGCGGAGCGAATGAGGTCTCCGAACCTTCGGGAGTTTGGCGAGTTGGAGTCAGGGTTTTAACTCGCCTCAAATGCGTTAAATGCAATTATGTTTTTTTGCGGATCGATAAATGAAGACGCAGTATTTTCAGGGCGAAACGATTTCCGTTCGGCAACCACGCGAAGACGGTGATACCGCGGCGTGGTTGGAGCTTAATGGTCAGCGGCTCAACCTTGCCGATGCTGATGGCGTTTGGAGTGGAGATTTTGCCTCTTCGGCTTTGAGTGGATCCGTGCCGTTCCGCGTGTTCGTTGAGCGCGCCGGTTGCGTATTGGTAGTTGAGGCTGGGAGCATTTTTGTGGCTCCCGCAATATCAACGCATCGCCAACGCGCCGAGGCGATCCAACGAGCATTAGATGCGTGGGCATCGACTCCATACGGCTCGATTACTATCGGCAGCATCACCGTGAGCGACAAAAATATCAACGACCTCCGCGCGGAATTGGCAACAGAGTTATCGGCCGCCGAGCGAGAGGAGCAAGGGCTACCGACGACTGGTGGACGCGTACGCATTATGCGCTGGAGGTTTAACTGATGTTCGGTTTCAACTCGAGGCGAGATAAGCTCGGCTTAAAAAAAATCTTTAACAAATTCGTGCGTTCCTTCCGCGCGGCTAGCGTATCGCGCGAGTTGGGCTCGTGGCGGTGGGACAATGGTTTTACGCCGCTCGAGATACAAGGGCAGATTGCAGTCATCCGTGCGCGGTCGCGCGAGCTACAAAAAAACAATCCCTATTTTAAGCGGGCGATTTCATTGTTCGTGCTTAATGTTGTTGGCACGGGCTTTAATTTTAAGGCCTCGTCGGTGGATCGCGAAGCAAAACCCGATATAAAGGCTGCAACCCGATTAGAGCGACTGTGGTGGCTTTGGTCTCGCCGGCGCGACTATGTGGATGCAAGTGGGCGAATGAACCTCGCAGCATTTTGTAGATTTGCTGCGATGCTATGGCATCGTGATGGCGAGTGCTTTGTGCACATAGATACTGCGGCGCAAAATAAATTTGGTATATCACTGCGGGCGATACGCCCCGATGCGTGCCCCGCTTGGTTTTGCAAGGAGCGCGACGATTGCGTAATACGCGGTGGCGTAGAGCTTGATAAGCTTACCCTTCGCCCGCGTGCGTATTATTTCGAGAGTTATGATTCCTCCGCCACTACTCATTTTTTCAAAGGGCGCGAGTATCGGATGGTGCGAGTGCCTGCCGATAACATCGTGCATTTGTATAGCGTGTACGACCCCTCGCAAACACGCGGAATCCCTCATGCATTTGCATCGATGTACGAGGGGAAGATGCTCGAGAAATACAACGAGTCCGAACTGGTTGCAGCGCGCGAAGAAGCTTGCACGCTCGGCATTTTCCATGCTCCGGCTGGGCGAGAGGATGAGATCGCTGACCTCTCGGATGAGAAAGGCGAGCTGCAGCGAGAATGCGAAGCCGGGCAAAATCTCATCCTGCCGCAAGGATGGAATTTTGATCACAAAACTCCGCAGCATCCTAACCGCGAAGTGACCGCGTTTAAAAACACGATGATTCGCGATATTGCGGCGGGCATGGATTTAGAGTACTCCACTTTTTCGGGCGACTGGAACGGAGTTAGTTATTCATCGGTCCGCGCCGGAATGCTTTCCGAGCGTGATGCATGGATGGATTTGCAAGATGATTTTGTTAATGCTTTCCTCGTGCCGATTTTCGAGGTGTGGCTAAAATCAATTTTGCATCTCTCCATTTCCGGAGAGTGGGCAGAAAGCGATTTTGATCGCTTGAGCGAGGTTGAATTTCGCGGTCGGCGATGGGCGTGGGTTGATCCGATGAAGGATGTGCGAGCAAGTCAAATCGCCGTTGAAAACGGATGGAAAACTAACTCACAGATTGCAACTGAATACGGTTGCGATTATGATGATAACATTGAGGAGCTTGCACGCGAGCGAGATCTTCGGAGCTCGTTCGGTTTTGAAAAAACGGAGGAATTAAACAATGGTAAAACTTGAAATGTCCAAGCGCGATATCGAGGTTGAGATCGTCCGCGCTGACGGAAATGTAGAGCCCGAGGTGGTAGTCTCGATTTCATCGGAGACCCCTTACAAGCGCGAAATTTATGATGCGATTAAGGGCGCGTGGATTACCGCATGGGAAGTCCTCGGGCATAAAGAAAACGAAGTCTCGTTCGAACGAATGAAGCACGGCCTCGTAATCCAAGATGGGCATCGAGGCGACCAGATCGGACTCATCCGCACGCCCAAAATTGAGGATGGGCGCATTCGCGGCGTGATAGAGTTTTGCTCTGGGCAGCGGGCTCAAGACATCCGCAAGGATGCGATCGCAGGACTGCGGACTAATATGTCCGTAGGCTACTATGTCGAGCGATATGCGGAGCAATCAGAAAAACTTGACGGCCTTCCAGTTTATCGAGCGGTTCGATGGACTCCATACGAAGGCTCGTTTGTAAATATTCCCGCCGACTCCTCTGTGGGCGTTGGGCGGGAGTGCGGAACGCAAACGGCGGACGCACCCGCCAACCCCAAAAACAAAGGAATCAAAATCATGGATGAAGAAAAAAAGGAGCTCACCGCCGCGCAGGTAGTTGAGTGCTTTCGCATTGCCAAAGTGGCGGGCGTTGATAATGCCGAAATTGGCGAGATGATTCGCAGCAAATCGTTCGACGAGATTCGCGAGGATCTGTTGGGGCGCGCCGAGAAAGCAATGGTTGCAAAGCCCGCCATGCCCGCGAAAACTCCCGAGAAGGCAATCGCTTTTGCGGAAAATGAAAAGCGCGAAATCGGTAAGCGGTACTCGGTGATTAATGTCATCCGCGCGCTTGCTGGCGAGGCGGTTGACATCGGCTACGAGAGAGAGGTATCCGATGAAATCGCTCATCGTTCCGGCAAAGCCGCGCAGGGCATTTATCTGCCGGAGTTTGTCCGCGCTGGCGAGTTTGGCGTGGGACTCCCGAGCAGCAGCAGCAACGGTGCAGGATTGGCCGAGGAGAAACTCCTCCTTGGCGATCTTATCGGTGCGCTCCGCGCCAAACTGGTGCTTGATCGCGCTGGTATGCGTGTACTCTCCGGCATGGTTGGCGAGGTTGCAATACCGAAGGTTTCCGACGCGCAAGCGGCTTGGATATCTGCCGAGGGTGGGAACGCAACCAAAACCAACCCGACTGTCGGGCAGGTTATAGCCACTCCTCATACCGCCGGTGGTTATGTGGATATCACGCGCCGCTTGATGGCGCAGACCTCTGCCGATGTAACGGGTCTCGTGATCGACTCGCTGACCGCCTCCATCGCTCGACTGCTTGAGGCTGCAGCGTTTAACGGCTCGGGCTCGAGCGGTCAGCCGACCGGATTGGTTGGCCAGATACCGAGTGGTAATCAGGTTACATTTACGGCTGGCTCGCCGACTCTCGCCAATCTCATGGCGATGATCGCGGCGCCCGAAAATGCAAACGCGGATACCAGCAACGCCAAATTTATCGGCTCTCCTGCCGTGTGGTCGTTGCTCGGTCAGACCTACGATTACACGCTCATCGAGAGCGAGGGCGCGCCTGTTGGTGGCATCACCAGCGGTCGCTACTTGCTCGATGCAATCGCTAACAAGGCGGTCGGGTACGATTTCATCAAGTCAACCCTCGCCCCGACGAAGAGCCTCCTGTTCGGTGATTTTTCGCAGCTCATGATGGTACTCTGGAGTGGCGTCGATTTGGTAGTCGACCCCTACTCTGTGAGCACCGTTGGCGGCGTCCGCATCGTTGCATTGCAGGATTGCGATTTCATCGTTCGCCACGCTGAAGCGTTCTCGTTGGGCAAAACCGTAATCGCGTAGCCTGCGCGATGATGGTGAGCGGGGTGGTCGTTTGACCACCTCGCTTTTTTTGTGAGGAGGTGCAAATGTTTGGCGAGCTTGTGCAAAATGTAATCAAAAATCTGGGCGATGTATTGCCGGAGATACGCAAAACGGTGAGGCACAAAAACTACTGCGGGTATGCTTTATCAAGCGAGGAGATCGAGCCAGTACTCAATCCGCTCGGCGAGCAAGTTGAAACGGAGATGTCCGTTATTGTAGCCTCGCTCGATTTCCCGGAGCTGCGCGAAAATGCATTGTTGCAAATCGGCGATGATTGGCGCGTGGTCGTGAGTCTCGAGGAAGACCCTGCTGCAGCAAGCAAAAAATTACAACTATCGCACGCGCTTACTCCTTACCAATGCGGCGAGGTTGCGGGCGAGAGAGATGTCGCCGGAACGGTAAAAACAATCCGGCAGGGATGCCGCGTGCTTGCAGTTGATACCGGTTTAGCTGCTGCATTAGATGCAGATGCGCCAACCGAAACACACGAGTGGAAAGCATTAATCCCCAAGGATGATACGCCACTCGGTTGCATCGAGGTCGGCGACCGCATCAGATTTGTTGATGGTTTTAAGCCGATTAAACTAGCAGTCACCGCAGCCGAAAATTACGGCGATGCTTGGTTTATCACGGCGAGGGGACGAGAGGCCTAATGAGTTTACTCGGTGCAAAATGTGAGCTAGATACCACCGAGCTTACGCGGGTTTTGCAGCGTTATCAGTCAGAGCTCGGAGCATCCAGCGTATCCGCATTTAGGAGTGGCGTGGTGCATCTACTCAAAGCTCTGCGCAAGCGCACACGCATCTCGGCAAAGCAAGTTAAGCGCAAAGATATTCAGGTCGGCCGAGGCCGAGACAGTTATCGCCGCGACCGAAATGGCAGGTGGTGCAAAATAGTACGCATTACTCGCGACACCGACAAGGGCAAAGAAAAACGCACCTACCTGCTGCCGGTGATGCATGGAGAGGCCCGGAATAATATCGCGATGTACAAGCAGGCCGCACAAAAAAAATACGGGCAGTATACCAAGCGCGGTTTGGCTCGATCCTCATGGGGTTGGATGATGAAGATTGCATTTGGATCGGCGTATGGCAAAATCACAAACCGCAAAATCGAGGGCATAAAATCGAAATTTACAAAGCAAACCAAAGGGCGAGTTAAGGTCGCCTCGTTCGTTGGCCTCAACGCGCTTAATTACTCCAAGGAGGCTCTCCTCCCCGGAGCGGAGCAGCAAGCCGTTCGGTCGGCAGCAAACAAAATTCGCGGAATGATTGAGGCAAAGTTGAAAGGGAAGTTTTGATGAACTCATTTGAGTATCTGGCGGAAAAAAAGGCACTAGAAATTTTGCGTGCGCGCAATCCTCCCTTCCCGTGCGTGGGATTGTTGGAGCGAGTCCGCACCGCAAAAAAAACCGCGGAAGATTCTACTATTTCCGTCCGCGTTTTTAATAAGAGCCAAATGCACGGTAGGCTTGATTTTTTCATGGCGACTTTGCAAATCAACTTAAATGTTTATCGTGCTGATGATGCTAACGGATTAGATTTTGCTGATGCGTTTGACTCCGTTGATAATGCGGTGATGTCTGTCGTTCGTGGCTTCGGCTCGGACGCTTTGACCGATGCGCCTTTTATGGCGGATGGCGCGATGCTATCCTCGACTGATAGCAGCTACGACGAAGTCAACGATGCTTGGTCGGCGAGTTGGGAAATCACAATTATGGGAAGGTACAAATATGGTGATTAGACCGATATCAACAAACAGCGCGGGCTTTTCCTCGCCGGTTGATTATTTCGAAATTATTGGCGATGCGATTGCGCTCGTTTCGTCCTCACTCAATAAAAGCAATTCCGAGGCGGAAGCATTGGATGAAAATGGCGATGCATTTGCGTTTGATGTTTACGGCGAGGTGATTGCTCCGGAGGCATCGTACAAACTTAAGGACGAGGCACTCATCTCTGCATTTGGCCCGCTTGGGAAAGTCGTGACTATCGATGATGTTAAGGTGATGATAACCGAGGTCGTCGTCGAAACGGCAGCGGGGACTGCACCAAACATCACCGTAACAGGCACGCAAGTCGGTGCAAGTGCATCCGGCGCGAGAACGTTTGTGCTCGGCGGCGACGAGGCAACCATCACGCCGAAATGCCGCGTTCAATTTCCGTTCGGGGAGATCACTGCGGAAGGCGGGCATATCACCACGGCACGATATACCGCGAGCATCACGCCCGATGATACTACTGTGAGCGGCATCCCAATCGGATTATGCGCTACTAATGGCAAGATCGTAGTCGAGCTGATCATTACCTCATCTACCAAGGATGAGCCCACCGTTACCGGCTCCTCGTTTGTGTGGGGCGCGTTAACTGTTGCTAATGAGGATGCCGCCTACCCCGAGTGGACTATTACGGGCACGGCTTATCTCGCGCCCTCGGAGACTGCTGCTGCTACGGAGTAGTACTATGTTCGCCGACCTCGCCCGTGATGAGATTGAGCAGCTTGAGGAGCAAGGCATCCGCCTAACTGCCGAGGAGGTGGTTAGGCTTAACGGTTTGGCTCTTCAGGCGCTCTCTCCCGTTGCGGAGTGGCGGAGGCCTCGCCGCATTGCATGGGCGAGAAACTGCCGGCTGTTAGAGCCATCAATCTCCGCCGAGGAGTGGATGCGAGACATCATCCCTCTTGCCGCAGCGGACGAAATGTCGGCGGTTTGGCTGCGTGCTTTTGCTTGCTCCACCGAGCCGGAAACATTATGGCAGCTGATGGATTTTAGATCCATTAACAAAGCGGTGCAGGATTGGCGGCGTGGTTTGCAGTGCACCGCCGAAGAGCTTGCTAATGCGTTGCTTTTCGTAACCTTCGGCAATAACGAGGCATTTTACGAGGCTGGCGGGCGCACTCTTGCAACGGAGGCCGATAAGCTTGCAATGTGCTTACCTCCATCGGATGATTTAACGGAGTTGGTGCAACTGTGCAAAGCAACTCATATCGCACTTGATAAATCGTGCGACACGATTGAGGATTTGCAAAAAACGCTTTGCACTTACCGCGCCGAGGAAGCCTCGGTAGATGAATATCGCAAGCGCATGGTTAACCGCGCACGCGCATTATTTTATGCCGCACTCGATGAGATAAAAGCCAAGCATCAAAAGGACTCTGGGAATGGCTGAAGTTAAAATAAACCTCCGAACCAATTACAACGGGCGCGGCGTTGAGAGTGCAGAGCGAGGCATCGCTCGACTGAACAAAAACTTACGATCACTCGGAAAAGGTTTCAGCGGGATTGGCGCAAATCTCGCAAACATCAAAGCCGGTTTCGACATGGTTGGCGGTGCAGTTATGACTGCCGCCACGGCAATCGGAAACACGCTTAAACACGCATTTGGCTTCGAAACGGCCGTGACTAATTTTAAAGTCTTGCTTGGCTCGGTGGATGCGGCAAAAGCTCATGTCGCCGAGCTGAAAGATTTTGCGAATAGTACGCCATTAACATTCGGCGATTTGCAGCAAGCATCTAAACTGCTGCTTTCGTTTGGCGCGGAAGCGGAGACTATCATGCCGAGCTTAAAAATGCTCGGCGACATTGCAATGGGCGATGCGCAAAAATTTCAGGGGCTTGCGCTAGTGTTTGCGCAAGTGAAATCACAAGGGCGGCTCATGGGGCAGGACTTGTTGCAGATGATCAACCAGGGTTTTAATCCGCTGACCATCATCGCAAAAGAGACTGGCAAATCTGTCGCGGAACTTAAGGAGTTGATGAGCCAAGGCGCAATCAGTTTTGATATGGTCGCCGAATCAATGCGCATCGCAACGAGCGAGGGCGGTTTATTTCACGGTGCCCTCGCGGAAAATGCAAAAACCGGCAACGGGCTAGTATCCACCATGCAAGATAAGTGGTCGGAGGTGCTGCGGCAAATCGGCGAGCAATTTAGCGGAGTTGCAAAAGGCGGCTTGGCTAGATTGATAACCGTGCTGGATGGATTAGCGAGGAGCAACGCAATACAATCATTTGCGGCTAATGCCATGCTCGCGCTCGATAACCTCACCTCTCGCGCCACCGCAACTGGCAAAGCTTTGCGCTTCCTCGGCTCAGCGTTCAAGAGCATCGGCGAGGCTGGTAAGGATGCGTGGGCATTCACAGATGCTTCCTTCGGTGCGGCGGGCGATTTTGTGGGGACTCTGATAGGTGGCGGCAGTTTTACGGATGCGGCTGATGCAGCCGCCGAGGTATACATGGATAAGCTTTTTGGCGGCGGATATTTTGCCAAAAAAACATTTGCATCGCTCGAAAAAAAAGTCCCAAAATTGGGACGCAAAATTCGCGATGCGCATGCCGCAGATGCGAAGGATGCGAAAGCAAAGCGCGATGCAATACTGCAATCGCTCGGGCTTAATGCGCCTACGGAAAACAAAAATGCCAGCAGTAAATCATCTGCGCAAAGCCCCGCAGAACGGAAGAGCATGAGTGATCTCCTCGCGCAAAATCTCGCGGACCAAAAGAAGCGGCTGAAGGAAGAGCAGAAAAGTTTGAAGGCGTTGGGCAACGAATACAAGCGAGCAAAAAGCGCATACCAGAAAGATATTGATGCCGCCAATCAGCTCAACGAAGCCCGTGCCGAATTGGCTAGAGCAAATGTGGCTGGTGCAGAAAATTTGCTTGGCGGCATTGATGATAAAGAGGATGCGCGATTTGCCAATCTGCGCGCGCTCGGTGCGGCGCAGCACGCAGTATCGCAAGATCGCGAGGCTCGTAAGCTCGCGAAAGATGAGGCGAAGGCGAAGCGAAAAATCGATGCACTGATGAAGCGCGCAAAAGGTGATGAGTGGGCGGCACGCAATGGGCTGACTGATCTCCGCCGGTTGAGCAAGCGGGATCGGGTTGCACTCGATGCAATCAAAAAGCAGCAAGCCGCCGAGAAAGCGCGAGCTGATGAAAAGGCGCGGCAAGCTGCTATCTTGGATAATGCGCGCCGCTCGCGCATCGCACTCGAGCAGATAGAGCAAGCCGAGCGAGATTTAGCCGTGCGGATGGATCGCACTCTTAATGCATTGGCAGTGGGGCAAAATGGTTAGCAGTCAGTCATTTTTTTTAAACGCAAATCAGCTCCGCGAGGAATACGGCATCCCCGTCCCCGATGCGAGTTTTATCTCTGCGCATTATCGACCAATCTCGCGCGAGGTGCTGATGCCCGATGGAGTGGCGAGCGAAACGGATCAAAGTTTCGTGCTGGAGGACGCGCAAGAAATCACTTTTGTGCAGGCGTGGAACGAGTCAGCGTACATTGCATCACCGACTTTTCCTGCGTTCGCGAACGAGGGCGTGCTTGTTAAATTTGCGGTTACGACTCAAGCCGGCCGCATTGCAACTGTAGAGCAAACTCTGTTATACCTCGACTACCGCAGTACGCATATACTGCCGGAAAAAAAGATTACACTGCCGACCGCGCTGAACATTTGCACCGCTGCGGTATTAGTTCCGGAGCTGAAAAATCTAGTTATGACTCCGGAGCGGATTAATGCAAGTGCTTATGTTGCATCGTGTGGCTATCAGCTTTTTTTCCGCGATGGAGTTTTTTCCGCATTGCTCGTACATGCTCCAGAGCGAGAGGTTAGTATCTCGATTGCGGCGACGCATCCAGTGCCGCCAGTTGCGCAGGATGGCTGGGTGATGGAGTCCTCGCATAGTTTGGGCGAGGGATATTCCAAGCTCGAAGCACGAGCGACAAAAAAGGAAAAATCCAATATGGCACTATTTGCAAATTACCTCGATGGCAAGCGCGTGCTTGTTCCGGAGTATACCACGGTCCGCAACGAAACGAATGTGCTCAATGTCTCGCCGGTTATGGGCGGCGCGGTGACTGTTACCAAAACCACCACCGCTACGCATTACGAGGAGGAGTATGTTTTTTTGAGCGCGGAAGCGGCGGAGGCTTGCGTTGCAGCAGTCACCGAGCTCTGGACTAAAACATGGTCGGACCAAATTTTATCATCCAACACTACCATGGATGCAACCGGCTTGTGGAGCTCAACTATCTCGGTCGAGACGCGAGAAAGGAACGAGTGCGTAGCTGATATTAGTACGAGCATCGATCACGCAACCGGCGCGTATACAGTAACTGTTGCAGTTAATTGGGAGCAGGTCTCTTGCTCGAGCGACACCGCGACTGTGCAAGGGCGAATCAACTCGCTCGTTGGTACTAATGCGCAAACCGAATAAGGAGTAGTCATGGCTTTTTTCTCGCGCCTCCTACGTGGTCGCGCAATTTCGGCGCAGCCGAATTTTTTGCGCGACGAAAACGCGATCCGCGACATCCTCACGAATTTATCTGTTGAGGGCGGCACGATCGTGCGCAATGGCCGCAATTGGCGAATCGTGCTCAACGATGGCGGTGGCAGTGATGGGAGAGGCACGAGCTATTTGCTGCCGCGACTTAATTATAATACGGAAAAAATTTCCGGTAATTTTTCGGCGGCCATTGTTGGAGCGCGTTATGATGCCGACTCCAACTCGCTCATTTTTCAGGTTGGCAATGTGGCCGGGAGTGGCAGCCCCTCGACTGCGGTGGAGAGGGATGTAGTAACAGATGTGCGGTGGGATGCCGCCATCGGTGCAATCTCAGTGACGAAAGAAACTATGAAAGTTTTGGAAGCGTCCGGCACGGAAAAAACAAGCACGATTCAATTTTTCCTCTACGATTATTGATTTAAAAATGAATGCGGCATTTGAATCATACGAGCATTTTTTTACTGCGCCGCGCATCGATGGCAAACCGTTGATGATGCGGCGAGGTGGATTGTTGCGCCCCGTGATGTTTAAAGCTTATACGCCATCGCTTGCAATCCTCAACGATAATGAGTCGCAATCCAGCCTCGTAATTGATAACAATGCGTTCGTGCTTTCCTCCTCGGCGGAGGTTCGTGAAAGCCATTTTGCATGCTGGAAAATGCCACCGCGCAGCACCTATAGCATCGTGTTATCGTGGAGCTTTTCCGCTCCGCCAGAAGGCGAAAATTATTTTTTTGGGAGCACGATGGCAAGCATAGCCCCGCAAGTGCTTGATGGCGTCCCCGCCGCAAACATTAAAGATAGCGAGTATCAATTTTACTCCGCCCGCGTGAATGATGTTGAGCGAGTTATTCCGCCGCCCAAAACTTACACCGCTGGCCTGGGCATCGCATCGATGTCGGTGGGCGGAACCGACTCGCTTGAATTAGTCCACGATGGAGGAGTCATTACGACTAATTACATCGAGGGTGATGGTTACGGCTTGCCGTTGCAGGGGAGCGCAAGCATCACCAATTTGCCACTACCCTATCTTCGCGGCGGATTGGACATCCGCTCGCCTCTCGTATCTGGAGTTGGTACAGTTAGTATCCGCATCTCGTTCAGCGCGCCGGAATAGCCGTTAGACCGACTCGCTATTAATGAGGAGGAGGTTATGACCACCGCTGAAATTTTTGTAAACTCAACAAAAAAAGAAAATGCTCTTGCGCCGATTTTTGTTTTGCCGGACTCGGCAGTAACTGCCGACATTGTAAATGTGCCGGCTGACGCGCAGGCCGTGCGATTGGCGTTTAACAATAATGGTAGCACGGTGATAAAGCGCGCGTATGAGTGCGACTGCGGTAGGTGGCGCGTGGTAATTGATGCTGCCGACCTTGCTGACATTGGCGATACCACATATGCACTCTGGTGTGAGGATGCAACTAATAAATCCTACTGCCTCGGCATCGGGCAACTCATTACGCGGGAGGTGGCGCAATGATTATATCTGTTTTGTGTGGCAACTCCGCAATAATCCCACTCCGCCTTGCATCGGATTTTTCAGCCGGCGATGAGATTGAAATCAGTTTTGCAACATGGCACAAAACCTATCCGGCACAGGGCGAGATTAACATTCGGCTTACGGCCAAGGAGACTCGCAATATTGCGTGTGGCACTTACATCTTATTTGCCACCAGGGTCGGCGCTGATGGCTCGCGCGAGAGAATCTCTGATAATACCATCAAAGTTAAAATCACGCGATGCCCCGCCGAAGCGGGAATTGGTGGAGAGGTTTCCATCGGCACAAAGGGCGTTTGGACGAACGAAACTTTCACCCCGTCCGCGCCGAGCGATTGGCAGTTAACTGCCGAAGCTGGAAAAGCTTATTTTTGCGTTGGCGAAGGCGAGGGCGGGACGCCGTTTTTCATTCACCTCGATAATTTAAAAAGCGGTGATCGCTTTGCAATAATAAGCCCTGGCACTGTATCCCATGTCGGCAGTATTATTTTTGCGCGCGGCGGGTTTCCCGTTGTCGGCGGGTGGAAAGATGCGGTGGGAATGCTCGAGCTTATTGATCCGGCTATGCAACCATACTTATCGGTTGCAATGGTTTGCGAGATCATCGATGATTATAATGCAATCCTTTCCGGCGGCGGTCCGTTTGTGATCGCAACTCCATTTTAAGAGGTGGAAAAAATGGCTTACGGAAAAATTAATGGCGGCATATTGATGGCGATGCCTCGTTACGCAGTAGTTGATGGCGTGGTGGTTGAAAATGCCTCCGATGCTCGTGCGGCATGGAGAGCAGAGAACGGATGGAAGCCTGTAATCACTGCGGATACATTGGGCTTGTGCGATGGTCGCACAATCTATGTTGCGGATGGATTAGTTGAGGGCGATGAGTCCATTGTACAAACTGCGCGTGCCGTTTTGTGGGAGGATGCAACCGCAGCACAAAAACTATCAATAACGCAAGTCCGTGATTTGTCCGGCGACCAAAAAGATGAGCTTTTAAGCTTGTTGCTCGCGAGGAGGAGAAAATGAAATTTTTGTTTTTTGCATTTTTTGTTTTTTGCTCCGTGTGCATGCTGCTTGCCAACAATACTGCTCGGCTCGGAGATTTGCGGAGTGATGATAGAGTAGTAACCAATGCAATCGATCACGCAAGCGCGACTAACATCTCGCTTGCAACTCGCAACATGATCTACGATGATACGAGGGGAGTGACTTGGGTGCGGACGATGGTTGATGGCAACATCTACTATCACGCAGTTACCAACATCAATTTGCTGGAGGTTGCGAGATGAGCCGCGATATTTTTGTCGGGATTTTTACGGCGATTTTGCTTTGTTTGTTTTGTGCGTTGGGCGAAACTCGCAAGGTGCTGATGGTTGATGAGGATGGCAATGTTAACGCGCCCGAAACACTCGCCACAACTGCGCAGTTGGCCGCAAATCAAACGGCAATCATGATTGCGGATGCTAAAGCTGATGGAGCGGCACAAGCGGCGAAGGAAGGCACTAATCTTGTTGCTGATGTGGTTTCGCAAATCATGGCGAATGAGCTTGTAGTTTACCGCAAGGGGTTCACGGATTCTTTTTCGGCGGCTATCTTATTGAGCGAGGATGACCGATTGGTAATCACAAAATTTGAGCCGCACCAAGCAACCAACGGCGATTTGGTAGCGCACGACATCACCTACGCAATTACGGCGGATGTTGGGAGTATCAAGCCGCTGATTAAAACTCGCCTATCGTTAACTGATGGAGATTTTACGGCATTGCCCGATTCGCAAATCGGCGAGGTTGAGCCGGTAGCCGGTACATATACCGATGAGGATGGCACGGAATATGCCAATGTTTACAAGGTGCGCTTTTGGTGCAACGATTCCGAGCGAGCATTTTTCACGGTATATTTAAATGGCGGCACGCCCGAAGGTGATGGGTCGGTGCTCAATATCACCGGCGGCATTCAAGGCGGCAAAACTGCGACTGTTGATTGGGGTGGCAACCGGCTTACATTTAAGGGCGGCTTGATTGTTGGAGTGGAGGTACTGCCATGAGGATTTTTCAATTTGCAAAATCGCGACCGATTGATTTTATCATTGTTGCAATCTTGTTTTCAGCGTTCATTTTGTGGGGCGGCACGAAGCCGCCAACTCCGCCGGTTATCACCGAGGAGGGAATAAACCTCACGAGCTTCGAGGTCTCGGCCGACGAGGTGCGCTTTGAGTGGGAGGCGGAAGACGAGCGGCTTGCTGATGCGGAGTATCTTATCCAGTCTCGCCGCGTCGGGGCGTCCGCTTGGGAAACCATCGGACGAACCAAAAATAAAAATTTTGTTTGGCAAAAATTTACGGTAGATTTATCTCGCGATTACCGAATCATTGTGGATATCACGGAAAATGAGTAAGCTTGCCTCCATATTGATTTTATTGGCGTTTTCGGCAGTCGCTCAAATCGAAGAGGCTGCGATCACGAACGAGTATATCGTTTCGCAAACCGTGAGACAAAATGCTTGGCTCGGGCAACCGGTTATGGCTGGCGAGGATGGGCGTGTAATCGATGCAAGCGGTGTGCTTGTTGAGTACGCCGAAGCCGTTGCACAATCAAACACAATTGCACGCATCGGAGATATCTCCTCTAACATGGTATTGTCGGTGCGTGGTGCAATCAATTATCTCTGCGATCACACAAACAACATCCCTGATGCGAGTTTGCATATCGCGCTTGAGGTCGTGCCTCGAGGCAGTCGCTCCAACCTCGTTGCGCTCGTGATTGGCGAGTGGGTTGATGGCGATTATGATTATCAAGCGGTGCATTACAATCGCTCTCTTGCCGTGCGCCCTAATCGTAAAGTTGAGTACCATCACATCGGCGGCGTAGCGCTCGCGGATTGCGAGTGGGTAGATTGGTCGGCAAGCGGCATCAGCACAAACGGATTTGATGGCGTGCACATTTGCCGCATTAAGCGCCCTGCTATCGTTCGCGGACTCCCATGCAAAACGGATGCTATCGATACCCTCGGTGGCGATAATGGTTTTGCGTTCGGCGCGTTAGCGGTAACGGTGGATGATGAGTTAACTTATACAGGCATGGTAACCAACCGCGAGAGCGGAGAGGTATGGGCATTTGATAATGGAGTACTAATGAGATGAGATACTTATTTGCTTTTGTGTTATTGGCGGTTTTGGGCGCATCAGCGGGATTGCTCCCCGATGCGCAAACAAAATACCTCGCCGAGAAACGGCGCGTTGTAGCGCGCGAAATTATGGGTGATAAAATCATCTATACCTATCGGCAGGGCAAAAAAAATTGGCAAGCTACAAATACAATCAAACGCATTGTTGGCAAGCTCCCGACAACGCGATACTCCAAACTCAAATTGATTGTAGCGGCAAAAGCAGTCGGCAAATGGGATGCCGTTAAAGAGACCATCAAGCGGCTAAATCTCGAGGATGAGTGGCAAGCATGCCAATTCATCTCGGCTGACTATCCGGCGTACATCGCCGCCACCAACGCGGTAGTGCAACAGGGCATTGCAACCGAAGCGGAGGTCAAAGCTTTTATGTCCCAAGCGGAGGATTGAGGATGTGCGATAAAGCTCATTACGATGATTTGGAGGAGCGCGTTGACGCGCTCGAAAAAGTATTTTCTACGCACGCCGCAGTAAGCGGCGAGCAAATCAAAACCCTTTTTAATGCAGTCAACCGGCTGTTTTGGATCACCATTATTTTCTCGGGGTTGCTGCTCCTCACCGTAATTTATGGTGCGGTTGGCGAGCGCGGTTTCCGGCATGTGACTGATGCGGCTGGGGAGATGGCGAGATGAGAGAGGATTTCCCGGTGCTACGCCCCCGATGGGATGGGCGTTGGGAGTTGGTGCAGGATTGGGGACACATCCCCGCTGGCTTTGTAACAGATGGCGGCTCAATCCCTCGATGGCTGTGGCGCATATGTGGGCATCCGCTTGAGGCTCCAACAGTCGTGGCATACATTGAGCATGATTACGAGTACCAGGAGCGGACGGCATGTCGCAGGATTGTTGATCGCCGATTCCGTGGGCGCTTAAAAACGCTTGGCGTGGGCTGGTTGCGCCGCTGGTTGTTTTGGATTTTCGTCCGCTTGTTTGGCGGGCGACACTGGACAAAAATCAAGAAAGGATAAAATAATGAAAACGCTTATGTTTTTAGTGGTGGGCATTGGTATAATGGTTTCCGGCTGCAGATCAATCGAGGTCGTGAATCATGGCGAGGAGGCCGTGCGCAATGCGGCGGGCGAGCCCGTACTATCGGCATCCGGCGAGGTGCAAAAAATTTCTCGCGGCTGGGAGGTATCGCATTTTCAGCACTGGATGATTACGGCGGCGGATAATATGTCGGCATCCGTAAAACCCAATGATATCAGCTTCGCCATCAACGGCTTAAATTCACGACCCGACGGCACTAATATCGTTGGGGTGATTGATGCGAGCTTCAGCGGCGCGAATCGCCTAGCGGCTACGATAGCGGCTTATATAGGCGGCGGCACGGTTACGGATGCGGCATGGTCTGCGGCAAAAAATCTGTACGACAAATTTGTCGCCGCCGGCGGTGATCCTGATGCGGCAACGGTGGAGTGCAAAAACGGCACATGCACCATCACCGATGGCACAGTTTGCGCGGATGGCAAATGTAGCGATTAACTTATATACTATACTATGTACGGATCGAGGCTTACTCCTCCTCGGTCGCGCCCGGCGATTGACCCAGCAGTCGCCGGGCTTTTTTTGTGCCCAAAAAAAATTTAAAAAAAAATCAAAAAAAGGGATTGACACAGTCCGTAATAGTATGATATTATAGGCTCATCAACCACGGGGGAGGGTAACCCAACCCCCACAAACCAACGAAAGGAAGCAACAATGAACGCCAACAAAATCGAAAAAATCACAATCACCCTCTGCGGCCACTACGATCAGTCCAAAACTGCCACCGTCCGCGCTGATTACAATGGATACGATTACTACATCTCCCGCCGCGCAATGAGAGCGGCTGAACGCCGCGCGGGCATCGCTAACGGCGACTATCTCCGCATCGCCGACCGCGATGGTATGTTGATTGTTGAGTAATTCGGAAAAAGGACGCCAAAAAATGACAATGAACGACCCAATCCGGCACGAAGTGTCGATGCAAAAACGCTACAAAGCCGCCGTGCGCGGTTTGGATGGCAAGGATATTCGCGCGTACTCGGCAGTCGTGCCGGGCATATGCTCGTATGGCATGCAGCACTGGTTTGACCGTGAGCGCAATGACTACGGCCAAATTGACCTCGTTAATCCGCTCTACCTCGTGCATGTGATCGAGTACGTTCTGTGATCACCCCTCAACGATCAGACTAGACCACAAAAAAAAACCTCCGGAGGAAAACTCCGGAGGTGAAAGGAAGGCGTTATCAAACACGGCCCTCATATTTCAATTCACGCCCGTCATGTGACGAGCGACAGAAAGGATATTACCAAAATGCCGGAAAAAAGTCAACGAGTTTTAACGCGCCGCGAGGCGGCGCAAATAGCAAATAATGCCCGCTGGCAGGGGCGAGGTCGGTCGGTTACGATCCGAGTCGACCCAGAGGTGGCCGAGGGGTTAAGGGTAATCCCCGCTCGGGATAGGCGGGGATTTTGCTCGGCGGCTATCCGTGCCGCACTTAAGCGGATGGATTAGCCTAGCTCCTCAACTGCGCCGCCGCCCCCGTTGCCGTGCCCGGCGACGACTAACCGAGAGCCTCAACGGCGGGAGTGGCGGCTCTTATTGTTTCGTCTTCCAACGCGGCGAATGAATACCTGTCGGTAATTCGCGCCCCGTTGGAGTGGCCGAGGACGGCACGACAGGCCTCCAGCCCGAAGGCCCGGCGAACGTCCGTGGCGAACGAATGCCGCAAACGGTTAGCGCTCCACGGAGCGACGCCAGCACGGCGGCAAGCCGCCGCGATAGTCCCGGTGTAAGAATCCGTCTGCCAACGCTCACCGGGGACACGAACGGCGTGCGGATCAGCGCGACACACTCGCGACGGAGAAGTGGCGACGGCGCGTTTTGCTGCTTGCAATTCCCGGACGGCTGCAGCTGGTGAAAATGGGAACTCCGCATCGCGGTGACGTTCGAGGATCGCGCGGGCGCGTGGACCGATGAGGATGGGGCGTGGCTGGCCGAAATCGCCGCGCCAATCGTTTTTGTGGTTGGAGGGGCGGTACACCCACGGCGTCCGGCTGGTATCGATGAGAGACCAGCGAAGGCCGCAGATTTCGTCGGGGCGCATGCCCGTTAAGCGGTGGACGCGACAAAGGTCGGCCGTGTTCGGCAACATTGCCGCGATTGTGGCGCCAAAAACATCGTCGGGGACTTCACGCACAGGCGGACGTTCCGGCGCGGCAGACCTTCCACGTTTCAGCATTTGCACTTGTGTCAGCTCTGCCTTTACCGTCGCCGAAATGAGAGCCTCGTCCAACGCCCACGCCATCATGCGCTTTACAATGCCGAGCCGCCGGTTCACGGTGACACGCGCCACGCCGGAGCGGATGAGCGCGTCGCGGAAAACTAGCATATCGGCATGAGTGAGTTCAGCAACTGCCGCCTCGCCGAAGATCTGCCGGAAAAGTCGGATGCCGGTTGTCACGTTCGCAACTTCGCTTGTTTTTTTGCCGTCGTCTGTTCGGTAGTAGATCGCGGCGTGGGCGCAATATGCGGCGCACACGGCTTCGACGGTTGCACCCTTGTCGCCGTGCCTCGCCGAGCGCGTAGCCTCTTCCCAAAGACGATGTGCGGCTTGTTCTGCCATTGCGCGTGGGCGGTCTGCCGAAAGCCCATGCTTTGCGCCGGGGGCGCGTAGTGTTCTCATTTTGCGGGTTTTGTCGCCCGGCAATTTTGCAACATAGACCCAGTATCCCTTATGCTGGACGACCGAGCCGTTCTGTTTGTACTTCATTTGTATGCACACTTTCTGCGGCGTTTCGCCGCTCAACCGCTGGCAAGTGTTGGAAAGTGTTGGATAACACTCTCGCACCCTTGCCATCGGCGGAACTCGCGAAGATCGGAAAATCGCGAAATTCCTTTTGTTTTGCACACAAAAAAACAGAAAAGAAAGATGGTCGGGGCGTCGGGATTTGAACCCGAGACCTTTTGCACCCCAAGCAAACGCGCTACCAGGCTGCGCTACGCCCCGAGGGGGATATAATGGTCGGACCAGAGGGATTCGAACCCTCGACCCATACATTAAAAGTGTATTGCTCTACCAGCTGAGCTATGGTCCGTTGTTTTTTAAAAACTCTGTTTATTAAACCATATCACTCGCACACTGTCAAGGAATATTGCTGATTTTTGCAAAATGCACGAATATATGCCCACATTTCCGTTTTTTCACCCTCTCCACGATACTGCTCACGAATGGTAATACGGCCTGCTATCCACCGGCCGGACGTTGGTCAATGTTCCGGCATAATGACGCAGCCAGTGATCTTCTTTCGGATGCTTCATCGCTTCAGCTTCGTTCAATTCAACCCCCAAACCGGGACGATCCGACGGATACATAATTCCATCGATAAACCTGACATCTTCATCAACAACTTCCGACCTCCACGGAACATCATCAAAAAGAGTCTCATGTATGCAATATCCCGGAGTAGACACTCCCAATGCCAAGGTAACCGCATTGGCAACCGGGCCGGACGGATTATGAGCACAGAACGGAATATGGCGCGTCTCGCATACCCCGGCAATCTTCTTCATCGCCGTAATGCCTCCGGCATGAGATGAATCCGGCTGCAAATAATCACATACTTTCCCGTCAACCGCATCCATTATCTGCTGTATCGTATACAGGCGTTCACCACAGGCGATCGGAACCCTTACCCGCGAGCGCAAATCCGCCAACGCATGCATGGTATCGGGAATTATCGGCTCTTCCACCCAATACGGATTGAACTGCTCGAGCGCATTGCATATTCGCAATGCCGTCGGAAGATCAAAACGCCCGTGGCATTCAATCAATATCTCAGCTCTTCCCGCAACCGCTTCGGTGACCTTCTCCACACACTTCATCGCTCTGGCACACTCCGCCGGCGGCAATTGACGGTAATTCTTGCCAAACGGGTCCCATTTCAACCCTTTAAAACCAAGCTCGACCGCCTCGGCGGCCTTTGCCGCAAATTCCTCTGGTTCCTTCGCTCCGGCGAACCAGCAGTTGGCGTAACAGGGAACACCTTGACGGCACTTGCCGCCGAGCAACTTCCAGACCGGAACTCCAAGCGCCTTGCCTTTGATATCCCACAATGCCATGTCCACTGCCGACAATGCGCTCATCAATACCGGTCCTCCGCGCCAATACGCATCGCGATAGTTTTCATGCCATATCCACTCGGTATCAAACGGGTCTTTGCCAATCAAGGCGTGCTCAAGGTCTTTGATAGCTCCAGTCAAAGCATTCTCCTTGTACTCAAGCGTACCTTCGCCGATTCCCGCGATCCCTTCATCCGTGTAAACCTTGACGAACACCCAGTTCGTGCGGAAACAATCTATTACTAAAGTTTTAATCTCTCTGATTTTCATAAATCCTCTCCTCTGTAAACCGTCCTTTTCCACCCGACGTCTTCAATCGGATTCGACAACCCGATTTCGTCTGAAAGTGAAAAAGAAGCTGTACGCCATAAGAAACGCCGCAACGGCATAAGTTCCCGCCATTATGGCAAAACCCATCTCAAAGCCTCTGATACCATATTTTTGCGAAAGACCACCCACCGCAATCCCGGAAAAACCACCAAAGAAAAAAGCGATCATATTTAACATGCCGACCGCTGCTGAACGATGCTGCGG
>JAZQGX010000236.1:0-9429 GCA_045540275.1 Kiritimatiellia bacterium | reverse complement strand
CCTAAGACCGCTTGGCCTCCGACTTACTCGTGTCGCTGCCGAAGAACTCGCAAGGATAACCGCCTTGATCCAACCACGAAACACACGAACCACACGAAAAATTTTGTGTATTTAGTGGTTCCATTGCCGCCTTCGCATCTTCCGACGAGGAGCAGACCCTGCACCCAAGCCCCATGTCGTTCAGCATGTCCTTCACGACAACATCGAACGGGATCATGTCCTTCTCCGGGTCGAGCTTCGGATAGACTATATCGCCACTCTCGGCCATCACGCTTGCAAACAGGCACAGCTCACCCGACTCTATCGGGCTCACGAAGAACCTGCGAATCCCAAGCGGACAACTCAGTGGCTGCTTCTTCTGGATGCGATTGAGCCAGCCAATCGGAAGCGACCCATTCGAGAACGCGACATTGGCAAACCGCGCCGTCTTGATCGGAAGCCTGTCAGAGTACGCCATGATAGTCTCCTCCATCAACTTCTTTGTCGCGCCCATCACATTAACGGGATTCGCGGCCTTGTCCGTCGAGACGCAGAAGAACGCCTCCGGCGGATTGTCGAGAAGAAGATCAAGCAGCTTCTTCGCCATGAACACGTTCGTCTCGCACATCGCCTCGATTGAAAAGACATCACGCTCCGCACGCACATGCTTCCTCGCTGCAAAGTTGGCGACGATATCAAATGATCCCTTAGCCTTGAAGAATCTATCAAACAAGTCGCTACCCAAGTCAATAGGCTCGGTAATGTACTCTTCAGGCACATTGTAGTCGCCAGCCCTCAACTCACGCGTCAGTTCCGTTAGCGAGTTTTCATCAATGTCGACAACGAACATCGCTCTCGGCTTAAACCCACGCAACGCCGCCTTCACGTAGTTGCTACCGATCGTCCCCGCGCCGCCGATGACAAGCATCCGCTTGCCGTCGATACGCCGGTGCATCTCGTCGGCGCACCTTGCAAAGTCCGCCGCAAGCAGCGACTCCGCCCGCTTGGTCATGTACTTACGGACAAATGATTCAATGTCAAAGTCGATCATACTGTTTCTCCTTTTATAATTCTAGCTTTCGCATGTCGTTTTGGTAGCGGAAGCGCTCTTCGGGCGACATTTTGTCAAATCGCTCCTTCTCGCGCTTGCTCACTATGCGGCAAACGATTTCGAATGCCACACAAGCCAAAGCAATGATACCGAGAATGACAAGCGCGATTTTCATAGTGCTGTCAGATGGATGATACCTTGCGGCGGAAAATGCGGATGCGGACGAACTCCGAGATGAGAATCCATGCCGCACGCGGGACGCACCACGCATTGCGCTTGAAGGTGCGCTTACCGCCGGTAATAAGCCGCCACAACCAGCGGCAGCCAATTACGTGAACCCAATCCGGCGCATGGGGGACTGTCCCTGAATAGAAATCGAATACCGCGCCTACAGGCAGGAGGCATACCGCATCAATCTCCTTTGCATGCTTATTGCACCACATCTCCTGCTTCGGATTGCCGAGCCCAACCCAGAAGAAATCGACACTGCTCGGCTCCACGACCGGGGGCTTTGGATCGGGCGCATATTCCGGCGCGTAAGTGCCCACAATCTTTATGCCGGGATATTTCTTCTCAAGGTTGGCCTTAAGATTATCCAGTGTCTCCTTATTAGTGCCATAGAAATAGTGACGCCAGCCAAGAGCAACGCCATACTCCATAGCGTCGGGGAAAAGATAAGGCCCAATTACGCGATCAGGCAAATTGCCTCCCGAAATCTTGGCGAGAACCTTCGTCGCCTCGCCATCGGCAAGAACCGCGTCCGCATTCCGGTAGGCATGCCGCAAAGTGCCCATGCGCCAGCCCTTCGCAAGCCCCATCGCATCGCAGAAACATGTATAGCGGTGCCTGTCGCCAGCCTTGCGCCACATCTCCATTTCTTCCAAGAGTTGCCGATATGTGCAACTGGCAACATTCCAAAACCTAGTCTTAACTTGTTTAAGCATTTTATTCTTCCTGTCTATAATCAACCTCTTAAGAGCGGGTCAGAATGAGGCCCTCGCGTAGAACCCCAGTCTCTGCGACAGCGCATAAGACCTTCCACCCATTCGACATAGCGAGGCATTACCAAACCAGCGTTAAACTCTGTGGCGAACTCATCAAATCTCCCCTGTGGTCTTGAGCCGCGAAGAGTCGTTATAGCAGCTCGCAACGATTCGCAATCTCCAGCCTTATAATGGACGCCAACATCGAACCTATCCACGATGGCAGCGGTTTCGCCTCCCAAACTCTCAATCACCATCAGGCGTGCGGCGGCATAATCGGCAAGTTTGCCGGGAATTCCGACACAACTATCTGGGAACATTGGAATGAGGCCAACGTCTGACCTGGCTAGCAAATCAGAAAGTCGCTTTAGATCAAGATAACCATGGAAAGTAATGTTGTCAGAACCTGAGACGAGCGTTTCGACCAGCTCCTTGTCTGGTCCGTTGCCGGCGATATCTAAACTGACGCCGTTCATGCCAGAGACAGTCTTAATTACTGTCGCCAAGTCGTAGCTCAGCGACATGTTACCAATATATACAAGACGCAACGTAGAAGAGTCTGCGGGCTGGCTCTTTGGCCGCGCAGTCATATCTATACAATGGCCAAACAATCCTGTTGGAGCATTGCTGCCATACTTCGCTGCGAGTGCAATATACCTCATAGCAACAGCACTTATGCCATCTGCGCAACAGTATATACGCCTCGCAGCAGAGCGCATACCAAGAAGCGAGAACACAAAACCAGGCAGGACTCGTTCAAACGTCTCTGGCCATGCATCCTGTACATCGACA
This sequence comes from Kiritimatiellia bacterium, assembly GCA_045540275.1. Taxonomy (GTDB): domain Bacteria; phylum Verrucomicrobiota; class Kiritimatiellia; order RFP12; family UBA1067; genus RGIG8368. The sequence continues at coordinate 6,624 of JAZQGX010000236.1, read as the reverse complement.
ATGAACATTGCGCCGCACTCTCCGGCAAACTTCCGCGCAGCATCGCAAAGCACCAGCGGCGGCGTGCTTGCGATGACTACATCGGGTTTATCGGCTTCCCTGCGCGCCATTTCATACCAATCACGGGCGATTCGCCTGTGGCTCACAATTCGTTTGAGGCATATATTCTTTGAATAAGGCAAAGTCGGCACCATCCTAACGGCAAAACCATCATCCACTTCGCGCGCCAACACTCTCTTCTCTTTAGAGGCGTGAGAGAAGTCGCTCGTCCAGTACACTACCTCATGGCCAGCATCAACAAAAGCTCTGGCCATAAGCCAATACCGTTGCGGCCTAAATCCTTCACTTCGAAGATTGTCAAACGGGTTAACAAGCCAAACTCTCATATCGCTCCTTGCAAAGCCTTGATTGCATTATATAAAAGCACAACCCGCTCTTTTTTAGTGCCTTCCCGAAATCCGCGCAGATATGTCAGCCGTCCGCCATAATCGTTTCCATCACCCCAGGCGGGGGCACCATCGGTGGTGATGACGCGCTTGCCGCGCTCAAGCGCTTCGGCGATGACAAGGCCGAAGTTGTCGGAAAGAGTTGGGAGGACAAGGACATCGCACCAGTTCCAGACCTTTTCTAGTTCGTCGCCAAAGGCGTTGGAGACAACTTGCAACTTGCAAACAGTAGAAAGTAGGTCTGACCTGCTTTCTACTGTTTGAATTTGGGGCTGCAACTGCTTGACGGCAGCTTCGAGATAGTTGAGTCCCTTGAGCGGATGGCGGCGGCCGAGGTAGAGGAGGTGGAGGGCCTTTTTGACAGGATTAACAGGATTTACAGGATTGAGATTGGTGAGGTTGAAGAACCGCTTGATGTCAGTAACTTCAACTGGTGGGCAACGACGACCGAGATAGGCACAAATCCAGTCGGCCTCGGCCCCGCAAGTCACGACAACTTTATCCGCCCTGCGCAGAAAATACCGCTCTATGGGAGAAATAAGCTTCTTCTTCAACGGACTCTGCTGCGTCAGATAGATGGGGCTCAAGCTTCCATGCGTCATCCTGACAAGCCGCTTGCCGGAACGCAAAACCGCTTGACACACGCGCCATTCTTTCGGCAACCACATTCCATGAACCCAGACTTCTTCCACATCATGCTTCTTAACCGCATTCAACCCGGCATTCAAATCAACAACTTCTGCATCGCCTTGCTCCTTTGCCAGCAGACGAGCAACCACAACCATGCCGTTAGAGACATCGCTTGTGCCAGGGACTATATGCAATATCTTCACCGCGCGCCCAGTATTCTCACCAAATCACATACATCACCACTCTTGAACAAAACAATCCGGCCCTTACTGCGTCCAGCAATCGTCGCATTACCCGGGTTGTCGCTTGCGACAATCGGGCGATCCAATTCAAGATATTCAAACAACTTTAGAGGGTAATTCCACTTCAAAGCTCTTGTGGACAAATACGGCGCAACCAGCACACGGCACTTTTTCAATCTTTGAAACGCCTCATCCTGCGGCAATCTACCGGCAAATTCAATCCCCATACGAGTGATGCCGTATCCTAGCGAATCGCCGATCCACAAGCACTTCTTGCCGGGCATCCTTTTCATGGCTTCTGCCATCAATTCGCCGCCCTTGGCTTTAGACCAATTCGCCAACACACCGAAATCGTGCTCAAAACCATTCTCATCTGCTCGTTCCGCACGGCCGACCTTTATCCCACCCCATGCATCCTGCATCCGCAACTCCAACTGCCCTTCTCGCGGTTTGTAGCCAATCTCATCCAACAGACCAGGATGAACATTCAGCACCAACCTGTCGCAGCGCTTGGCAAAGAAACGGAACAGCGCATCAATTGCCCACCGAAGCGGAGGGAAACCGTCGCGATGCGAAAGGCAAGGCGGATCCCAAAGAAACACAGTCCATTTGCAACCATGTTTTTTCTTCAGTTGCCAGCCAACATACATGCAAGGGAAGTCGAATCCCGTAAAAACCTTAACACCGTTCCCCGCCTCTTCGTCTTTGCGAGTCAAAACATCCCACACATGCCTGAACCTCACAACGTTAGAACACCTCTCCTCCAACTCCCTAGGCAAGCGGCAACTCTCACTCACATACAGTGTCGCGTCATATTTCGTTGCAACCTCCAATGGTTTACGATAGGCGTTGGCATTCTTTGAATACCAGCCTATGTCGCAACGGGTGATATATATCGCCTTTTCTTTCATCACCTATATTGCAGCAACGCCATCCCATTTTGGGTTTTTCCAATACTTACCACCACGCGTCAGGAGATTCCAAATCGCCCAGCACTTAGGACGCTTGCGAATGTTGGGCACAACTCTCAAATCAGGTAATACAGTGTGTGTTGCATCAAGTACATTCGGCCCAAAATCTCGTAGCTGGTTCTCACGTTTATTGGACATGGCATCTTCACCCTTCCAAACCGCCTCTCGGCCTCCACCTATATGCCCGTAGTCATGAAACTGGTGTTCAACACGGAGCGCGAAACTTGCGTCTATCACAGGTATATTACGCCGCAGGCAATATGCGACAAGAGAATTGTCACAATATGCGCGCCCCATTATCACTTTTGGCAAATCGCTGAACATTCCTCGCCTGAATAAAAAATAATCCATGCCGCTCGGACGATGCAATCTCCTAGATCCATCCTCTAGTATGTCCACTCGCTGGCCAGTCATCAGAAAATCGCCCGACATCTCTTTGGGCACTCCAGTCTCAAACAAACTGCAGAACGCAACCATCTGGGATTTTACAAAGAGTAAATCAGCATTGGCATACAAAAGAACATTGGCGTCCAGTTCTCGTTCAACCGACTTTACCATTTCGCCAAAAGGGATAAGCATCCCTTCAAACCCAACAGTCTTCGCGCCGCAAAAGGCCGAAGCCCAATTTGCAAGCGACCGCTTTTGCAGTTCCGCTATCCTGCCATCACATGGCTTTAATGATGTAAATACTCCGAACTTCATCCTACCTAAACCACTTGTAGCCGTAGTAGCCGATGTATTCGTGGATAAACGCATTGTTTCGCACAAATGCTCCGGCATCTGGCAGTATGTGCCGCCACCTAAACGGATAATCCCTCCAGGGCAACGCCTGATAGTCCGTCGCGGCCGGGATGCACTCAATCTCCGGCGCATACTTTTGGAACATATACAGACTCCGCTTCATGTGACATGCACTCGTCACTAGAAGAACCTTTGCGCCCTTTGCGTTACTCCTGGCCTCCATAGCCTTGGCGGAGGAGGCTGTGGCCAAAATCTGCACCACAAACTTCGCATTCTCCTCCGTGTTCACCGCCTTGTCCTCAAGAATCACAGCTTCTCGCGGCACTCCCAACTCCACTAGCAGTTTCACATCCGCCAACTCTGCGCCAATATTGCTCGGGATAATGATTGGTGCCTTCCCTGCCTTCCACAACCGCGCAGCATGCCATGCTCGGTCGGCACCGTCTTTCAAGCTCGCGTATGGATAGTTTGTCGTTCCACATACACCGCCGCCCATGATTGCAATTGCATCTGCCTCAGGCATGTCTTCAGCCAACCGTACAGGGTAGTCTTTCTCCAGGGTAAGTGCCAGCCAACTGCCGACAAACGGCATAGACCAGAACCAGAACCAAATAAAAGAAACACCAAGTGTCCACAGCACCGCCTTGCGCTTCCTGAACAACACGAGCACTAGCCCGACCGCGACCATCAGCATCCCGATGGAAAGCGGATTTGCCACAAAGCCGACAAACTTATTTATCGCATCAATCATTTTTTCTGCCTCTATGTCCACGGCTCACCACTATTTATTAACCACTTCCCCGTATATCGCCATAAGGCGTTTGTAGTTCGACTCTTCGGAGTACTTCGCTTCGGCTTCATGCTTTGCTGCATCGCACATTTCGTCATAGTTTTGACGAGAGAGTAACCTCTTGATCGCCATCGCAAGCGACTCGGCGTTGCCCGCCTCGAATACTTCACCGAATTCGCCATATCGTATATATTCTGGCAATGCCCCAAGATTACTAACGGCGCATGGCGTACCTTCTGCAAAACTCTCCAAAACTGTCATTGGCATGCCCTCCCAACATTCGCTCGGCAAGACCAGTGCTTTGGATTTCGCAATCGCTGAACGCGTATCATCATTTGATTGCTTCCCCATAAATTCAATATCCAACCCTTTGGCCAATGATTCATACTCGGCCCTATAATCACCATCACCTATCAAAATCAATTTGCATCCAATCAAGTTGCCTGACATCCGCCACGCATCGATAAGCGTATGAACCCCTTTCTCGGGAGATAGACGGCCAACATAGACAATCTGATTTTCCTTTACGATCTCTTTGTGAGAACATACGCCATGACAAATTGAATTTGGCTTTAACGCCATCGCCTCATTTGGGAAACCATACTCTCGCATTTTGTTACGCTGAAACTCACTGAAAACCATAAAGCAACGTACCCAGCGTGGCAACCATCTGCGGTATAAGGCAATATTGATTGCCAACGGAAGCGTAGCCGCCAAGCTCCCACGATAGCAACGATGCTTTATCCCATACCATACGCACTTCTTGTCCAAGCACAGCGAACACACCTTGCCGTCTCTCGTCGGCACCCCCGCCGCACACGCAGTTCTGTAGTTATGAAGCGTCATAACTACTGGAGCATACTTGCTGGCCGCCCGCACAGCCAACGGCGAGATCAAAGGAAATGTGTTGTGGAAATGGACGACATCCGGCTTGAACTCCCTGCACCTCTTCGCAACCGCCCTCGCCGCAAAAGGGTTACCGATTGTGCACAAGGCGCCTTTGAGCATTCCCCATAACTTTTTTGCTGTTCCCTGTTCCCCGTTCCCCGTTCCCCTAATTTCATCTGAATGCCTCGTATAGACAGAGACCTCATGCCCATGCTTCTCCAACATGGCCTTCTCCGCCTCGAACACCTTGTTCTCTCCGGAGGGTGCGGAGGAACCATAGTAATTATGGACGAGAAGAATCTTCATGGTTGGGGAGAAGTCGAAGTCATAAGTCGAAGTCGAACAGTGGTGTTATATCGCACCATACTTCTTTAGCATTGAACCTAACATCCTTGCAATCTCGTCAGCAACAGACTCAATCTCTTCGCTAATGCTAATATAACCAAGCTGTTGCGCAGCCTCCAGTTGCGACAAGGTTTCATATAAGCTACCTCGTGCAATTGCGATAAAATGCGCGTAGTCATTATTTGAAGCACGGCCCGCACCTTCAGCAATATTAGAAGCGATGCTGACTACCGCCCTGCGAAGCTGATCTGATAAAGCATACTTCTCTTCTGGCGGGAACTTCCTGACCTCGGTGTACACAAGCTCCATCAATCGCATAGCTTTTTGCCACACGACTAGTTTTCTGTAGCTATATATTAAGTCGCCCATGATTAGTTTTAGTCCAAGTTGATAGTCCAAGTTGAACAATGGATGATTCTAAAATTCCTTCGTTCGACTTCGACTTCAAACTTCAACTCTACTCCACCCCCAACAACTTCTTGACCTGACCTTTGAACCAAGCCTCGTCTTTCCCCTCAACCCAAGGCCCGGCGTCTTCCCAGTCCCAGACATATAATTTGCCGCCGACAATCGAACAGTTCCACGGCGCGAAGTCACCATGCGAAATGCCAAGCTGCTTTAGCGCTTCAAGAAACTCATAATGCTCTTTCTGCAACCTGACATGGCTTTTGCCCTTTGGCAACACAGACTGCACACTCCAGGTCCAAACACCTTCAGATCCTACATCACCTTGCACGACAGGTACTTGGGCACATAATGACGAAGCCATCAACTTCTTCAAAATCTCAACTTCATTCCGTATTGCCTCACCTGCATCTGGTGTCTTGCCTAACTTCACTATTACATCTCTCTTCGACTTCGACTCTCCACTTCGACTCACTCTCACCATCACCGTCAACTTTGTCTTCGCCGAGTCGTTCCCCATGTAGAGCGTCATGTATTCGATTGGTGCGCCGACAGACCTTCCTATAACATCGTGTCCATCTAGTTTGTCAAACCGCTTCACCGGGCCACGTAAAATCTTCTCAATCGGCAGCCATGCGAACCAACCCAATATCTTCACCGCCCACCGCAAAACCTTCCGCCCTGGCGAGTGCATAGCCAACCCAGCCCGCTTGCTTGCAGCAGACGAAAGATCAATCCACACACGCGGCTTTGCGGCTGGGAGACCAAGGAACTTATGATTGGCAATGCTCATGTTCCCACCTCGCACAGAACGGTAGAATCGACACCCCATAACCGCTTCGCTTCCCGCCGGTTTTCGCTTGTGGCCGTTATCAAGGCTCCTGTTTCAGCCGCCTTCCTTGCAGCCAATTTCGGACGAATCAAGAAATGCGAATGACACCAATTAATAATATTGCGGAAGAAGAACTCGACCTTACCCATAAACGGCAACAGTCCAAGCAACCGCCAGTCGGTTTGACCCAATCCACCGATTGGCCCCCAGAGAAACGGAATCGGCAACTTCCACATATAGCCTGGTTCTCGAAAACCAACCATGTTCAGTTGGTGAACGCAATCAAAACCTATCTCCTTATGCCTCCGCTGTGCTGTCTTGTATGCCCTCCAAT
>JAZQGX010000235.1:0-84698 GCA_045540275.1 Kiritimatiellia bacterium | reverse complement strand
GGACCTTATTGGGGGCAATACGACATGGCGGTTTTATACCATGGGATGATGATATTGATGTTGGGATGCCTTTAGATGATGCTTTGCGATTTGAACAAATAGCAAGGTGCGAATTGCCCGAGGATATATTTGTTCAACGCGTTGTGAAGCCATTAGCAAAATCTCATTACCCTTGTCTTAAATTATACGATGCTTATTCGTCTGCGTATACAAATCCCGATGATAAACAAACCAATCGTCACTTGGGAATTTCTTTAGATGTTTTTACATTCATTCCTTATGTTGATGATTCTACGTTTGGGTTTAAGTTTTTGTATTGGGTTATGCGTATGACTAAGCGTTATGGCTTTAGAATGCAATTCTTAAATTTTACCACTCGTAGAATATGTGGTTTTTGTGATTGGATATTTAGGCTTTTGAATAAAGGTAAAAAGAAATACTGGGGACATAATCCTTGGTCTGCTGGATATGGTAGTGATTGGCGGCACAAAACAGAAAATTTATTCCCCTGCAAGCCGATTATGTTCGAGGGGGGTGAATTCATGGGACCAAACAACCCGGATGCGTATTTGCAGCATTATGGGGACTATATGAAACTGCCGCCAGAAGAACAGCGCAAGCCGCATGAGACGATTATTCTTCCTTTCACAAAGTGCAATCATCCTAGGGCTATGCAGTGGCCTGGAAGTTGTAAGAAGATAGATGATGAATCTTGCTGAGATATACAGGAAAGTTGTTCAATCTCCCACCTTTAAGTCACTTGCTGTTTTTGCCAGTGTTAATATGCTTGTGACGATTGTGCAAGGTGTCGCTGGATTGGTGCAGGCTAGATGGGTATCCCCTGAGGTACTCGGGGAATTTCGGAAATATGGTATTTTGACCTCATATGCGGCGTTTTCTCTAATTCTAGTTCAGGATGGGCTTATTCGACAATTTCCTTATCTAATAGGGAAAGGGGATCGAGAAGGCGCAGTTATGGTGGCAGGGGTTGCAAAGTGTTGGTATCTTTTAGTGTTTTTTATTATGGCACTTGTGTATGCTGTATTGTCGATAAAAGCACTGATTAGTCAAGATTACAATGCAGCAGTAGGTTGGGGGGCTCAGATTGTCTTATTTGCCATGATTTCCTACGGCGGATTTCTTGCAATAATCTACAGACGATCTATGGAGTTTAAGCGATTATCATACAATAGTCTTATTGCGAGTATTACAGGGGTCGTTGGATTGATATTTGTGAAACCGTTGGGATATTTTGGAATTGCGCTAAGAACATGCATTGTTGATATGGTGTCGATTTATTGCAACAGGAAATATATTCCAATGAAAATTGCCGCAGTATGGAATATAAAGAGATTTTTAGAATTGATTAAGATTTCAATTCCTCTCTCATTGATTGGCTATATCAGAACATCTTTTCTCACTGCCTCGTTTTCCTATTTGGTTTTGCGGTATTGTGGAGAAAAAGATTTGGGGTTGTACGGAATTGCAGTGGTGTTTCAGCAGTTTGCTCTTATTTTTACGACATCTTTGACTCAAATCTTCAATGTGAAGAGTGCAACGTATTTCGGTGCTACAGATTCTATTCGACGGTCTTTGAGACCATTGGTGTTTCCGACTGTTTTGAGTGTTGTGGCTGCCACAATGCTGGCAGGTGTTCTGTGTGTTCTGGTGACTCCGCTCATTAATTATTTCTTACCTAAGTATAAAGAGGCAATTCCAATTATATATATACTATCGCTTTCAATGCCTGTGTTGGCACTAGGGCTGCCAACCAGTTTGCTTAAAACTGCCCTTCGTTATGGCCCGATTTATTTAGTTGGTATTGTAAAGGTGTTCTCTGTTTTAATCTCAGTTATTTTGCTCCCTAAAACAATAGTTTGGATATCTGCGGCGGTTGTAATAGGAGAATTGGTCGATGTTGGACTTGCGTATTTCTTTTTGTTAAATCATGTAAAACATGAAAAGAAAGTTTTATGAAGATTGATTTTACAAAGCCAATAGAGGCGCCAGTACTTTTTATGGTCTTTAACAGACCTGAAAAGACGGAGCAGGTGTTTAACGCCATTCGCGGTGTCAGGCCGAAGAAACTTTATGTGGCGATGGATCATCCTCGGGCTGGACGTTTGGATGACGAGACGAATTGCGCAAAAGTTAAAGCTATCGTTCAAAATGTTGACTGGCCATGTGAGACACATTACCTCTATCATCCTGAGAATCGTGGTTGTTCGCTTGCGGGTAAAATGGCATGGGACTGGTTTTTCTCGCAAGAGGAGGAAATGATCTTTATAGAGGATGATGGACTGCCGACCAAATCTTTCTTTTATTTTACGCAAGCAATGCTTCAAAAATATCGCGAGAATACAAGAATCGCCTATGTTGGCGGCGTAAACTACGGCTTGAAATTTGGTAATGCATCGTATTTCTTCAGTAAGTTGCCGGCTGCCACATACGCTATGGGAACATGGAAACGGGTTTATGATTTGTATGAATATAGGTTGGAATCATTTCCAGAGACGGCAAAAGATTCGTCATTTAGGAGGAAATTTCCCGATCTTACAAGCTATTGGATGTTTATGCCGCGTTTTTTGCGTTATTTCAAACATGGAGGAAATACATACGATATACAAATGATTTATTTATCATATAAATATGAGATGTTCAGTATAGCACCGAATATTAACATGGTAAGTAATATTGGCTTGGACGGCGGCGCAAATAATTGTGTGGATGTTAACAGTGAAAAATATAGAAGGCTTGCAAACCGCCCAAGATTTGAGATTAATGAGATTGATGATCCAGAGACGTTCGTTGTTGACGATAAGTTTGAACGTAAATGGTTTGATGTGAGAGTTCTGCAAGGTAAATCAAGAATGATGTTTCTTTTGAAGACATTTATAAAAAAATGCATAGGAAGATCCTTGTAATTTATAAGGAAAACAGATATCAATCCTGTGAAGGCGGCATATTTTTAAGTACACCTTTCTTGAAAATTATTGTACATTCAATCTAAACGAGGAAATTAAAATGGGGTATAAGATACCTTTGTTCGATTTGAACTACGGCGTGGATGAAATTGCCGCGTTCAAACAGTGTGTGGACGATAACTGGATTTCGATCGGTCCCAAGTGCGCGAAGTTCGAGGAAATATTCTCAAAAATGCTTCGTGCTAAACATGCCGTGAGCTGTGACAACTGCACAAATGCTCTTTTTATGGCAATGTTGGCGTTAGGCATTAAGAAGGGAGACGAGGTGCTCGTGCCGTCGCTCACTTTTGCCGCCACGGTTAATTGTGTGAAGTATGTGGGGGCTAAGCCGGTATTTGTGGATGTTGTAAGTGAAAGAGATCTGCATTTCGATCCAAAGGATGCCGCGAAGAAAATAACGAAGCGTACCAAGGCAATGATTCCGATGCATTATGCCGGGTATCCATGCGATATGGATGCGATCATGAAGCTCGCGAAAAAGCATGGACTTTATGTTGTCGAGGATGCATGCCATGGTCCATTAAGCGAGTACAAGGGGCGCAAGCTCGGTACAATAGGTGATATCGGGTGTTTCTCGTTCTTCTCGAACAAGAATATTTCGACGGGCGAGGGTGGAATGTGCGTAACGAACAGTCAGGAGATTGATAAGAAACTTCGACTTCTGCGCAGTCATGGAATGACCACATCAAGTTATCAGCGTGCGGGCGGTCACTCGACGAAGTATGACATCGTGGCTTTAGGATACAACTTCAGAATGGATGATATCCGTGCAAATCTTGGTGTTGCGCAGCTCAAGAAACTGCCTGGCGACTTGATGAAGCGTGCAAAGGTTCGCGCATGGTATGAGGCTGAACTAAAGAAGGTTTCAGAAGTTATTGTGCCATTCACGGGTGCAGAGGACTTTTCGTCAAATTACATATTCCCGATATGTCTCAAAAACGGAAATGCCGAATATCGCGATCAAGTGCGTGATAGAATTCATGCGGCTGGAGTTCAGACAAGTTTTCATTATCCGCCAGTGCATCAGTTCTCGATTTATAAGAGTTGCAAGGCAAAATTGCCTGTCACGGAGCGTGTTGGCGAGCGGTTGATTACTTTGCCGATGTATGCAAAGTTGACAAAGGGTGATGTTAAAGAGATCGTTAAGGCGTTGAAAGCAGCGTTGTGAAGAATTAAGACACAGTCAAAGTTCGCAAAGTGCGCGAGGGTTGTTTTGCGTTCTTTGAACTTGTGGCTATAGCGGACATTGCGTTGGGCAAGTAGAGTATAGATAAAATGAGATTGGTTCTTATCGGTGGGTTTTGCGAGATGGAGGAATTGCTCCGCAGGGCGGGGCATGAAATTCTCCGTGTTGTTGGGGCTGATGAAGATGAGTCATACATCAGAGATGGAGACAAAACTATTCCTATAGTTGTTTCACCTGATGGAACATTGCGCCGTAAGGTTGCTGAAAAGTATGCGGCGGCGGGCTTTAAGTTCGCCACTGTCGTCGCAAAAACAGCTGATGTAAGCAAGAGTGCTGCAATTGGAGATGGAACAGTTGTTGCTGAACATGTGGTTGTAACGGCTGAAACGAAAGTTGGTAGATTTGTAAAGATTAACACGGCAGCGACGGTGACGCATGAGTGTCTAATCGCTGATTATGCGACAATTGCCCCAAGAGCCGTTTTGTTGGGGCGTGTCAAGGTTGGAGAAGGTGCATATATCGGTGCCAATGCTACTGTTCTGCCGGGGTTAACAATCGGTAATGGAGCCGTTGTTGGGGCAGGGGCGGTGGTGACGAGAGATGTTCCAAATGGAGAGACGTGGGTTGGTGTTCCTGCACAGAATATGGAGTGATGAATGGGATTTGACTCACGCGAAGTTCGCAATGTTCGCGAAGTTGTTGAATGACGGGATGATTTTAAGAGTGGAATGATAAAAAAGAGATGAAAATAATCGATTTTGATATAGAAGCGTTCGTGCGCAAGTTTGTGACGAAGCGGGCTGAGTCGTTACTCGCGAAGGATTTTGAGCGCTATTCCGAAGAGATGCATCGCAGAATAGACGGTACGCGGATGCTGGTCATCGGGGGCGCAGGAACAATCGGCTCAAACTATGTCAAAGCGGCATTGAGGCAGTACCGCCCGGCGGCAATGTATGTGGTGGATATCGATGAAAACCAGATGACGGAACTGACGCGCGATCTTCGCTGTGGCAAGGAATATACGGTCCCTGAAGAATATGTGACAGAACCGATAGACCTTGGTTCACGCTTGTTTGATAAGTTCTTCAAGGCGCATGGGCCGTTTGACATCGTGGCGAACTTTGCAGCCCGCAAGCACGTGCGAGCGGAAAGGGATGTCCATTCCATCGAGGCGATGTGTGAGACGAACGTCTTCATGGCGAAGAAGCTACTTGATCTGCTGGTGGCAAATCCGCCGGATGCATTCTTTTGCGTCTCCACGGATAAGGCGGCAAATCCTGTGAATGTGATGGGGGCGACGAAGAAGCTGATGGAAGAGACCATTATGGCGTATGCGGATAAGGTGCCGGTCAAGACGGCTCGATTTGCAAATGTCGCATTTTCCAACGGCTCACTTCCTCTCGGATGGATTAATAGAGTTCAGAAGCGTCAACCGATTGTATGTCCATTGGGGGTGCAGCGATTTTTTGTTTCGCCAGTTGAATCGGGCGAGCTATGCCTTATGGCAAGTGTGATGGGAGAAAGTGGGGATATCTTTTATCCGCAGCTTGATCCAGAGAAGGACCTGATTTCTTTCGATTCATTCCTGCCCGATTTCCTGCGTGAGGTCGGTCATGAAGATTGGGATGTACGTTATCCGGCGGCAGATACGGATGGGGAGAAGCCGTACGAGGAGTTTTTCACGGAGGAAGATGTCAAGGATGAGGTGACATTTATCAATCTTGGAGTTGTTAAAAACGCGAAGCGGCGTCGGGTAGATGAAGTAGAGAAGATATTTAAGCAGTTGAGGGATGTGTTTGATAGAGATGGGGCGACAAAAGAGGATGTAGTTGCGGTATTGGGCGAATATTTGCCAAATTTTCATCATATCGGTACAGGTAAAGGTTTAGATTCTAGGATGTAAAGTCTCATGCAAAGTTCGCAAGGGTCGCTAAGTTTTAGGTTGGTAAATATTGGAGAGTCTGTATATGGATAAGGAAGAGATATAGGCGATTGGTAAAGATATTCTGAATGTTGCGTTTGAATTACATACGAAATTTGGTAGTGGATTGCTAGAGAAAGCATATCGGACAATTATGTCTGCTGAACTCCGGCGACGTGGACATAAGGTAGAAGAAGAGAAGGTATGCGGCATTGAGTTTAATGGCATTTATTATGATAATATGTTTCGTATGGATATGCTTGTAGATTAATGTATTGTAGTTGAACTTAAATCTGTTGCTCGAATGGAGCTAGTGTTTGCAAAACAGAGTTTAACTTATATGAGATTTGCTGATTTGAAACTTGGATATGTTATCAATTTTGGGATGTCATCCTTAAAGGATGGTATCGTCAGGGTGGTGAATTCTCTCTGACGCCACTTTGCGAACATAGCGAACTTTGCGTGAGATAAAAGCCTATGAAAAAAGAATTTAGCGAACTTTGTATTTCCAAAAATGCGACGGTGCTTCAGGCGATGGAGCAGATGGATCGCGTTCGGCATAAGTTGCTGATGGTAATGGACGGGGAAGCATTCTGTGGACTTCTCTCCATAGGTGCCATTCAGCGCGCAATTGTGCGAGGAGTTAATCCCAAGACTGCCATACGCGAGATATTGAGAAAAGGCATCGTCGTATGCAAGGTTGGGGACAGTGAGGAGAAGATAAAAGCGGAGATGCTCAAGTGCCGTGCAGAATATATGCCGATTGTCGAGAACGGCGGAGTGGGATTTAACGCAGAGACACCGAGACACAGAGACGAGAGTTGTGATGAACGTGTTGTAGATGTGGTGTTTTGGGAAGATTTGTTCGGCGAGACGATGCATACGCGGGCGACGGTCGAGAAATATGATTTGCCGGTTGTCGTCATGGCAGGTGGTGAAGGAACGAGACTGAGACCGCTCACCAATATTCTCCCCAAGCCGCTTTTGCCAATAGGCAAGAAAACCATAATAGAGTCAATTATGGACAAGTTCGTCGAGATTGGATGCAGGCGTTTTTTCATTTCCCTTAACTACATGGCCGACACGATTGAGCGTTATCTGACTGAACACAATGACGGACGATATGAGTTCACGTTTTTTAGGGAAGATCATCCGATGGGATCGGGAGGAAGCCTTTCGTTGATTCGCGACAAGATAAAGGAGCCGTTCTTCGTCACTAACTGTGACAATATACTGCAACAGGATCTTGCGGAGATAGTCGAAGTACACAGGCAGAGCAAAAACGAGATGACGGTGGTCGCGGCAGTAAAGTCAATGAAGCTCCCTTACGGGAACCTTGTAGTAGGCAAAGATGAGCAAGTCGTAAATGTGGAGGAAAAACCAGAGTTCTTGTTTCGGGTAAATACTGGTGTCTATGTCGTGGAACCCGGACTTTTGAAGGAAGTTCCTGATGGCTGTTATTTCCCTATAACCGATTTGATAAACTTAATAATTAGTCGTAACGGACGTGTAGGTTGTTTCCCTATTACTGACGGGTCATGGTGTGACATCGGCAACTGGGATGATTACACAAAGGCGTTAGGAAGATGACGAACAGAGAAAAATACGATTTTGATTTTTTCACCATCGAGAATTATTCTAGGATGTTGGAGCTTGCTTTGACGCAAGGCTTTGAGTTTGATTTTTATAAAGACGACTACGATTGGTCAAAAAAGATCATTCTTTGGCGTCATGATGTGGAGTTTTCTCCGTACACCGCTTTAGAGATGGCTAAGATAGAGGCGAAGTTTGGTGTGAAGGCGACATATTTCTTCCAAACTCATGCGGAGACATATAATCTTTTTGAACGTTCGATAAGCGATATCGCGCTTGAAGTTGCATCGCTTGGACATGAGGTTGGGCTGCATTTCGATAGTCATTATTGGAATATAAGTGATATTGAGGCGCTGGACACGTGTATTGGAAAGGATGCCAGATATTTTGAGGATTGCCTTGGGGTAAGTCCACGGGTGTTTTCATTCCATTGCACTGATGAGTTCATAAAAAACTGTGAGAACGTGTGCTATGGAGGACTTCAGAATGTATATTCGTCATTTATCAAGAGTAGATTTGCATATTGTGCTGACTCCACAGGGTTTTGGCGGTATGAACGGTTGGATGAACGCTTGCGGGACGAGGCAGTGAAGCATCTTCAGGTGTTGACGCATGATGCGATGTGGAGCGATAAGGCGATGGCTCCTCGTCGTCGCGTTTTTGCCGCCATAGAGGAACGAGCTAAAATAACTAAGAATTGGTATGATGTAACCTTGTCCAGATTCGGGGCTAAAAATATTGATGAGGATAAAGAATTGTGAGAATATGTTTAATATGTCATTTTTCTAGTCTGGAAATCCGAGACAAGCTTGCATTGGCGAGATCCGGCCAAAAAATAGATGATTTTGCCGCTTGGAACGTTGAATTGATATCGGCGTTATCAAAACGCTCTGATATTGAATTATTTGTAATTTCTCCGCATTTCCGAATGAAGAAACTTTATCAGAAATTTACATTAAATAATGTCCATTATTCGTTTTGGAAGGCTGATATCCCAATAATCAACAGATCATGGCCTTCGTGGTTTAACATTGATGCGTGTTTGAATTATTTTTGGCAACGAAAGCTTGTGCAACATTGGATAAAAAAAATAAATCCAGATGTTATTAACCTGATAGGAGCGGAAAATCCACATTATTCATCAATGATACTTGGTTTACGCGGCTTTCCGATTGTTGTTTCAATTCAAGGGATATATTCAAACCCGATGCGCTTTAAAAGCGTAAAAGAAATAAAATGGCGGTCTCGCATTGAAAAAAAAGTTTTAGCCGGTGCGAAATACTTTGGTGTTAATGCTAATTTTATGCCCGAGCTAATTTCTCAATGGTGCGACGCACCTGTGTTTTTATGGAATCGGTTTCCCACGAAAGAAATTGAACCTGGGCTCCTTCAAGAAATGTCAAAACAAGAAAAAAAATACGATTTTGTTCAGTTCAGCGGGTTGACGGATTTAAAAGGAGTCCCCGATACGATATATGCTACGAAAATTGTTAAAGAGCAATATCCAAACATTAAAGTACGCCTTTTTGGGCGTATAACCGATGAATATCTTGATAAAATTAAAAATTTGATTTCGTCATTAGGTATGGAAGATAATGTTTTTATTTCCAAAGGTTATCGTACCGTTTCACAAATGCTGCTGGAAGCTTCTCGTGCACGGTTTTATATACTCCCCACGAAAATAGATACGATACCATGCACGATTTTTGAAGCGTTGAAAATCGGTCTGCCAGTTGTAAGTTATAGGACTGGTGATATTCCCTTGCTGAATGTCGGTGACGATAGAGTATTGTTAGCTGAGCAGAATGATATAACCGGTTTGGCTCATAATATGTTGCGATTACTTGAAGAAAACGAATTAGGTGCAAATCTATTGAAGAAAGCTTCAGGATTTACGAATAAATATTTTTCGAACCAATTTAATGTTAATCAGTTTCTTGAAATTTACAAGTCTGTTTATAATGCATATCATTACAAGCAGCCAATCCCAAAATCGCTTTTGTATGATGGTTTCTTGAATCGTAGGCTCAAAGCAGAGGAGGGAATATGACTTTTTTAGATGTTTTAAAGACCTTGAAGGATGAAATTTTAGAGATACAAGGTCAAGTGGACGAAAAATTTCAATTGACTTTGGATGATACTGATCACATTACAAGTCACACGCTGAACTGGAATGCAAAAGATAACGTTCTTAAGGTTGGCGACTGTATTATAAAAGTGCGAGATGCTAAATTTGCAATCGCGATATTGGGCAATACATTTTTTGTCGATAATAATGGGGGTATTCATAGGACCGCTGTAATCGAAGAAGGCGCCATTATTGGAAAGGGGTGTGATATTGGTCCGTATGTCGTCATACATAAGAATTCCAAGATAGGAAACAATGTTTCAATTGGTTCGGGGAGTGTCATTGGAGGTAAAGGATTCGGTTTTGTAAAGGATCGTGATTATAACTGGTTGCGCTTCCCGCAGCTTGGCAATGTTATAATCGGAGATAATGTTGAAATCGGAGCGAATTGCACCATAGACCGCGGTGCATTAAGTGATACCGTCATTGGGAATGATGTAAAAATCAATTCCTCTGTTCACGTAGCCCATAATGTTAAAGTGGGTGATCATACCATCATAACTTCAAATGTGAATATTTCGGGGTCAGCCAATATTGGCAAAAATGTTTGGATCGGTCCAGGTGTAACTATCCGGGACCATGTGCGAATAGGAGATGATGCATATATCGGTATCGGTAGTAATGTCGTTAAGGATATTCCTTCTCAAGAGATTTGGTGTGGTAATCCGGCTCGTTTTATGAAAGTGAAACAATGATAAATAAAGCACTTGACGTTTTCTTTTGGTGTCTTCTAGTAGTAGTATTCGTGGTGGGTCCATTACGCTATTCAATCCCCTATTTTTCCGGAGGCGGTCTGATTTTATGTTGGTGTTATATGATTATTCAAATAAGAAACATAACAGGTCGTCTTATCATTTCCTCCATCGCTTTTGTATTTGCATGGTTGATGTTAGCATTAATAAAGTCGGATTTTGACGGAGTCGGTATCATATGGCAAACAGCAATGATTCCGGCTACTGCGGTAGGATATCTTTACTTATTTATACAAAAGGGGGATTATAATCTATATAAAAATTGCCTGATTCTAGCCCTTGTTATTATTTTACCTTTTGCAATCGTGACATTGTTGGCGGAAGCCGGAGCCTCACGAACATTGTCAGGGAACGCAAAAACTTTAGAGCAATTGGCGGTAGCATATGAAAATCGTATAAAAGGAGTCTTGGACTATGGTGCAATTCATGCTATGCCATTTTTGATATTGGGATTGTATGTTGCGTATCGTCAACAACGGAATAAAGTTATTAAAACTATCATGTTGTGTTTTACATTGCTATTCATTGCTGTAGTTTTGAAATCAATATTTTTTGCAGCAATTGTAGTAACAAGCTGTTTGCTATTTTTTTCCAGCGGGGAAATCAGAAATATGAAAATCCGTTGCATTGTTTTCTTTGTATTGATTTTTGTAGTTTCATTTTTATGGAGTAGTGGCGCAATTTTATATATTATCAATGGCGTTGTTAATTTAGTATTTGGAGCTGAAACTGACAATATTGCCACCATTAAAACTGGCCAGATTACTGATTTTTATTATTCTGGAGCTGGATTTGAAGGACGTCAGATGCGATACGACGTGGCAATTGATGGTTTTCTTAATAATATTTTTATTGGCGGCATTAATGAAAACGAGGATGCAGGACACTCATTCGTTTTGCAAATATTGGGCGATTTAGGTTTGATTGGTTTTTCGATTTACACGTGTTTTTTTATAAGTTTATTCAAGATGGTTTTCCAGATATTACCTCGACGACTGCATTGGTATTATTACATGGTGATATTCGGTTTCGTTGCCTTGGCTTTGATAAAAAATATTTCAATAAATATAGAGGCTCTTGTGGTATTTGGATTGACGCCAATGTTTATGCTCATGAGAAAAGAGGATTTTTATTACGCAATGAGCATTGCCCGTGTTAGGATGTAACAAATAGGGGAAAACATGATTTTATATGTCGCAAATGTCCTGCTTCCGGAACTCGGCATGGCGTCTGCCAATCGTGTGAAAAGTCTGGGGCGTGGGCTGTGTGAATGCGGAGAAGATGTCGCAATTTATGTCCCCTTTTGCGATAGCGGAAAAAAGAGGGATTTTACAATTGGTGATATTCAATGCCGCGCAATGTTTAATTCCACCCGCAATCGTGTTTTATATGCGTTAATTTGGAGGTTCTTATTTCCCATAAAATTATTTTGCGCAATTTACCCCAAAAAAAATATAAAATGCATCATAGGGTATTCGTACTCGGTGCAGTTGCTTTGCTCATTGTGGCTTATATCCAAATTGTGTAACCTACCTTTTTTTAGAGAGGTATCAGAATATCCAATTTACATAATTAAGCCAACTAGATTTAATTGGTTCGGTATTAGAAAGTTTCTCGAGCAAAAGCTTGTGCCAAAGCTTTTTGACGGTATGGTAACAATGACTCGTCATATTGAGGATTTTTATCGACCGTTAACAAAAAAAAATTGCAGATTTCTCAGACTTCCAATGACGGTTGATTGCAGTCGTTTTATTGATAAGGGAATTTCACCATACGAGTTCCCCTATATTGCGTATTGCGGTAGTATGTCGTGCGATCGAAAAGGGATGATTAATTTAGTGGATGCGTTTGCAAATGTGGCGATGCGATTTCCCAACCTGCATTTAGTGCTTATTGGTTGTATTGACGATATTGCCAAGTCCGAAATATTGCAAAATATCACCGAAAAAGGAGTGTTGTCGCGTATTATATTTACCGGCAAGATTCCTGCCAGTGAAGTCCCTAGGTTTATAGGTAATGCGAAAATTTTGGCGCTTATTAGGCCAGCAAATAAACAGGCCGAGGGAGGCTTTCCTACGAAGTTGGGCGAATACCTAGCAACGGCCGTTCCTACTGTGGTTACTCGGGTCGGCGAGATTGATGATTTTCTTACGGACCGGGAAAATGTCTATTTTGCAGTTCCTGATAGTACGGAATCGGTATCATCTTGCTTTTTTGAAATTCTTGATAATTACGAAGATGCTGTTAAGATCGGATCGAATGGTAGAAATGCTGCATATAAATACTTCAATTATTCGTCAGCGGGAGCATCCTTATCAAGATTCATTAACGGCGGCATGTAAATGTAAAAAAGTTTTGATATAATGAAGCAATTGCAAAACCTTTCGCCAAGGAAATGTTTTCTTAGACATGATTTACAAGATTTATCGTGAAGCTGTTTTTTGTTGGTTCTAAAATCTTGTCAATCCTGTTTATCCCGTCGAAAAGGAGTTTTGCAAGTATCTCTAATGGTATTTGAATTTTGATGAAGGCTTAAGGTTAAAAAAATGAAGGTCTTTTTTTACATTCCAACACTTGCCGCCGGTGGCGCAGAGAAGCAGTGTTCAATCGTTGCGGTAGGACTTCGCCGTAAATATGGTATTGATACGTCGATTATACTTGATTATGGAGACAAGATAAAGGCTTCAAATAAGGAAATTGTTGGATCTGTTCCTCTAATTTCTCTACCAAGAAATAAAGTAAAGGCGTGTATAGTATTGTGGAAACTTTTTAAAAGGAACAAGGATGCTGTTCTTTTTACTTTTTTATCCCGCCCAAATTTCTATGGGGCATTGATTGGGCGGATAGCGGGTATTAGAAGAATTTATGCAGGCATTCGTTGCGGATGGCTTCCACGAAGTAAATTGATAGCAGAAAAAATAATCAATCGTTTCTTCGTCACTAAGACGGTGTTTAATTCTTATCGCGGGATGGAGTATTTTTCTGGATTGGGTTTTTTGACGCAAAAGTCAATTGTAATTTCAAATGCGATAGATCTTTGGAGGCAGCGAAATTTCAACGAAAATGGTTCACGAAGTATCAATGTTGTGACTGTTGGTCGTTTTACTCCAGAGAAGGACTATCGTACATGGCTATTGACGATCAGAACGGTTGTTGACGAAGGGGTCAATGTCAAGTCTCATATAGTTGGATGGGGGGATGAGGAAGGGAATGTGCGCAGTTGGATTGATGAGTTAAAACTTTCTAATGTTGTGAATATTTATCCAGGAGATTATGATGTTAAGAAGCTGTTATTTGAATGTGATATTTATCTATCAACATCCATATCGGAAGGTGTCAGCAATTCTATCCTTGAGGCGATGAATGCATCGCTTCCAGTTGTGGCAACTGATGTCGGAGATAATTATCGAATGGTCGAGAATGGTTTGTCTGGATATCTTGCTCCTGTTAAAGATGTGAAATCGCTTGCTAATGCGATTGTTGAATTGGCCTCGGATTATAGAAAATGTCAATTATTCGGCTTGCGAGCTCGTGAGATTATTCGAGAGAATTTTTCCGTTGACAAAGTGATAGATCAATATATGCGATTAGTAAAGGAGTCGGAATGAAAAGTGTTTTCTGCTCATTGTCATTTTCATTGCTCATTGTCTGGGGCGTGTCAATCTTTTTAGGTTCGCACCCTACTTTTCGAGTAAACGACCCACAGACAGGTTTGCAGCTACCAGCAAAGGGAAGTGTTGTTACTAGGTTTACAGAGGGGTGCGGAGTTTCTCGTTATGGAACTCTCGGATTAAATTCATATCAGGATAAAATAGAATATAGGAATAAACCATTTTTTCTTTTACATGGAGATTCTTTCGTCGAAGCCCTGCAGGTGTCAGACGAAAATAAGCCTGATGCGGTTTTAACCAGATCGTTGTCTAATAGTGCTGTTGCTTATGGGGTAGGCAGATCTGGTTACGGATTCCCCTCTATGATAGGAAGAGCTATCGAATACGAAAAAGCGCTTGGTTATCCTAAAGCACACATTTTTTTCTGTGCCAGTGGGATTAGCAACGATGTTTTTGAAGATGGTGGTGATGAAGTCGAAAAAAAAGATGGTGGGTTCTGCAAGCGAGTCGTCCCGATTTCACAAAGGAAGCTGCTTTGTTCACGAATCGTTAATTTGTTCCATTTGAATTTTGTGACTGATGTCGTTAAAAAATTGTACGCACTCAATGGTAAGTACGGCCGCATTTTCCAACCGGTCAGGCCAAATCATAGGGAATCCCAGAAACTAGAAGATGAGCTGAACTATATTTTAAACTCAATGAAAACACAGTTACACTCCCCGGTGATTATCGTATATTGTCCCGATATTCCTCGAATAAAGAAGGGGGTGGTTTGCCGCGATAATTACGAATCAGATAATGCCAAGAGTTTAAAAAATGGTGCTGAAGCTCGTGGCTTTGGTTTCATTGATTTGACTGATGTTCTTTTGGATTTATTTGATCGCAAATCAACTGTTGCCCGCGGGTTCCCCAATTTGGGCGGTCCATGTTTTGGGCATTTGAATCAAGTTGGAATTGACACTGTCTTTAATCACATTGCTAACTATTTGAAAGAAACTTATGCTCTTTAATTCATTCGCGTTTTTTCTTTTTTTCATAATTGTCACATTTGGCTTAATGCGACTTCCTTTTGCGAGCATGCGAAAGGTTGGACTGCTTTTGGCCAGTTACTGGTTCTATGCCATGTGGGATTGGCGATTTTCCATGCTACTGGCATTTACTTGTATAATTCATTGGTGGGCATCACGAATAAACAAGCGGTGGTCAATGTTCTGCGCAGTTGGTGGCAGTGTATTGATTTTAGCGGTATTCAAATATCTTGGACTTTGGATAAATTCTATTGTCATGCCGGTAGGAATAAGTTTTTATACATTCCAGGCAATATCATATACTGTAGATTGTTACAAGGGTAAACAGAATAATCAGCGTTCCCTGTTGGATGTGGCTTTGTATATTTCTTTCTTCCCACAGCTTCTATCAGGACCAATCGTCCGAGCTGGCGATTTTTTCCCGGAATTAGATAGAATTATCAGTTCAAAATTCTGCAGGACCGATTTGTTATTAAATTTGAAATATGCGTTTATACAGTTTTCATTTGGGATGTTTAAAAAAGTATTTATCGCTGACAGGTTGTCTGTTTACGTCGGAAGAGTTTTTGACAGTTGCAATCTATTTGATGGATACACGTTATGGTTGGCAGCAATTGCATACATGGTTCAGATTTACTGCGATTTCTCGGGCTATTCTGATATGGCAATTGGTGTAGCACGTGGGATTGGGTTTGAATACAAGAAGAATTTTGAGCATCCGTACCTTTCGACCAACGTTACGGAATTTTGGCGACGTTGGCATATTTCACTCTCAACCTGGCTCAGGGACTATATTTATATTCCGCTGGGTGGCAACCGCAAAGGGGCTGTTCGCCAGTATCTGAATCAGATGATTACGATGTTGATTGGCGGTGCTTGGCATGGAGCGGATTTGTCATTTATAGCATGGGGCGGTTTACATGGAGGGGCATTGTGTGTACACAAGTTTTGGTCGAAATCACATAAAATGTGGAAACCGCTAGCATGGTTTTTGACAATGTCAACCGTTTTGGCCGGGTGGATTCTTTTCCGGGCAGAAGATTTCAGTCAGGCATATGTTTTTTTTGTGCGGATGTTAGGTCTCTCTGCGGGTATTGAATGGTATCATCCTCATGTGTATTGTGCTGTGCTAATAACTATTTTAGGTCACGTGTTTCATGATAGAATCAAGCAGAATGGTTTTTGGCTGATAACAATTTCAATTACTTTGTTTTTATTAGCATTGATTTATCCTTCTGGAAATGCTAGCCCGTTTATTTATTTTCAATTTTAGGGATGTCAATGAAACGTATTGAATGGCTTGATGATTTAAAAGGGTTCGCAATCTTTTTAATAGTGCTTGGCCATGTATTGGCAACATTTGCCAACATGACCAAAGCGCTTCCTCATGAAGTTTCAAATGTTTTTTTCAAGTTTATTTATTCGTTTCATGTACCACTCTTCTTTATTATTGCCGGAATTACTTTCACGGCTAAAGATGATTTTTTATCTTTTTTGAAAAAAAAGTTTTTTCGCTTGATGTTACCCTATTATTTTGGGGGATTTTTCAGCGCTATTCTATATGTTTTGCTGGGTCAGATTGTTGTAGGTGAAATTTTAACTGTTGCGACAACTGATAGTTTTTCTCAAAAATCTTTTAATGCTGAGTGGTACGTCCCGCTTTTGTCCATTCTTCATGCAGGCGCTTGGCCAGACGGCAAGGGTTTTTGCTTTAATGGCGTTTTATGGTTTCTGCCGGTTTTGTTTTGTAGTGAGCTAATATACTATTGGATCGCAAGACTATTTAAGCGCAAAGAATGGCTAATAGTTGCTGTAGGCTTATTATTATGTGTATTACTATGGTCTTCTCCTGTCATCAAGTTGATTTGCCCTTTTAATTTGCCGCAGATAATTAGATATGTTCCATTCATTGCTTTCGGGCATTGGCTTTCGGGTTTTATATTCAATGAAGTGAAGCCGCGATTTAGTTTGCCTGTTATGGTCGGATTGCCAATTTGGGCATATTTTATTCTTTCTGCTATATTTCCGATAGCAAGAGAGAGTTCCCCATTTTGGATTGGCTGGGTGATGACGGCGTTGATATTATGCATGCTATTTATTTTTATTTCAAAGATACATGCGTTTCATCGCTTTTCTATTTTTGCTCAATGGACAATCGGAATAATGTTGTTCCATAAATTTCCGCTAGTAGCAATCCAAGTTCTATTAGGAAGATATTGTCGGTTTCTTCTTGGCAATACCATACTTGTTCTGCTTTTGGATTTTTTTGTCACCTTGCTTTTAATGTATTTATGTATGAGTTTTTCAAAGCTTGTAAGACGTTTTATTCCGTGGAGCCTGGGATTTAGCAAACCCTGATTTGATTGCATCATGAATATATTATTTATCAATTCGCTTCCTAAGACTTTCATCGAGAAAAGTCCGAATGTGGCTTCTTGGATAACGCAAATGCTTTGGTGTAAAAAACTTTCTTCTCAAGGACGTCTTATAAAGTTAAGTGTAAAGCGTTACCCTTTTGCGATATTACTTCTCCCATTTGTGATTCTCTTAAGAAAGGTTGACAGGATTGTAGTTTATAATTTAATGAAGAGAGCCCCCCTTAATTTGATAAATTCCGTTGCCTCTTTTTTTAAGATACCTGTCACTGCAATAGTATCTGACGTGTCGGATTCTTGGCAGGTAAAGATGGCAAAGGAATTATGTTTTGTGCAGAGGCGGATCGTCATAACAGATGCAATAGCCAATGATTTTGCGCCGGGATTGCCATATGAGGTGGAAGATGGTAGCGGATTGCGTGAACAGTTCCTTTTCAATAAGTCAACCCCACATGATCTCTCAAATCTCCGTTTAAATAATAAATTTACCATAGTTTATGCTGGAGCACTACAACCATACAACTGCATTAATACGATGTTGGAATATATGCAGATATGCAATGACAGTGATACCGAGTTGATTCTTGTGGGAAATGCTCCAAATGTTGATTTGCTGGGAAAAGTGAAATCTGCCATCAAGTGCGATAACCGGATTAAGTATGTAGGATTGGTTTCCCAGTCGGAATTAAAGACTATTTATGCGAAGGCCTCTGTTTTATTGTGTCTCAGGGATGAGTCATATCCATTAATGCGCTACCACTTCCCAAGTAAGATTTTTGAATTGATTGAGACCGGTAAGCCGGTTATAGCATCCGATACGGGACATCTTAAAGAGAAATACGGACAATTTATTCATGTTATCGATAAGCCGGATGTGCAATCACTAGTGGATGCGATTAGGACCATAAAATGCAATGCTAAAAATAATTAACGAGAGAGAGGAAACAAGATGTTTGATGATAAAGTCTTGCTAATTACTGGCGGTACAGGATCGTTCGGCCATGCCGTTCTGAACCGGTTCCTAAATGATTTCAAGGAAATCAGAATTTTCTCGCGAGATGAGAAGAAACAGGATGACATGCGGCATGAACTGCAGAACCCGAAGGTGAAGTTCTACATCGGTGATGTTAGGGATCGGCAGAGCGTTGATGGAGTGATGCGCGGTGTAGACTATGTCTTCGCCGCTGCGGCGCTCAAGCAGGTCCCGAGTTGCGAGTTTTTCCCGATGCAGGCGGTGATGACGAATGTCGTTGGCACAGATAATGTGCTTGAGAGTGCGATTGCGCATGGGGTTAAGAATGTGGTGGTGCTTTCTACCGATAAAGCTGCGTATCCTATCAATGCGATGGGGATGAGCAAGGCGCTGATGGAGAAGGTTGCTGTTGCGAAAGGGCGTGCCTTAGGCAAGGGGGCGGCGACCACGATCTGCTGTACTCGCTACGGGAATGTTATGGCGAGTAGGGGAAGCGTGATTCCGCTCTTTATCGATCAGATCAAGGCAGGGAAACCACTGACAGTAACCGATCCGAACATGACGCGTTTCATGATGACGCTTGAGGATGCGGTGGATCTGGTGCTGTTTGCTTGGGAGCATGGCGAGAACGGGGATTTGTTTGTACAGAAAGCTCCGGCGGCAACGATCGAGACGCTGGCGAAGGCTGTTCTGGAGTTGGCGAAGGAAGGAACAAAGCTCAGGGCGTTGGCGGAGAAGGCTGAAATCAAGGTGATTGGTACGCGTCATGGCGAGAAGCTGTATGAGACGCTGGTTGGGCGTGAGGATATGGCGAAGGCGATTGACATGGGGGATTACTACCGTGTTCCGGCGGATTCGAGGGACTTGAATTACGATAAGTATTTTGTGGAGGGGCAGGAGATTGCGGCGGCGCTGGATACGTACCATTCGCATAACACGGAGAGGCTGGATGTTGAAGGGATGAAGAAGCTGCTGCTGAAGCTGGAGCTGGTGAGGGAGGAATTCGGGGTGTGATTTTTTTTTTACGCAGAGTAGCAGAGTGGCAGAGAAACAGAGGATGTGATAGTGGAAGTTTAAGGGCGAAGAAAGGATGATTAAAGGTGTGGCAATACCCAAGCATATTACAAAATCTCCACGTTTCTCCACGTTTTACACGGCTAAAAACTACACGCCCTATGCGTCCTTTTTTGCGGCTGAAAGTATACAAGATAAGATTGATATGTCATTTTACTATTGATGGAATGGTCATTGCGGTGTAAATAGAATGGTGATATAATACCTCTTCACAAACACATGTTTGGCAAACGAGTGTTTGTGAATAAGGGGGGCGAATATGAAATTTTATGGCAGAGATATAGAAATCGCGGAACTTAAGCGCATTCTTGAGATTTCGCGCGAAACGTCGCAATTTACTGTTGTGACGGGGCGGCGGCGTATTGGGAAAACAGAGCTTGTTGACAAGGCGCTTAATGATGGTGTAGGATCTTATTTGTATCTTTTTGTTTCTCGCCGTACAGAAAAAGATTTGTGTTCAATTTTTCAAGAGGAGATTCAAAAGGTTATTGATCAGCCCATATTAGGTAACGCGGAGCGATTTGGTCAACTGTTTGAGATTATAATGGCTTATTCCGTTACAAAACCGTTGACACTTGTGATTGATGAATTTCAGGAATTTGATAGGATAAATTCTGGGATTTTTGGAGAGATACAGTCTGTTTGGGATCGCTATCATAAGAAGAGCCGCCTTAATTTGGTTGTTTGCGGTAGCGTAAATAGATTGATGACGAAAATCTTTTTTGACGATTCCCAACCCCTTTACGGCAGGAATACCGCGAAGTTGCATATAGAACCTTTCCCTGTGAAAGTCATGAAGCAGGTGCTTGAGGAATGTGCGGGATGCGTTGTCAACCGGGATTTATTGGCTCTTTGGACACTTAGTGGAGGTGTTGCGCGCTATGTGGAATTGCTGATGGACGCTAAGTCGTTTACTAAAGCAGATATGATTAAGTATGTATGTTCGCCAAGTTCATCGTATATTGACGAAGGACGCGTCATTTTAAGTGATGAGTTTGGAAAGGATTATGGTACATATTTTTCAATATTAACCTCTATCGCGGCGGGTAAGACGTCATTCGCTGAAATTAGAAATATTATTGGAACTGAAATTGGAGGACATTTGACAAAGCTTGAGTCTTCATATGGTTATATTTCAAAGACGCATCCAATTTATGAGCAGGTTACGACCAGAAATTGTCTTTATGGAATAAATGATTGCTTTTTCAGATTTTGGTTTAGATTTGTCTATAAGTATCTACACCTTGTCGAGCAGAGGCAGATGGTGCAATTCCAGAAAATTATTGAACGCGATTTTGATGTTTTTGCCGGGCGGGCTCTTGAGCAATATTTCAAGGCGAAGTTTTTCGAGGAGGGACGATATACGCGAATCGGCAGTTGGTGGGATCGTAAGGGTGAGAATGAAATAGATTTGGTGTGCGAAAATGAGTTTGAGGGGGTATTGGATTTTTATGAAGTGAAACTTTCAGGTGAACGTTATGACGAGGCGCGACTGCGGGAAAAAACAATAGCGTTCTTCAAGAAGCATCCCGAAAAGAGCGGTATGGCGATGAATTTGTCAGGGTTATCAATTGAAGATATGTAGCAACCGCGTGGGGAAAGGACGTAGAATTGTTATGAACTGTGTGTTTTTAAACACACAGGTACGGAGAGGCAGAGTTTTTTTGGGGTGGGATTTTTTAACGCAGAGTAGCGGAGGTGCGGAGTAGCAGAGGTTTTAATATTGATAGATATTGGTTAAAGTTTGCATGGGACATGAAGAGTCCGTCAGTTCTTAATTTCTCTGCCACTCCGCGTTAAAAATAAAACTATGAATCCAATGTTGATACAAGGTGGGCTGCATACAGATGTGCGTGGTGCATTGCGGTTCTGCAACGACTTTGATATGTCGGCAGTGAAGCGGTTCTACACCATCTCCAACAGCGCAGAACAGCCGGTGCGGGGATGGATCGGGCATAAGAAAGAGACGAAGTGGTTTTTCCCGTTGAGCGGAAGGACGGTTATTGTCATTGAGAGTTTTAACGCAGAGTTGCAGAGTAGCAGAGGTGCAGAGGAGTTTGTGCTTGATGCAGAGAGACCATGCGTTTTAAAAGTGTCGCCGGGAAATTGGTTCAAGATTGTGCAGGATGGAAATGCTGAAGTTATGGTATTCTCCGATTGTAAGGTCGGGGAATTTGAAAATGATGATTTCAGGAGAGAGTTGTAAGTTGTAAGTTCCGAGTGGACAGGATTAACAAGATTTACAGGATTACTAAGATCAAAAGGATTGATTTTATGAAAAAGTTGAAAGTGATGACAGTTGTCGGTACGCGGCCTGAGATAATCAGGCTTGCGTGTGTGATGAAGAAACTCGATGCGAGTCCAGCCGTTGAGCATGTGCTTGTGCATACTGGACAGAACTACGACTACGAACTGAACGAGGTATTCTTCAAAGATCTTGGTCTAAGGAAGCCCGACTACTTCCTTAACGCCGCTGGTGGCAATGCCACGGTGACGGCCGGGAAGATTCTTGAAGCGATCGACCCAGTTCTTGAAGAGACGAAGCCGGAAGCATTTCTGGTACTTGGCGATACGAACAGCTGTCTTTGTGCAATCGCGGCGAAGAAGCGTCATATCCCGGTATTCCACATGGAGGCGGGAAACCGCTGCTTCGATCAGCGTGTCCCGGAAGAAACGAACCGCAAGATTGTCGACCACATCAGCGACATCAATTTGTGCTATTCGAGCATTGCGCGTGAATATCTTTTGAAGGAAGGTCTGCCCCCAGATCAGGTCATCAAGACTGGTTCGCCGATGCTGGAGGTTCTCACCGAGCAAATGCCGAAAGTGAAGCGCAATGCGGCGAAGGTTCTAAAGGCGATGAAGGTAGTCAAAGGCAAGTATTTTGTGGTGAGTGCGCATCGCGAAGAGAACATTGCCGATGAACGCCACTTTTTGAATCTGGTGGAATGTCTAAATGAGATTGCAGCGGCATATAAGCTCCCAATCATCGTTTCGACACATCCGCGTACGCGCAAGATGATTGAAACGAAAGGAGTCAAGTTCGATAAGCTCGTAAAGCTCATGAAGCCGATGGGACTTACGGAGTATCTGGCGCTGCAGCTGAACGCAAAGGCGGTCTTGAGCGATTCAGGAACGATCAGCGAGGAGTCGAGCATTCTTGGTTTCAAGGCGCTTAATCTGCGTGAGGCGCATGAGCGTCCGGAAGCGATGGAAGAGGCGGCGGTGATGATGGTCGGGCAGAACAAGGAGCGCATTCTTCAGGCGCTTAAGCATCTGGATGTCGCGAAGCCCTGCCGGAAGGTGTATGACTATTCCATGCCCGATGTAAGCGAGAAGGTCGTCCGCATAATAATCTCTTATACTGATTACATCAAACGCCGGGTTTGGGGTGAGACTTTTTGACAGGATTTACAGGATTAACGGGATTATGAATCTTGTAAATCTTGTTAATCATGTCCAAAACGATAAAAACTATGAAAATACTCGTAACAGGGGCAAAGGGGTTTGTCGGGCGGAATTTGTGCCTGACGCTGGAACAGATGCCTGATATTGAGGTGCTGAAATACGACCTCGGCGATGAGGCGAAACTTGACGCCTATATTGCTGAATGCGATTTCGTGATGCACTTGGCCGGAGTGAACCGTCCGAAGGATCCGGCAGAGTTCCAGACTGGGAATGCTGTTTTCACTGAGGATATTCTTGAGAAGTTGGCGGCAAGGAGCAATCCGCCGCCGGTACTCTTAAGTTCGAGCATTCAAGCCGCTCTTGATAACGATTACGGTAAGAGCAAGAAGGCTGCTGAGGACGCTGTAACGGCGTATGGCGAGAAGACCGGCGCGCCGGTGTATGTGTATAGACTCGCTAATGTGTTCGGCAAATGGTGTAGGCCGAATTACAACAGTGCTGTTGCGACTTGGGTTTACAATATCGCACGGGATCTGCCGATTATGGTAAGAGATACTGAAGCGACGGTGACACTGGTGTATATTGATGATGTGGTGAGGAGTTTTGTTGGGAAAGTTGAGAGTTGTAAGTTGGATGAGGGTTTCGGGTTGCGCGTTTTAGGTTCCGGACAGGATTGTGGGGATGGTTTAACGCAGAGTAGCGGAGAAGCGGGGAAGCAGAGGGAATATATAGGCTCTGTCACTCTGCCACTCTGCCACTCTGCGTTAAAAAACAGCACTATTTTCTCCGTGTCGCCTTCCTACACGAAGACTTTGGGGGAGATAGTGGATCTGATAAAGAGTTTTCATGATGAGCCGAATACGCTGATGGTGCCGGATCAGATGGATGGTTTCACCAAGAAACTCTACTCAACCTACCTTGCCGCGCTGCCGGAAGATAAATTTAGCTATCCGCTCACAATGCATTGCGATAATCGCGGTAGCTTCACCGAGGTGCTTCATTCCGCCGAGCGCGGGCAGGTGAGCGTGAACGTTTCGAAGCCCGGGATAACCAAGGGGCAGCATTGGCATCACACGAAGCATGAGAAGTTCCTTGTTGTGAGCGGCAAGGGGGAAATCAATTTTCGCATGGCGGATAATCCTAATGCGCCTATAATCTCCTACAAGGTGAGTGGGGAGAAGCTGGAAATCGTGCGCATTCCGCCAGGTTACACGCACAACATTGTCAATGTAGGCGATACGGACATGGTGACGGTTATGTGGGCAAATGAAGTCTTTGATCCGCTAGTTCCAGACACCATTAGGCTTAATGTTTGATTTGTTATGCGTATTTTTATTTATTTTCTTTTGGTTTTTGCCTGTTTCGGATTTCTTTCTAATCCTTATTTAAATACTGCAGGGACGGACAGTTCAATTTTTTTGTATGTTGCCCGCATGTTAAACAATGGATTAGTCCCATATCTACATGTTTTTGATCATAAAGGCCCATTAATATATTTTATAGATGCATTGGGGTGGCTGATTTCACCAACATCATTTTTGGGAATCTTTATTTTAGATAGCTTTATATTTCTCTTAGCAATGTATCTTACTTATAAATTGGCGCGTAGGTATGTTAGTGCGGATATAGCGATTAGTGTAATCTTTCCTATCTCTGCTATTTATCACCTATTAGCATGCGGTGGGAACATGCCAGAAATGTATATAATTGTGTTTGCTTTAATTTCATATCTGATTTGTATACAAGAGAATGCTTGGTCTATGTTAGATTGCATCGTTATGGGTTTATGCGTAGGTGCAATTTTCATGCTAAAACTGAATATGATTACAGTTGCTTGTCCCATTGGGTTGTGTTGGTTATGGCGACAAAATAAAACTAAAGCTTTAATAGGCCTTATAATTGGTTTTATGCTCGTTTTTGCGCCTATTATGTTATATTTTTGGGTGAATGATGCCTTGTATTCATTCTGGGAGGTATATATAGTTTATAATAAAATATATTCTGGGAGTTTGAATTTGCTACCAGAAATAAATCGCGGATTTTTTATTGTTGCATTTATATTTTTTGTTGCGGTTTATCAATATTTTTTTTACGATGGTTCTAAAAAGCTTAAATCGATTATACAACTTAATTTGATGTATTTTTTTATTGCTTGGGCGATGGTGATTTTATCAGGGGGCACTTTTAGATACTATGGTCCAATTTTACCTGCATGCATTTTGCCTTTGTCTCTTCTGTACTGCAAGCTGAATAAATTGCTACGTCACATTGCTACTACGGTGGCAGTATCAATTTTAATAATCGCGATAATGCAACGTAATCTGTGTCACAATAACGATGATAAGATATTGGCCATGAACGAATTAAAATCTAAAATTACAGACTTTAATTCGGTAACTGTTATGGGATGCGATTGCTTAGTATATCTTTATCTAAATGCGCAAACTCCAACACGATTCCCATTTCAAGGAACCATATCAGTTGCATCTTCTGCGTATAGAGATTGTATGCTTAATGATATTAAATGTGGCAAAAGTGAATATATTATTGTCCCTGCTGGTACATTTGACAAAAATGCTCTTCTTGATATGTCCTGGGCTAGTAAATCAATTCCAATGTATTATCACGCAGCATCAAAAACTGGCATTTACACATTATACAAACGCAACAAGAGGTAATTATTTTAGAAAATGAATTGACCATATCTAGTATTAGAAAAATTGACTATTGAAACACAAGGCGCTTTTATTTTAATTTTTTTCAATGCTTATTTATGAAATCCGAACATTGAATCATATGATTGTTTATTGATTGTCAATTTTACAAGAGATGAGACTTAAATTAATCACTTCGTAAAGGGAGAATAATGTATTATTTAAATAAATTTGTGGGTTTTTTATCAAGTCCATTGATGTTGATATTAATAGCGTTATCAATTGGTTTTTATTCTGTCTGGAAGGGACGGTTACGTCTCGGTTTGTTTTTTGTATTCAGCAGTGTTGTATGCCTTGTTTTATTTTCAATGCCGATAATGAGGGTTCTATTTGGCATCCCGTTGGAAAGTGAATTTCTTGTTGATGGCCGGGTGCCGTCAGTAGAGAATTTCTCAAAGGCTGATGCAATAGTTTTGCTCGGCGGCGGGATGGGAAGAAATGTTGAATTAAGTCCATATGGTGAGATGTCGTCAAATGCCGATAGGGTTTGGCAGGCTGCACGACTTTGGAAGGCAGGAAAGGCACCAATAATTATTTCAACCGGTTTTAATCCTAAAGATAGCACGCTCGGTGTTTTGATGGATTTCGGAGTGGAAGAGAAGAAAGTGGTGTTTTTAGAGGCAAGAAATACCGAGGAAGAAGCCAAGGTGGTTCGAAAACAGTTATTACGTTCGGGCAAGTCGATGGGTGGGGAAGTCGTTAAAAACGAATCGTGTGCCAATCCAATCAAAGATCATTCCGCCTCAAAATCGAAAATATTGCTAGTGACGAGTGCATGGCACATGAAGCGCGCGAGGTTGATGTTTGAAAAGTATGCGCCTGACGTGGAAGTAGTTTGCGCACCGGCTGATTTTGAGTATTCGATTATGAGGTACCGATCTTTAGGGCTTTATGATTTTATGCCTAATGCTGAGGCATTACTTAAAAATTCAATCGCAGTTCACGAGTGGATTGGATTAATTGGTTATAATTTTTTCCGATGAAAATACTTCATATAGTTCCGGGGCTTGATGATCCGACGTGCGGAATCGCAGTTGCGGCGAAAATGGTGGCACGGCGGCAGATCGCGAGCGGGAAGAGTGTAGAGTGTGTCGATTTCAAGGCGTGGACACAACGGCAGATTGCTGCTGCAGATGAGGTGTGGGTGCATTCCATGTGGACGCCGGGTGTGATGAGGGCGGCATGGACGGCATTGCGGCTTAAGAAAACGCTTGTTCGAATGCCGCATGGTTGCATGGATCCGGTTAAACGGCGGCATCGCTGGTGGAAAAAAATGTGGGTGACGCCAATTGAGCGCTGGCTTTTCGGGAGAGCAGATCGGGTTGTGGCGACTTGCGATGATGAAGTCGAGTGGGTGCGGAAGTTTGAGCTGAAGGTCAAAACGGTTGAGATGCTCTCGCTTGGGGACGGAGCGTTGGATATGCCGCTGAAGAGTGTGCACAATCCTTTGCGGTTGCTTTTTATCGGCAGGTTGCATCCTTTGAAGGGCGTGGAATTTTTGCTTGAAGCGATGAGATGTTTTTTAACGCAGAGACGCAGAGGTGCAGAGACGCAGAGATTGGAACTGAAAGTCATTGGCAAGGATGAGGGAGAGGGGGGTAAACTTCGGCAGATGGCGAAGGAGCATGAATTGAATGTGAAGTTCTGCGGGGTGGTGAGCGAAGCGGAAAAAGAAGAGGCTTGGGATTGGTGTGATGTGCTGGTGTTGCCGACGTTGAGCGAGAATTTTGGGTTAGTGGTTGCAGAAGCGCTGGAGCGCGGCAAACGTGTTATCACCACAGACGGTGCGCCCGTCTGGGACGATGGCAATGATTATGGCGGACGATTGATCTGCATTAAAGGTTATCGTACTTCTAATAGGGAGCGCCGAGTAAATCAGCTAAAAGATGCTTTGCTACAGATTTTGGCCGGAACAATTGGGGACAGACCCTAAAATAGCAAAAGATATAACAACTTTTTTACAAATTTTTTACAAAACTTTTACATCGCTTTGACAACACGCTTAATTTTTTTTGATATAGTTCACTTGCTGTTGAAAAATTATTTAAGAAAGGCAGGTTTCTATGTCTAGAACAAACAGAGTCAAGGCCACTAAGACGGCTTATTATCATGTTGTTAGCAGGATAGCTAATAAGGCATTTTTGCTAGTTGATGACAAGGCTAAGCGAGTCCTACTTAATATTTTGCACCGCGCTGCAGAATTCAGCGGAGTGGATGTCGCTACTTATGTCATAATGGATAATCATTTTCATTTGTGCATACGAGTGCCGGAAAATAAAAATATCGTGTCAGAAGCCGAGGTTATTCGAAGAGTTGCGGTTTTATACGGAGAAAACTACAAAAATGCATTTGTTAATCGACTTAATGACTATAAAAATGCGAATGATATGGAGTGTGCGGAATCAATGATAAATAAAATGCGAGCTAGAATGGGCGATTTAAGCGAATTTATGAAAACCTTAAAGCAGCGTTTTTCGCAATGGTATAATCGCTATAGCAACCATGAAGGCACGTTGTGGGCAGGAAGATTTAAAAGTGCTCTAATCGAAGATGGAGACAATTTAAAAAATGTTATTGGCTACATTCACAGCAATCCTGTTCGAGCGCAAATGGTTAAAACTCCAGAAGAATATGAATGGAGTGCGCTAGGAGCTGCAAGAAACGGAGATATTTTTGCCGCCAAGGGTCTGTCACTATTAGTATTAGGATATCGCTATGAAAGTGATCAAAGATTATATTTGGTACGAAATCGGCGCTTTGAAAATGGGGGCGTCATCGGAAGCCTCGAATTTGTGAAAAACGCCATCAATCTCAATTCCAGTTGCTTTAAACGTAAGCTGCATAAAATAGTTTCTTACATGCTTGGACCATGTGTGGTTTATGCAACTCATGGCCAACGATCCGCTTAAAAAGAAATGTAAGTTTTAAAGGGGCTGCCCCCAAAATCATTAAAAGAAAT
This sequence comes from Kiritimatiellia bacterium, assembly GCA_045540275.1. Classification (GTDB taxonomy): domain Bacteria; phylum Verrucomicrobiota; class Kiritimatiellia; order RFP12; family UBA1067; genus RGIG8368. Next base: position 55,992 of record JAZQGX010000235.1, on the reverse strand, counting down.
GGAGAAATCAAATGAGCTTGGTGATATGTTTTAAAGGGTCTGTCCCCAAAATCATTCTGATGGCTGTATGCATTTTTGCTGGCTGCCGTACTCCTAGCTCAAAAGAGTTAGGAGAAAAATTTCAAATATCACGTAGACCAGAAGATAAATTGGCTTGGTATCATGCTCTAGAACAAGAAGGGCACAATTTTAGCAAACGCGTACGCGGAAAGCCCGATTCACGTGGAGTTTACAAATTCAACCGTAACAGCAAGCTGGTTTGCCTTTCACTCCGCAAAACCGACAAATCCGGCGACGAATGGGAGGAGTCGCTAGGAGAAGATGGTACCATAAAATTCAAGTGGTATCGCAAAAATAACGGAGGTATCGAATATGAATATTCCGCGCCCACCAATTGGACTATATTTGTAAATGCATATCAAGGTGATGTTACTCGCTATGCGGTCAAGATAATGAAACAGCGTTTGGGTGATGACCCGATGCCAAAACTCAGCATACCTGACGGATGGCGACTCGTCGAAGGTGAAAAATATTCCGGCGTCAACATACGTGAGGCGTATCTGACCTTTGAACGCGATGGTTTTAACCACCCGGCCCCACTTATCAAGGCATCATGGCCTCATGCTGGAATCCGAGCCGTGTACGGTGCCAGCAATATCGTAATTAACGCCACTTCCTCTTCGTTTATCCCCTCCGCCAAAAAAACACCAACCCATTTTGATACCACCTTCCCCGCTCTCGGCGATATCACCTGGTCGCTCTCTCACAACATGAAGGGGATGCAAGCCGGACCTCACCGTAAGGTGCCATACCCCGAAAACGAAATTAAAGCGGTAATCAATTTCGTCTTTGCACTTCGCGAAGCGTTCGAACGACTCGGCTTCGGTGAAGCCGGGACCATTAAAGACGGAAAAATTTGGATAGGCGGTTTTGAGTCGAATTTTGCCAACGGACACACCGATTTTCCTGCACATTTTCACATTTGTGTCAATGCACGTGACGGTAACCAAGTTAATCATTTCTATATGGATGCCAAAACCGGCAGGATTACCGGTAATTGCTACCAGGATATGAGTTACGTGATGGATGTTTGGGACCGCTCAATCGACTATTATCCGGGAGCGATTATCCCAATGTATGACGGACATGCAAAAGTCTCATTTGTAGTCAAAATGCTCGAAGACGGCAGCGGATTTGAACTTACCATCCCCGGCAAAAGCATCATCGCAAAAGTGCGAGGAAATCGCCCATGTGATGCCGTTGATGTTTTGATTAAAGAAAATGGGTGTTGGAAAAAAACAAATTCATATACCGTAATAGACGATTGCGTAAATGGGAAAATGACCTGGGAGGGCGGTTCCTTCGAATACAATCGTGACACCGGCAAGTTTATAAAATGACTTCATTAAAGGAAAATATCGTTGAAAAGTCTAATTAATGCGCTTGCCACTTCTTCCCATGCCGTAGCCCTGACCGGTGCCGGCATCAGTACCTTGTGCGGTATTCCCGATTTCAGAGGTGCCGGTGGCCTTTATTCCAGTTCCAATGTTGACGCAGAACGGATTTTTGACATTGCGTGGTTTGACCGTGACCCGTCCATTTATTATCGGGCAGCGAAGAAGCTCGTATACAATCTCCACGCTTTTACGCCAGGCCCAGTGCATAAAGCATTGAAAGTTTTACAGGATGTCGGAATCCTAAAAGGAATAATAACGCAAAATATTGATATGCTCCACCAACGGGCAGGATCAAATGATGTTTGCGAAATCCATGGTTCTCCAATCGTTCACAGCTGCCGAAAATGCGCAAGATCAATCGATTTTGATCGCATTTTGCAACTTATCGACGCTAACGGAGGTATTGAGGCCCTTGGCGAAAAATATATTCCGCAATGCGAATGTGGAGGCATATTCAAGCCTGATAACACCTTCTTCGGAGAAGCACTGCCGGAGCAAGCCTATCGATCCGCGATAGTGCTAGCATCCAGAGCTGATATCCTACTTGTTTTAGGCACCTCGTTGCGCGTTTTCCCCGCAGCAGGTCTTCCTGATTTGACGCTTAAAAGCGGTGGTAAGCTGTTTATCGTCAATGCTCAGCCCACCGACTTCGATATCTATTCTGAATCAACCTATGATGACTTATCCGTGTTTGCGTCTGAAATAGAAGCTCATTTCCGCTGTTGATTCATTTTATCGGGTTTAATGTGTCAATCCGATGCGAAATTTTACTCCTTTTCGATAACGAAAATTTGCTACCGACGTTTAGTTGTGGTAAAATAATCAGGTCTTTTTGATATCAATTGTGAAGGATTTTTTATGGCTCAGAATCTGACTCTACTTGCGGGAGCCGCCGCAATTTCACCGTTCCGTCTCGATGCTCTCAATTCGGGATTCCAGGATTCGCTTCCGGCATTTTCAAAATTTTCCATAACCGCGAATTATGTTTATCTGCTCAATACCGATAAGGTCGCTGATGATGAGCTGAAAAAGGCTGTCCTGCTGCTCAATGCTTTGGATGCCCCCGTTTCCGAGGAAGGTTTTTTTGTCACTCCCCGCAAGGGTACCATTTCCCCTTGGTCATCTAAGGCAACCGACATCTTTCACTCCTGCGGAATCAAATCCGTGCCGCGAGTTGAGCGGGGTATCCAGTTTAAAATAAGCGCATATGAAAATTCATCGACATCACCGCGCTTGCTGACCTGTGAAGAGCTTGCACCTGCCGCCCATTTGCTCTATGACCGCATGACCGAGGGTATCTACACCGAATTGAATGACTTCTTCGATTGCCCACCGCCAGCCCCCGGCCGCAGTTTTGATGTTTTAAATTGCGGGATCGACGCAATACGCAAGGCGAATGACGAGCTCGGCCTGGCTATCTCTGAAGAAGAGATGGCTTATCTTGCCAATTCTTTCAAGGCGGCAGGGCGCAATCCTACCGATACCGAGTTGGTAATGTTCGGGCAGGTTAATTCAGAGCATTGTCGCCACAAGATTTTTGGTGCCGAATTTATTATTGATAGCAAAAAACAAAAAGAATCCCTTTTTGGCATGATTAAAAATACTCATGCCAAAAACGGGAAGGGCACGTTGGTCGCTTACAAGGATAATTCGTCCGTGGTTAAAGGTTTTAAAACCGAAATTTTCACCCCGGCACCTCCTGCTGATATCAAGGCTGTCGCAATGCCTCGCAGCTACGAATTCAGCGAGGTACAGCTCGATCAGTTGATGAAGGTGGAGACGCACAATCATCCGACCGCAATTTCACCGTTCCCGGGTGCGGCAACCGGTGTCGGTGGTGAAATCCGCGATGAAGCGGCAACCGGTTCGGGTTCTCGCACCGTTGCCGGTATTTGCGGTTTTATGGTCAGTAATCTTCATATCCCCGGAGGCGAACAGCCGTGGGAAAAACCATATGCTGAATTTCCGAAACGTTTGGCCTCCCCGCTTGATATCATGATTGACGGACCTCTCGGCGGAGCTGCATTCGGTAATGAGTTCGGTCGTCCTCAATTAACCGGCTTCTTCCGAACCTATGAGCAGGAGACCGTGGGTGGATATCGCGGATATCATAAGCCAATCATGCTGGCCGGCGGTCATGGAACTATAATTCGCGACCAGGTTAACAAGAAGCCCGTTAAACCAGGCGCCCTTATCGTACAAATCGGTGGGCCTGCAATGCGTATTGGTTTGGGCGGTGGCGCGGCTTCTTCCATGGCCACCGGTACGAATGACGAAGCGCTTGATTTCAACTCCGTGCAACGCGGAAATGCAGAAATGCAACGCCGTTGCCAGGGAGTGATCAATACTTGCGCTTCAATGGGCAAGAACAATCCGGTAGTCGCCATTCATGATATTGGTGCTGGCGGTCTTTCCAATGGTTGCCCTGAATTAGCCGAGGTAACCGGCGCTAAATTTGAGTTGCGTGCAATTCACAATGAAGAACCATCGATGAGTCCTATGGAAATCTGGTGCTGTGAATCGCAGGAACGTTATGTTTTGGCATTGCGCCCTGAAGCAAAGGAGTTCTTCGAAGATCTTTGCCGCCGTGAGCGTTGCCCCGTTGCTTTCCTCGGCGTTGCAACCGGGGATGGCCGGTTGGTGCTTTCCGATAGCCATTTTGGCGACAATCCGATTGACATGGACATCAATGTTTTGCTTGGCAAACCCCCTCGGATGGTTCGAGATGTGAAAAGCGTCTCCGTCAAGCATGAGAAGCTAGATTTCAAAGATATTGAGGCAGAGAGTTCGTTTTTCAGATTGCTCCACTTGCCCACTATCGCCGACAAGACATTTTTGATAACCATTACAGACCGCTCGGTTACTGGACTTGTGGCCCGCGATCAGATGGTTGGCCCATATCAGCTCCCAGTAGCCGACTGTGCCGTTACCACCATGGGATACAAGACTCACAATGGACAAGCGATGGCGACCGGTGAGCGTACCCCAAGCGCATTGATCAGTGGTCCTGTTTCCGCCCGTATGGCAATAACCGAGGCATTGACTAATCTAGCGGCTGCCGATTGCGGAGACATCTCCAACGTTCGTCTTTCAGCCAATTGGATGGCACCGTGCGGGGAGGCGGGTGAAGATGCCAATTTGTATGCAACCGTCAAGGAAACGGGGATGAATTTCTGCCCGGCATTGGGGATTTCCATACCCGTAGGGAAGGATAGCTGTTCAATGCGAACGGTTTGGACCGATTCAAAGGGTCAATCACATCGTCAGGTTGCACCATTGTCATTGGTGGTCTCTTCATTTGCTCCTGTTAAAGATGCTACTCTTACCGTGACCCCGGATATCAAACGCGCAGTAAAAGCGAGTACGTTAGTTTATATTGACCTAGGACATGGCAAATACCGTTTAGGTGCGAGTTGCCTGGCTCAGGTTTACAACCAACTTGGAGACGAGCCGGCAGATGCCGATGCCAAGAGTGTTAAGGCGTTTTTCAATGCCATGCAAAAGATTGTGCGTCGCAAGCTTGCACTGGCCTATCATGACCGATCGGATGGCGGCTTGGCGATTACTCTCGCTGAAATGGCAATTTCCGGCGGCTGCGGCCTTGATGTGCGCATGACTGACCAGAACGCGGATCCTTTGGCGGTTTTGTTCAGTGAAGAACCTGGCGCTGTACTTCAGGTGGCGGATTCGAAACTTGCGACAGTGATGAAGATCTTCACCGATGCAGGTTTAGGTTCGGATGTTGCACTTATCGGCAAACCGATGACCGATTCCCGTAAATTTGAAATTCGTATCGGTGGACGACTGGTAATTGCAACCGATATTACTGCCGTACGCCGAGCATGGAGCGAGACAACCTATCGGATGCAGGCGCTTCGGGACAATCCTGTTTCTGCGCGTGAAGAATATGATAACGCGCTTGATGTTAATGATGCAGGTATGAACTTCTTCCTGACTTACGATCCGGACGCCAATGTAAAGGTGAGGGTCTCAAAAAAGACCCGCAGGCCGAGGGTCGCGATTTTGCGGGAGCAAGGGGTGAACGGCCACATTGAAATGGCGGCGGCTTTTGCGCTTGCCGGTTTTGATAGTGTTGACGTTCATATGTCCGATTTACTTGCCGGTCGAGCGGATTTGGCTGATTTCGTTGGACTGGTTGCATGTGGCGGCTTTAGTTATGGCGATGTGCTCGGTGCCGGTTCAGGCTGGGCGCGGTCAATCTTGTTTAATCCGCGTTTAAAAAAGATGTTCAAGGATTTCTTCCATCGCCCGGATACATTCTCATTGGGGGTATGCAATGGCTGTCAGATGCTGTCGCAGCTCAAGAGCCTTATTCCAGGCGCAACGCATTGGCCGGAGTTTAAGCGTAATGTCTCAGAGCAGTTTGAAGCGAGATATTGCACGGTTGAGTTGATGGATTCTCCTTCAATTTTCTTCAAGGGTATGGCGGGTTCAAAAGTTCCTATAGCGGTAGCCCATGGCGAGGGCCGCGCCGTATTTGCCAGTGAAAAATCAGAAGGGAAGGTCAAGATTGCTGCGCGATATGTCGACAGTCAGCTTCAACCTACCGTACGCTATCCTTACAATCCGAACGGGACAAAGGGTGGTTTGACGGCATTTACCTCTGATGATGGGCGTGCAACCATCATGATGCCACATCCGGAACGCGGATTCCGCTCCTCGCAACTCTCATATCGGGGCGGTTTGTTTGAAGGAGAATGTGGCCCTTGGATGCGGATGTTCCGCAATGCTTACGCGTTTGCGATGAAATGAAGCGAACCGCTACATGCCAACAGACGACAAGACGCCGATTCATCGGTGTCTTGTTGCTTTGTCTAGGTGCCGCGCATTCTTCTGCGTTAAATGATCCCCATGTGGGGACAGACCCTAAACGTAACGTTCGGGAAGAGGGGACAGACCCTAATAAAGACGATGACACGCATACGGAGAAATATTCGGAGGGGACAGGCCCTAATCCGGAGGGGACAGGCCCTAATCGGGCAATCCGCCCGCCGGGGGTGGTAAGTGAAGGGGATTTTCTTAGAAAATGCATTCGATGCGGAGCTTGTATCACTGCTTGCCCTGAGCATATAATCGAACTAAGTTCTGAAGGTGGAAAAAAATGGCTTGCACCACAGTTGAATTTTATCGATAAATTCTGTAATACCGATTGCAAGAAATGTATGATCGTCTGTCCAACGGGCGCCATCCCGGTTCTAAAATCCGGAATGTCGAAACCAGCAATTGCAGCAGTTGCCAATGTTGATGTAACGCTTTGTTTGGAGTCGCAACGCCGTTGCGGAATATGCATTGACCATTGCCCCGTTAATGCGTTGAGTCTGGTGGAATCCACGGAGTGGCCACAAAATCAGTTGCTGGTGGATGAAAAGTTGTGTGTCGGTTGCGGAGCATGTCAACTTTCTTGCGTAGTCCGCCCCGTTGCAATCAGAGTGCTTTCTAAAATTCGTTAGATAAGGATAGATGATAAATGAACAAACAGAATAAATTGACAGGATTGTCAGGTTTGATTCGTTTCATCAAATACGAACTTTGGCAGCTCCATACCGAAGAATTAGGTCGAATCCATAGGTTGACTATAAGAGCATTGCGTTTTCTTTCTTTGGTCTGTTCGCGCCTAAAATCTAATCGCTGCAATCTTCATGCCGCCTCCTTGACGTTTTTTTCGCTAATGGCACTTATCCCCGTATTGGCAATGACCTTAGCCTTGGCCCGCGCATTTGGCGGCGGCGAACTGGCAAAGGAAAAAATTTATGCAGTGGTAGAAACCTGGACCGCTGAACTCGAGTCAGGCAACACTCTCCCGTCAGATGAAAATGCAATGCAAAACGCAATTGCCCTCACACAATCCAAAACCAACCAACTCCCACCTCAAACGGTGTCAGCATCGGCAATTTCCTCGAAAATGCGAAAAATGGCCGATGAATTGCTCTCCCAACTCGATAATATCAATTTTGGAACGCTTGGTGGTATCGGCGCTGTGATGTTGCTTTGGACGGTTATCGGAACGTTGGATAAGGTCGAGACCAGTTTTAATGAGGTTTGGAATGTGCGCTCCGGCCGACCTTTGGTTCGAAAGGCGGCCGACTATCTCTTTGCCATTATTATTCTCCCGTTTCTTTGCCTGGCCGCATCAACCATTCCGGTGGTGTCAGCGCTTTCGGGCGTAATTTCCAAAATAGCGGGCGAAAAAGGATCCGTCATTCTCGACTTTTTCAGCAACAACCCCATAGTCAAGATCGCCACGGTCATTCTGTTCGGTTGGATTTTCTTTTCGTTTCTTATCGGATTTATGCCGAATACCAAGGTGCGTGCCAAAGCTGCCGTTATTGGAGGTCTGGTCACCGCTGTATTGGCAACACTGTGGTTGAAACTATGTACAATGCTGCAAATTGGAATTGCTCAGTTCAGTACTTTGTACGGTGGCTTTGCTACTCTTCCCATCCTGCTCGCATGGCTTTTTATGAGTTGGAAAATAGTGCTTGTCGGAGCTGAAATTGCCTTCGCCGCACAATATTGCAACCTCTTTTTCTATTCGTCAATTGCTGAGATGCTCAGTGTCCGTTCTCGGCTAACATTATCCCTGATGCTAGTTTCAGCGGCGGCAAAATCGGCAACGGATGCAGCCCCTCATCCTCTGTCAGTATCCAGATTCGCTACTGACAACGCCATACCCCGCAGCATCTGTTCGAGAATTATCAATGAACTTGTAAATGTCGGCATCCTTCTTAAAGTTGATGACGATTCAGATGGCAATTATGTGCTTTGCGGTGATGCATCTTCACTACGCGTTCGCGATGTTCTCAATTCAATTCTCAATTTCGGTGCGGATTTAAAACGAGCAGGGGTCTCTGATTTACCCGACAGTTTTTCAAATCAGCTTCAGCTTTTTGATCGTGAAATAGCCAGCCTTGATACACCAGTTCTTGAAATTTAGGAGCAGTATGATCGACGATTATGAACTTTTAGACAGCGGACATGGTCGTAAATTTGAGCGATTTGGGAAAATTTCCCTTGTTCGGCCATGTTCTCAAGCGGTATGGTCACCACAGCTTGAAAAATATCTATGGAATTCTGCAAATGCCAAATTCGATCGCGAAGATGGGAATCGCTGGCATAATCGCAAAGGATTACCTGATCAGTGGATAATTCAAACCGCCGGTATCAAATTTAAATTATCCGGTACTGACTTTGGACACTTGGGTATTTTTCCTGAGCAGCGAGATCAATGGAAATGGATTCGCAATCAAGTTTCTTCTGCAATAAAATTGCGAAAACGTAACGTCTCTGTTTTGAATCTCTTCGCTTATTCTGGTGGTTCAACAATGGCTAGCGCATTAGGAGGTGCAGAAGTGTGTCATCTTGATGCGTCGCGCGGCATGGTCCAATGGGCAAGAGAGAATGCAAAGCTTAACGGCCTTGAAAACCATCCAATTCGTTGGATTGTGGAAGATGCACACAAATTTCTTTCCCGTGAAGCTAGACGCGGCCGCAAGTACGACGCAGTAATTCTGGATCCTCCGACCTTTGGACGTGGACAAAATAACGAAATGTATAAAATTGAAAAGGACCTGCCGGAAACTCTCCGGTTGTGCCGTGCCTTGCTTAGCGATAACCCGCTTTTTGTGTTGCTTTCTGCACATACTCCGGGATATACCCCAATCGTTATTGGCAATGTTTTAGGTCAGATTATGGGGGAAGGGCGATTCGAAAACGGCGAGATGCTTCTTTCCGGCTCGGAAAATACCCTTCCACTTCCTAGTGGCGTGTATTCACGCTGGATTGCTGAATGATGACACCTATAGACAGAAAAGCGGATGTAAAATCCCGTAATCGCTTCCTGCCATGGTTTTTTTTGGCACCTGCTGTTCTAAGTATACTTTTATGGGCATACTATCCGCTTTTACGCGGTGCTTTAATGGCATTCCAAAATTATCATTTGGTCGGCTCTTCAACATGGAGCGGTTTGGATAATTTTATTGCAGTAGCATGCGATCCGGGTTTTTGGAAGGCGTGGGGAAGAACTGCTCAGTATGTCGGTTTGACTCTTTTGCTTGGGTTCATTTCGCCGATTGTGCTGGCGGTGCTTTTATCCGAAATACCGCGCGGTAAAATTTTGTTTCGGACGTTGTATTTTTTGCCACATCTGACCAGCGCTTTGGTTATTACCTTGCTGTGGAAGATGATGTACGATCCAACTGAAAATGGAATTCTCAACCGTTTGCTGGAAGTCTTCGGTCTTGATGCTTGTAGTTGGTTGCAAGACCCTGCATTGGCGATGGTTTGTTGCATCTTACCGGGGGTATGGGCTAATGCCGGTATGGCGAGCCTTATTTACCTTGCGGCATTACATTCGCTGCCCCGCGATTACTATGAGGCGGCGGCAATTGATGGTGCTGGAATTCTATCGCGTTTTCGGCATATTACTTTTCCGCAGCTTTTGCCGCTAATGGTAATAAATTTTGCAGGAGCATTTATTGCAGCCTGTCAGGGCATGGGCAGTATCTTCCTTCTTACATTCGGAGGTCCAGGAGATGCTACAAATGTTCTGTCACTGATGATCTGGAAAGAGGCGTATAATAATTTGCGTTTTTCGACCGCAACAACCATGGCATGGTTTTTGGGCACTGTTCTCATTGCTTTTGCATATTTGCAAATTAGAATGCTTAAAAAGGTTGAATTCAGACAATCACAAACCAATTGAACCCAATTTGCAATTTTTCAAAAAAAGAGCGCCTCTCAGCGAAGCGCTCTTTTTTATTTCTTTTACAGCTCGGGGAGCGATGCTGCGGCCACTGATTGGCCAAGGCGGCGAGCTTTTTCATCTGGCATGAAAATCTCTACCTCGGCAGCAGTTTCTGGATAGATGTCTTTCAGCATCAAACGCGCGGTTTCAAGAATAATCACACCGCCCATGCCAGTTGTGACACGTCCCAGAATCATCAGACTGTTGAAGTCGTAGAATTCGCGATACCAAGGTACGGTATGCGCGAGATTCAATCCTATCCGTTGATAGACGCGCAGCGCACGAGGATCATTTTCTGACATGGCCTTCTGGACTACTTTAAGCCGTTCGGGAAGGGGCATGGTCTTTGGGAATTTGAAGCCTTCATTGCAAGCGAGGAAGTTGACGGCCTGTTGCGAGAAGTACATTGCTCCGACCCCGGTATCCCCAGACCATTCATCCGTTGGCGCCTGATCGCTTAAGTCAACCGGAGCGAAGGCCAGTTCCGTCAGCCGACCTGTAAGACACCCGTCGGTGTTGATAAAGCCGGCCGCTTCGCTTGAGCCCATGGCAACGCCGAGAATTCCTTTTTTGTTCATTGTCAGCATTCCGCAAAGAGCGGTAACATCACCATCATTGGCAACCTCAACCGGTACATTCCAAATTTTTTGCAGACGGTAGAAAATGGACTGTCCCTCTTCAAAGCGCTGATTGTTTTTTTCCTCGACAGCTCGAAGGAGTGAGGCAGAGCGCAAGTAGTTGTCAATTACAACACCGGCGGTACTTCCACCGATGGCATTAACCTTGGGCAAAGTGGCGGCTGCCTTCTTAAGTCCTTCGTTTAGTTTGTTCAGATGATAGTCGGGGTCTGCTTGATTTCTGGGATCCCAGGGAAATTCATCAGAGAAGGTTACCTTGCCATTCTTAACTGCGCTGATTTTAAAATCACTTGCACCCAAATCAAATCCGAGACGACATCCGTTACTCTTGGCATTGACCTTCAGCGCACGTTCGTTAGCTTTCGGCATTTTGTCAAGTTTGACAACCTTTACAGTCAAATCCTGATGATAAACTTTCTTGAAGAATTTTGCGTCAAAGTCACGTGCACCACCAATTTGGTAGTCTGCTTTGATTTTTTTGCAAATGGCACTGGGGCCGGCGATGGTGATTTTGTACCCGCCCGAAGACCAAAGCAAGAACTTTACGATTCTCTCACAAAGTTTTCTAACGATTTCCTTTTTTCCCATGCCGGAAGGAATCGGCAAGTCGTAACGGGTAACATAGCCATTGTCCCGTTCAAGGGCAACTGCAAAAATCGGTGAGCTTTTGTCGGCTTTTGCCTTCATCTCGCGCAAGAGTTGAATGGGAGCTACAAAAGCGTATTTTTTATCCGCCTTGCATTCGCATTTGCCATTTGAACACTTTTTCTTACCTGAGGAACATTTGCAATTCGCAGCCATGGTCATTCTCCTAGATTGTGTTTGAAAATCGTAATGATTATACCCTAATACACGAGATTTTGCGACAACCTTTTTCAACGATAATTTTTAGTCGTTCTAGGGACATACCCTCAAAATAGGCGCAGGTTTGGCGACCATTTTCATTTAGGGGACAGACCCTAGAATACATTAGGGGGACAGACCCTAAAAAAAGGGACGCCGGCTGGGCGTCCCTTTTTTGGTACATGAATCAATCGCGAGGCGCACCAAAGGTGCGGAATGAGTTGATCCTAGGACCTAATTTCTCAACCCCAAAACGGATGCTGTCATATACATCAATTACAGCTCCATAGTATACGAGGTTGTCGCGAACAACAAGATTCAACCGGACATTGAGTCGATCGTTCTTTGCCGCTTCGCGGATTCGGTTCAATACCTGATCAGAAACGCTGCGCGAGAAATTGTTAAGTTCTCGCTTGAACGCCTTCTTCTCTAGGTTTGCCTTCACCGTCGAAACCGTTTCTCCATTGTAGCGAATAGATGCTTCTATCACCTTGTCATCTTTGATGTCAAATGTAATCGTGGCTGAACAAGGAATGACATCACCATCATCTGAGCCATCTCCCTTTGCCGTGTTCGAGGATCCTGACATGCTGACAATCGCCTTGGCACGCAATTCTATCTGCTCACGAGTGCTGTTGAAAAGCTTTTCGTATTTTGGAATTGCTTTCTCGTACCCCTCCATCGCCTTGGCTATATTCTTGAGCCATTGATCGGTGACGCGCTTTTCATAATCCGCTACAACCGTCTCAATTGAAGGTCGACTTCCGGTCGATTCGTAGTAAGAGCGAATCGAATGATAGATATTACGCACAATACCGTGCTGCCATGAACGAGCGCGTTCACCAGCTCCCAACGCGTACCTCATCGCATTGTTGACCATTGCCGAAGTTTCACCGATAATCGGTTGCTTCTTCTCAAGGTCAGAGAATTCCGAAAACTCCTTGTATTTGCGCCAAAGTGCCCATTCGCGGGACAAATCGGAACTGAGACTGATCGCATCCACAACATCATAATCGGGATACCAATCCTTGTTCTGCAGTTTCTTGTAGAATTTTGACATCTGATTGCTCGCACACGAGTTGCGAACCTGCACTACCAGCGGCCAAAATTCATTGCCAGCGCGATTCCAACGCAAATTCGTATATCTCGAATTCTGTGAACCGTCTTTTGCAAAATACTCCTCAAAACGTGCTTTCTCGTTTTTCGGAACCCTCCTGCGGATCTCTGCCAGCGCCAGATCTTCCATCTTTTTGCTGTTAAGCACCCGGAAGGCATTTTCCGAATCTCCTCGATTGCGATGCTTGTCAATATTCGTCAAAATTTCCTTTTCCGCCCATTTGCGGTCGAAAATATTTGTCGATACGTTTGACAGCGCATCCGTCAGATTTTTAATCGCACGATTCTTTGCCATCTTAGCGACCAGTGAATTATTGGTCGTGGACGGGAATAGCCCGTACCCGTACTGCCCCTCAGCCTTCCGTTCACGCTGGATTCGAGATACTTCACCTTTGATGTTTTTCAACATGTTGGTGACGAGAAATTCAGGAGTGTAGGTGTTGACCGGCATCGTCATATATGACTCGCGCTGCATATCACGCTGATTGTAAGCCTCGACAACTACGGGGCCTGCAATCGTGTTCAGAATATAACCGACGTTCTCATCGAAAATGGCGTTCTTTTTCGCCTCGATGAGTTTACCGGCAATTCGATGAACCAAGCTTCCACGATCGGAACTGTCAACTTCTTCCTCGGTAGGGCGAATCGCCGACGAAAGACGTTTCGCCTGCTCTTCACAAGCCTTTTTACGGGCTTCCTTAAATGCGTTCTGATACGAATCGGCCGCAACCTTTTTCAAGAACGCATTCCCCGGGTCTTCCGCTTTTGACAGAAACTCCGCGCCAAAATACTCTTGCCGAGTCTTGGGCTTCGCCATCCGGTCAAGAAGGTCGTCAACACGCTTACGGAAGGTGTTTTTTATACTTTCGGAAAATTCCGGTTCCAAAAGTATCTTTGCTTCGCCCGTCTTACGGTATCGAACAGGGTCGGAAAGCATCGCTTTTGCCAAATCGGCGACTGCATTGTTGTTGGTTGCAACATCGTCACGAAGCCTGTCAACAACCAATTGCGCCGCCAGATGCGATGAGCTTTTTTTTAGATTTTCCGCCTGCACAAGTTCGCTGGCGAAAGTTGTGGCGGCGCTGAGCACCGCACACATGGAGATTATCGTGTTCTTTTTCATTGCAGCAACTCCGCTCCTGCCAGTTTGGACAATGTTTCAATACTGTAGCGACGCAACGCCTCCGCAAGGTCGGTAATCAAGAGCATTTTTGTCTTCTCGTCCGCAGTATTAAATTTGGTGAGAATCTTTTCGATCTCTTCGTCTTTGACCTGTTGAGGATGCTCGCTCCAATATTTCTGCAGCATGGTTGCGCATCCATACTGGATAGCATGCACGGAATCGACATAATCAGCGATGCAGGTGTCCACTGTGTCATTTAGCCACTGGGTGTTCTCTTGCGTGATGTCGCTGTCAAGTGCTGCCGCCTTCATGACCTTATCCCACCATCCTTTACGCAACGCCAGTTTGTCGGCGAAGTCGGCTTGCCCATTCTGCGAGGCAGATATGAAGGCAGCACGGATGGCATGGTTTTGCGTCATCGCTCCGTTGGTAATGATCGATGATGCGTCAAAGTAAACGTTGGTAGAGCCCTCACGACGGGTTATTCCCGAAGTGAGCACGTTCAGACCATAGCGCACTTTATACTCTTTATCGACAGTATCAACCGCCAATTCCAGTTTCTGGCGTTGAATCTCAAGAATCTTTTCATTCTTTTGCGTGCGGAAGATGAAGTAGGCCATCACGAAAATCATCATGATTGCCAATGAGATCTGGAGCAGCAGTCCGTTCAAATCATTCACTGATACAGTGAGCGCTGACGGTCCCTTCCGCGACAGCTGCTTCAGAAGCGCTTGCTTCTTATTCACCGGCTATGACCTTTTTGATGGTGTTGAGGTTGTCTTCCGCTTTCTCGGCGCGTCTCTTCAGTTCGCGTCCCGCTTCTTCGGAAGTTTTGAGATCGGCTTTGAGCTGTACGTTTTCATCAAGCAATCGCTTGGATTGCGCTTCAAGCTTTTCGCAGATTTCGGCAATCTTGCTGTTCTCTTCGGCAATTACCGCAATGCGCTTGTCAAAAGCATTGTTAAGATCGGTGATGCGCTTGTCATAGGCCTCGTTCAGACGAGCATTGCGCTCGGCCGCCTGTTCCTCTGAAGCGCGACGGTTCGCTTCGATCTGTTCCGCCACATCGGAAAGGCGGGCGGTGATCGCCTGCACTGCCGATGCAAGTGTCTTGTCAATCGCGATCCCGGCTTGCTTGGTGGCACGGTCAAATTCGCTCATCGAATCTTTGGCGGACTTCATCTGGGTGACAAGTCCTTCAAGATTGATGCGTTCATCTTCCCAAGCGCTACGGATGCCGCATGCGCTGCGACGCAAATCTTCGATGATCTCGATAACGTCTTTTTCGTCATCGTCGGTCTCGATCTGTGCGGTGCTGATGCAGCTACGCATCAAAGGACGGATGATCGGATGGTCAATCAGATAAACCCAGACAACAGCCATCAACGTCGAGAACAACGCAGTGTGCAGACATTCAATGAGAATGTCGATCTCGATGGTGGACATGTCGTAGTAGCCGATAACGATGATTCCCCACAAGGTACCGATCAAGCCCAGCGAAATATTGAGAAGATCGGTGTAAGGGAAATACGGGAAGCAGTCATTTGAATGCAGCTTCTTTTTGAAAATAACACGAAGGCATCCAATCGCCGCAAAGAGAAAACCGAAGAAAGGAATGAAGGTCGTGACTGCAGAGTAGTCGACCGTGGTCCAATCCAAACAAGGAATTATGCCGGTGTATTCCTTGGCCATTTTGGCTGAGTCGCCACTTACAGCATTGAAATCTTTCCAATATTTGACAATGATGTCAATATTGTCGATGAACGCCAATCCAGAGAAAACGGCCAGTGCCGCAAATACTACCAATAGTAATGATGCTTTGATGCGTGAGGAATTCACGTTGTACCCCCTTTTTTTGTTGTTGTGATGAATACCTCGTTTTGACATTAAAAAATTATACACTTTCCCTTAAATACTTGGCAATAATAAAATCGTCCGTCTCGTAATATTGCTTGACTGCTTTTTATTTTGGAAATAAAATTCTTCGAAATGTCGGTTTTGAGACGAGGAGTTGCAGTGCGCATAGGTTTTGGATATGATTCCCATCGTTTTGAAGATGGTCGTGCTCTGATGCTAGGGGGTATTCTCATTCCAGGAGTTTCCGGTTTGAAAGGGCATTCTGACGCCGATGTGCTTTTGCATGCAATCATCGATGCTTTGCTCGGTGCGTCGGCTATGGGTGATATCGGTGAGCATTTCCCCGATACCGACGACAGGTGGCGGGGGGCCGATTCTTCAAAACTGCTGGGTAGCGTTGTCGACCTGATCGCAGACGCCGGTTTTCGCATCGGCAATATTGACGCTACCGTTATCTGCGAAAAGCCAAGGTTGCGACCTCACGTGGATGCGATACGCATGCGTATTGCGGAAATCCTCAAAGTGGATACGTCATGCGTCTCGGTCAAAGGCAAGACCAATGAGAAGATGGATGATGTCGGAAAAGGTGTTGGCATTGTGGTACACTGCGTGGTACTCTTGAACGAAAGAAAAGGAGAATGATGAAAAAGCTGTTTATTCTGTTTGGAGGGGCGATGATGCTGACGGCGGTCGCCATCGCGCGCGAGGCGCATGTTGATTATGTCGTCAATCAAGTATTGGATGTTGTTGCGAAAGTCAAAAAGGCTGATCCACACGCCGTTCCCATGATGTTCTGGGATTTTGACGGCACCATCATCAAAGGAGATATCTCTTGCGGCTTGCCGGGTAAAAACGGAAATTTCATCTACTCCGGTCTTGCAGAGCTTTCCATCAAGGCGGGGCTGTCGCCGGTAATCAAACCAAGCGACGTCAAGCGTTACAACGATGTAATCTATCCCGAGTTGTGCAAGCTCGGAGTATGGCTCGGCTATCCCTTTATCGCCCAACTCCACGTCGGTATGGAAGAATCAGTGATAGCTGATTTCGCAAAGCGTGAATTTGAAAAAACGATGAAGCATTGGATTTTTTCCTCCTCAAAGGAAATCTACACCAGATTGAAGGCCGCCGGAATTAAAATGCATGTCATCTCCGCCAGCCCGCAAGTTTATGTTCGGGCCACCGCAGAAACTCTCGGCATTCCGGTTTCGCAAATTACAGGCATACAGCTTGAAAGCGACGGAGGCGTGATTTCGCCCAGAATCGTCTATCCCGTCTCCGATGGCGACGGCAAGGCCGAATATGTTCGCAGAATCGTCTCCGCGGTTCCTCACGGGGTTGCGGTCGCCGGATTCGGCAACAGCTACCATACCGATGGACCATTCCTCCGCCACATCGTTCAGACTACGCCCCCCGGCAATGTTAAGCCTTTTGCGTTGATGATCAATAATCCCAAGCCTCCTGCAGAGTACGAAGGCCTCTTCTATACCGTTACTCAGGACGAGACGGTTTCTGGTAAGTAGTTTGCCGGCTTGGAACAATTTTTCTTTAACTGTATTGTAATGGCTGTACCGGTCGCTCCGGTACGAAAAATCAGGAGTCAGAAGATGACATACGATAAAAACCACGCATTGCTGGATTGCGCAATTCCGGGTATCCCGGCACCGAAAAGCGGAAAAGTCCGCGATGTTTTTGACCTTGGCGACAAGTTGCTTATGGTCGTTTCAGACCGCGTAAGCGCCTTTGACGTAATTCTTCCAACCGGCATTCCCGACAAGGGAAAGGTTCTCAACGGACTCTCTCTCTTCTGGATGGATTTTCTTGGAGTTCGCAATCATTTGATTACCGCCGATGTAGAGGAGTATCCCGATTTTCTCAAAGGTGTTAAGGAGGATTTGCGCGGTCGGTCGATGCTGGTAAAAAAAGTCAATATGGTCCAGTTTGAATGCATTGTCCGCGGCTATCTGACTGGCAGCGGCTGGGCGGAATATGTTAAGAAAGGCACTGTCAACGGCCAGGCACTCCGCGCCGGGTACCAGAATGCCTCCAAGCTCGACGAAGTTCTTTTCACTCCGACCACCAAGGCCGACATCGGAGATCATGACGAAGCGGTAAGCTACGATGTCGTGGTCGATGCGCTGGGCGAGGCTGAAGCTGGTGAATTGCGCGATGTGTCGATTTCATGCTACCGCAAAGCGGCTGATTACGCGGCTCAACGCGGTATCATCATTGCTGACACAAAATTCGAATTCGGCCGCGATGCTGATGGTAGGCTGGTTCTTGCCGATGAGGTGCTGACCCCTGACAGCTCGCGTTTCTGGCCTAGTTCGTCATACGCCGTTGGCAGCAACCCGCCTTCGCTGGATAAGCAGTTCGTTCGCGATTGGCTTGACGAAATCGGCTTTGACCGCAAGTCGCCGGGACCGGAACTTCCGCCGGAGGTAATTGCCAAAACCCGTGAAAAGTATCTGGGTGCATACAAAGCATTAGCTGGAAGCGATTTGAGCATTTAAAAAAGGATAGACAAATGGAAACTTATGAAATGACAGGTCTGGTGAAAGAAGTTAAGCCCGTGCAAACCTTTCCCAGCGGATTTACCAAACGTGAATTGATTCTTGAGCGTCCTGACGGAAACTATCCGCAGGTTATCAGCTTCAATTTTTTGAAGAACAACACCTCGCTCCTGGACGGAGTTCAGGTCGGTAGCAAAGTAAAGGTCACATTTGACATCCGTGGCCGTGAATACAACGGACGCGTTTTCAACGATCTGGTCTGCTTCCGTCTGGAGCAGATTGACGCCGATGGTACCGCCAGAGTGCCTGCTGCGCAAGCGCCTGCCTCCGAGACAGTTCCGCCGGTTGCTCCCGTAAGCGATCAGTTCGACGATGAAATGCCGTTCTAACTGAGAATGTCCACACCTGTAAAAACATTGCGCGAGCTGATAACTTTGGCCGCTGGTTTCATGGAGGCAAAAGGAGTTCCAGACGCACATACCGTCTCCGAACTCCTGATTGCCAGATTGTACTCGAGTAATCGTTCCGGACTCTACAAGTATCTTGATCAGACCCCGTCCGAGCGAGTAGTCGAGGCTATGAGACGGGGCATGAGACGGGTTATCGACGGTGAGCCGGTGCAGTATGTCATCGGGGAGTGGGATTTTCGATTGCTGACACTTAAAACCGATCGCAGGGCGTTGATTCCCCGACCGGAAACCGAGCAGCTCGTTGAGTTGGTGCTTAAGTCTGAACTTGCAAAGCGGACCAAGCCGTTGGTGGTTGATGTCGGTACAGGAAGCGGTTGCATTATTTTGAGTCTCGCCAAAGAGATGAGAGATGGTGTTTTCGTTGGATTGGATGTCAGTCCAGATGCGTTGGCGCTGGCTTGCGAAAATGCTAAGTTCACCGGATTGGACGGAAGGGTGCTTTTTGTGCAATCCGACGGATGTGGCGAACTGGATGCGGCTTCCGTCGATATCATCGTCTCAAATCCGCCCTATATTCCGACGCAGACAGTGGACTCGCTTGATCCGAGAATCAGAAATTGGGAACCGCGTCTTGCGCTTGACGGCGGAGCTGATGGCTTGGATGTCTATCGGACGTTGCTAGTCGACGCGACGATGGTGCTAAAACCAGGCGGTGGGCTTTTTTTTGAAATAGGGGATGATCAGCGTGGCGGGATTACCGCCTTGCTGGAGGATTTTGGATTTGTCAATATCCAAGTCTTGAAAGATTATTCCGGCCGCGACCGCTTTGCCACGGCAATTCAAGGAGTGTAGCGATGGATTTTTTTATCGGACCGCATGTTTCTATTTCCGGTGGAGTTTTCAACGCTCCGCTCAACGCCCATTCGTTCGGCGCGACCGGATTTGGAATGTTTGTCAAGAATCAGCGGCAGTGGCAGGCGAAGATACCAACCGCTTCGGAAGCGGAACGATTTGCCGAGGCCATGGAATCGTTTGGGTATAACGCATCATGTGTGCTGCCTCATGCCGGCTACCTCATCAATCTCGCCAATCCCGACGTGGACAAGCGCAATCGTTCGCTCGATTCACTGGTTTGCGAACTTGAAATTTGTGCCAGTCTCGGTCTTGACCGTTTGAACCTCCATCCCGGCAGTTCTCTCAAGTTGATTTCGACGGAGGCCGCGTGTGAATTGGTTTCCGATTCAATAAACCGCGCATTGGCTGCAACTTCCGGGGTCTCTATCGTGTTGGAGAATACCGCCGGCTCCGGCGGCAATCTCGGCTCGACGTTCAGCGAGCTTGCCGCTATAATTGATGGTGTCGGCGACAAGACCCGGATCGGAGTCTGCATTGACACCATGCACAGTTTCGGTGCCGGTATTGCGGTACATGAAAAATCAGGTTGGCAGGCAGCAGTAGACGAATTCGACCGTCTTATCGGTTTGAAATATCTGCGCGGTATGCATCTTAATGATTCGATGGTTGATTTTGCCTCTCGAAAAGATCGGCATCAATCCATCGGATTCGGAAAAATCGGCGCGGAGCTTTTCCTCGCAATCGCCAAGGATGTCAGATTCAGGGGGATTCCTCTAGTGCTGGAGACCCCTGATGAGAGCAAATGGGGCGCCGAGGTGGAAATGCTGCTCAATGCGTCAAAAGAGGCTGAGCGATGAAAAGCGGCGATGAGTTTTCATGTTCCATTGAGAAGCTTGTCTACGGCGGTAAAGGGCTCGCCCGCATCGACGGCGTGGTGGTTTTCATCCCTGGCGTGTTAAAAGGAGAGAAGGTGCGCGTCAGAGTGACGCGCATGCGCAAAAATTTCGCAGAAGCAGAGCTGTTGCAAATCGAAGAGGCCTCTCCAGATCGAATTGACTGCAACTGCCTGATAAGCTACAGGCCTGCACCTGGCTGCGTATATGCGCATTTGACTCCCGAAGCTGAACTTGCTGCCAAGCAGGAACAGTACGCCGATTTTCTCAATCGCATTTTCGGTGATGTTGATATTTTTCTTCCACCGGAAAATTCCCCCGCTGTATTGCATTATCGCAACAAGATAACACTCCATTTTTCCGACGGTTTGCTAGGTTACCGGCAAGAGTCTTCGCATCTGGTCGTCGACACTCCTAAATGTCCATTGGCGAATCCTGAAGTCAATTCGCTGTTGTCTCGTTTTCGATCAAGCAAGGCGTTTGTCTCCCTCAAAAATGGTGACGATGTGGTGTTTCGTTCAGCTTCGGGGGCCGGTGAAAGCGTTATACGCATTTCTCGCCACGGCAGGAAGAGCTTCTGGAATGCGGATACCGATGTTTTCGAAACTAAATGCGAGCCGCTTTTGCGTGAGTGCGCGCTCTGCGGAATGCTTGAGGTAAAAGCCAGCGGTTTCTATCAGATCAATCGCGAGGTGAGTACGGCGGTCGCCGGGCATGTGGCAGATTTGTATTCGGACGGTCGGTCCAAAACCCCGCATGTGCTTGACCTTTTTTGCGGGGTGGGAGTATTTGGCATTCTCTGCGCACAATGCGGAGCGCTAACGTCCACCGGAATAGAATCTTGCGGTGATGCGATTGAACTGGCGCGAAAGAACGCTGCCGCCTGCGGCGTTGCTGCGCGTTTTATCCGCGCTTCTCTGACGGGGGGCGGAGCGATTCACCAAAAGTGGATACGGGACGCGACTCGAACCACCGTCATTATGGATCCGCCGCGGGGCGGTGCCGATTCAGGATGCATCGAGTCGGTGGTCAAACACCGTTTTGCAAAGGTGATTTACGTTTCATGCGATCCCGCCACGCTGGCGCGAGATGCGAAGTTGCTTGCGAAAGGCGGATACCGTCCGGCGAGTGCAAAACTTTTCAACATGTTTCCGCGAACGGCCAGATTCGAGTCGGTGACGGAGTTTTTATCTGAAGAGAATTGTTCTGGCAAATAAAAATCAGGAGGATGAAGAGATGAACATTGCAAATCTCGTACGCAGAATTATTTCCTACGTTGTAGGTTTTTTTGTCATTGCGATTGGAATCAATGTTTCCAAATGTGCGGCATTGGGCATCTCAGCGGTCAGTGCGACGCCTTACGCGCTTGAGCGTGCTCAGGGTGTGTTCGGACTTGAGCTGCATCTGTCCTATTACATTTATTTTGTTTTCGCATTGCTCATCCTCTTGCAGATCGTCATCTTGCGCCGCAAATATGCGCCTGTTCAGCTGCTGCAATTCGCCACATCGTTTCTGCTGGCCTTTTTCGTCTACTGGACTGACCGTGGACATCTGCTTTCATTTTTACCGGAGCCTGGCTCTTACCTGATGATGATAGTCTACACTCTTGTTTCGGCCGTCCTAATTGGTGCCGGCGTTTCGCTGTACATCCTGCCGCGTCTGATCCCCATGCCTGCCGAGGGGCTTTCGCTTGCCTGGAGCGATGCGACAAATGGAAGACTAAAGTTTCATGATGCCAAAAACATCGTTGATATTTCGTTGTTGTCGATAGCCGTGGTTATTTCATTGTCCGCTCCCCCGCACAAGCTTGCGGCGGTACGCGAGGGAACAGTGCTCATTGCATTGCTCGTCGGTCGTTTTGTCGGAATGTTCAACCGCCTTTGGGGTGCCCGGCTCACGGCCTGGTTCGGCAAATAATACTTTGTCCGGAAACACGGCATTTGCAAGTTGCGGTGAACCTTACCGCTATTTCGTGCGTTGCTATAGTCGTGAACGATGACAATGGAGTTAATAATGAATGCGCTTGATGCTTGTAAGGTATGCCACCATTACGGCGCGGGGAATGCCGTGCTCAAGGACTTCGATTTGGCGATTCGCCCCGGTTCATTCGAGGCATTGATGGGACCTTCGGGATCGGGCAAGTCGACCTTCCTTCATTTGGCATGCGGACTGCTGCTTCCCGATTCCGGCAAAATAGAAATCGGCGGCCGTGAAATTACTCAAATGTCCGATACTGAGGCGGCGGTGTTCCGTCGCGAGCATCTCGGAGTGATTTTCCAGTCGTTCAATCTGGTTGAATCGCTTGATGTGTGCGCCAACATCGCGCTTCCGCTGAAGCTGGCGGGTTCTCCCGTCGACCGCGAGCGTCTTGACCGCTTGCTGGACATTTTGGGGATTTCGGCCAAACGCAAGGCATTGCCCCAACATTTGTCCGGCGGCGAGCGTCAACGGGTGGCGGTAGCACGCGCACTAGTTGCAAAGCCTGATGTCGTTCTTGCCGATGAACCTACCGGCAATCTCGATATGGAGGCGTCCGCCCGGCTGTGTGAAACCTTATCAAGTCTCAATCGGGTCGAAAAAAGCGCCATTTTGCTGGTGACGCACGATCCAATGGTCGCTGCGTACGCAAACAAAGTTCACTTCATGAAGGACGGTAGGATTTGCGCATCGCTCGAAGCTATGCACGATGCGTCAGAAATTTCAAAGGCATATCTGGAGTTCTGCCGATGATTTTCTCGCTTGCCATAAAAAACATTCTCCGCGGTAAAGTGCGATTTCTCTGTGCAGCGTTGGGAATAGCCGCCGCCGGTGGTGCTGTGGATTTTGTGTTTTCCCTCGAAGCAACCAACGACGCGCAAGCATCCGTCCGTGCGGCCAAAACCGTTTCGCCATGGAAGAGTTGGAAAATTGAAGGAGTCAAAATGTTTCCCGGGCGGCGGGGCGAGGCGACTTCGAAAAAAAAGATGTCTCATTCTGATCCGACCAATTTACCCGAGGCAGATTTGACGCTTGAGGCAATTCCCGTGGCGATTGATTTGCGCCCCGGGGGACGTGTGTTGCAAGGGCCTCCCGCGCGAACGGTAATTTCCCCATCGTCCGCGTCAAATATATTCGGCAACGCCGCGCTGGTCGGCACTTGGCCGGAATGGAATGCTGATGAGGCGCAGGTCGTTGCCGCCAGATCTGCATTAAGTCGCTTCGGACGCGGTGAGATACCGCAACTAGGCGCGATGATTAAATTCATCGGTGAGAACAAGACTCTCAGCGCAAAATTGGTAGGAGTGCTCGAACAAGAAAAGACACCGCTCGGCTTCCCGGGGGTTTTTGCAAATAGGACAGCCTTCGACGGTATCAAAAACCGGCAAAACGGGAAAATCCGCCTCTGGAAGCATAATGTCGACGCATCTGGAGTTTCAGGAATCGACGATATTTCCTCGCAGTTCGCATCCGATGCCGGGCGCAATCTCGATCGTGCCGGTCCGTTGATGCTATGGGCGGCGGCAATGAGCGCCCTGTGCCTCTTGGTTAATTCGCTGCTGTTGTCGGTCGAGGCGACGAGACGGAATATCTCGTTGCTTCGTGTGGTCGGCATGACCAGCCATGGTGTTGCGAGAATGGTTGCTGCCGAGTCGTTAATGGCGGGATTGGCCGGTTCGCTACTCGGGTGCGGGTTGGCGGCGGCATCTTTGAAAATCTACGTCTTTTGCGAATCGTCGCTGTTCCCTGAAGGGGCGGTATTCAGCTGGTCGGTTGCAGCAACCGTGGCGCTCTGTTCGATTGTTCTTTGCGTACCGGCAGCTCTTTGCGTTTTGCGTCCCGCACTGTCTGTTCGCGCGCTGGAGGTGGCTTCGCAGGACAGTCCAAATTCCGTGAAATACCGACGCATCGGAATGATGATTGCATTTGCTTGCGGATTCGGCGCATTCGTCGCCGTCGAAGTGTGGGGCGCTTCGCTGATGAAATCGTTTATTCCGTCGAAAGAGTGGCCTGACGCAATAGTTTCACTTTTGCCTGGCGGAGTTTCTCCTTACGACATTGATAAGCTCTCAGGACTTGACGGAGTTGAACGGATAGGCGAACTGCAGGTGATTCAAGCTCCGTTTTTCCCGCACGAAGAAACGAAGCGCAGCGGGCGCGGCGGCGTTTCGCTGAGAAATGCGCTTCTGATGGCCGGTCGCCCTGAATTGATGTTCGATGGCAAAGAGCCGTTGCTCCCTCTTAAAATAATCAGCGGCAACCGAGATGTGGCGATTGATTCGGTAAAGCGGGAAAAGGCGTGCATTATTACCTGGATGATGGCCAGAGCTCGCCGCCTTAAGCCGGGTGACGAGTTGGTTGTTCAAGTGCGCGGTGAGGTGCACCGGTTGAAAATCGCCGCTGTT
Organism: Kiritimatiellia bacterium; assembly: GCA_045540275.1. Lineage (GTDB taxonomy): Bacteria > Verrucomicrobiota > Kiritimatiellia > RFP12 > UBA1067 > RGIG8368. The sequence continues at coordinate 31,144 of JAZQGX010000235.1, read as the reverse complement.
GCCGATTTGAATTGGCACATGGTTACCAGCCGCGGACTGGTGCGCGGACTTAACGGCATGCCGTCGGACACCGATGGCCCAGTTTTCGTCTCTTTCGAAACGATGTACAATATACTGCCGGTTCCTTCGTTAATGTCAAAAATGACCCATCTTTGGCTGCGCTACAAACCCGCATTTGTCGAGCGTCACGGTGTTTTCGGCGCCGGCAGAAGAGTCGAACGAGAAATAACTAATCGCTTGGGCAATCCCGTCGAGTGCGCAATCAGACTTCATTCCCGCGATGAAATCGCCGATGGTACACTGGCGCACGGGGCGAAGCTCATTGGCGCTATGGTCAGGGTGCCGTTTGTTTTTCTGATTGTGCTTTCGCTCGGCTTCGTCGCCATGTTGACCGGTTTTGCCGATGCTTCGCGGCGCGAGTTTGAAATTTTGCGAGCCGTCGGTGCAACGCGGGTTCAATTGGCAGCAAGGATGGTGGGGGAGGCGATGCGTGTGGCGGGTTGTGGAATGGTGTTCGGTTTCCCGGTCGGAGCCTTGGCGGGATGGTTGTTTACCTGGGCCACCAGGAGTGCAATGTCGCACTGGGGGTTGCCCGCCTCCTTCGCCGTTCCTTTCGCGGAGATCGGTTACGGCGCCGCAGGAGCGGTGGTTTCTGCACTGCTGGTAGCGGTGCCGGTTTCGGTGTCGCTGGCGATTTTTAAATTCCGTCGGCGTGTTTCAGGTTGATTTTTTCGGCAATGCCCGGAAGATCAATTCTCCGAGCCGTTCCGGTAGTATGGAAACCATCCATGCGGCAAGACGCATCGGTAATGGAAATGCGATGATCGGACTGTTTTTCAGAACTCCTTTGACGATGATTTTCGCCGCCGGTTCTGCTTCCATGAAAAAGGGCATCGGGCAGGTGTTTTTGTCGGTGATGCGCGAGCGGACAAATCCCGGACAAATCACATTTACGCCAATGCCGTTCCGCGCAAGAAATCCGCGCAGCCCGGCTCCCCACGCTTTGACACACGCTTTTGTCGCCGAATAGCTGGGACAGCCGCTCAAACCGTGATAGCCGGCTATCGATGAGGTTATCGCAATCCGTTTTGGATATTGACGTTCCCCGTCCTGTTTCATTATTTCAACGGCGGGCAGCACGGTGTTCAGCACCCCGTTGACGTTAACGCGAAAAGTGTTGCGGATGTTTATTTCGTTTTCTTCTCCGGTAGAAACCCCGGCATTGGCATGGACGATGTCGAGCGGCGTGATTTGATTGCACTTCTGCATCCAGATTTTCATGCCGTCGGCATCACCGACGTCGATGACGGCTGCATGCGGCCGCTTGAACCCGGCTTCAAACACCTGGTTTGCGACGTCGTTAAGGCGTTTTTCGTCTCGACCGCAGATGAAGAGCGTCTCGCAGCACTCCGCCCATCTGAGGCAAAGCGCAGCGCCTATTCCAGAGCTGGCGCCGGTTATCAAGACCCCTCGTGCCGTTTTACTCATTTATATTCTCCAGAGCCAGTGATTTCTTTAACGGAACCGATATTCGAAAAAATGGTTTTTCTTTGTGGACGGAAGCCGGGACGCCGATGGCATTGGTGATGCCGGTGGGCGGATTCAGCGTAACGCATTTCGTCCAGCCGCCGGCAGGGGAGGCGGCGCATTCAAGCCATTGAGTCGCATTGACGCCGCCTTTCCATTTTATTGACGCAGTGCCATTTTTTAACTCGAAGGCGATAATACCCAGTGATGAGTCGGCGTCAAGCGGATCGGTGTCGGCATGCCACTCCTGCCACGTTGCAAATCCGTCGCCGTCGAGATCGCTTTCGGCGGCAAGATCGTAGTTGTCAGTTTCAATGCCGTGCGCACGCATCCACGCGACCGGCACACCGTGTATCCCGGCGATCAGCGGCAGTCGCTTTACCGTGAATTCGCGCTCGGTACTGCCCGGTTCGTTATGGTCGATTTTGATGCCGACCTTGCCCAAACTGCCCACGGGAAGCTTGGAGCTGTCAAGGTTGAGAATGATGCCGGTCTTTTCTCTGGCGACCAGCGAACCCTGCAATGCGCTATCCGTTGTAATCCACGATCCTTCGGGTTCGTTTGAAAGCGTTGCGTTCCATTGCAGATCGGCTCCCGCAAGATTTTCCAAGGTTAGCTCCACCACGGCCTGTTCACCATACATAACCAGATCGGGCAGCTTGTCCGGGGTGAGTTGCGGCCAAGGGTTGGTGTAGTCGCCGATTACGCTGTAAACGGGACTGCTCGTCGTTTCGTTGAGATTGTACTGCAGCCAATCCGCCGCCGCAACATAATAATCGATTCGGGCATTCCCGTAATTGGTCGGCTCGAGATACGCGCCCCAAAGCGTATCGGTCAGCTGTGTCATTGGGGTATGCCGCCATGAGGTTTCGCCTTTCTGCCGCCAAATCAGGTTGGCGTCGGCGACAATAAGATTGTCGGTAATCTCCGCAATAACCGGCCAGGGACAGCGTTCACTGTTGAATACAGGTAGAGCCTTCACGGTTATTGACGGTTCGCGCGGGGAATCCGCCGCGTTTCGCGGATCGGTATAATCATACATCTCGTATGCGTTATTCGCCCAATCCGAATCGGGATTTGCGCTCCAGTTCAAATCTTCTGCCGTCCCCTCGCCGCCGAAATAGCGTTTGTTCCACCAGGAGAAGGTGAAATAATCTCCATAAAGCGGATCAGTCCTGAAAAAACTTTCATATCGCGCTGTTGCAGTACGATTGGCATTCATCACGATGTTATGCACCGGGTTTGCGGCGGTCGTTTTCCCATCGGGCTGACGGACGCCGTCGATTTCCCAGGAACAGAAAACATACGGGTCGCTGATGCCCCCATTATCTACCCAGATTATTGACGGGGCGGCAGGCGAGCTGATTGTTTGAGAATGGGCATAATGCAAGGTGTATTCTTTGAAAACTGAATCAGGATTGCTCTCATCGATCATCTTGATGGTAAGCGTGTGCGTGTCCGGCAAGTTACTCAGCGCTCCGCGCAAAGCGAGTGCCGCAACCGCGCCCTGATATGGTAACGCGTGGGCAGAGACGGTCAGCTTGTATTTTCCAACCGGCGCCGGGGAGATTTTTATTGACTCAACCGTGTTGAGGCGATCGGCCTGGCCGAGCGAATTGGGAATGACGACGGTACCGTCGGGAAGAGTTAGAGTGAGGTCAAGATCATTGATCAGCATGCTGCCGCTACCCGGTGTCCCCGGATAGTCGGTCCACGACAGAGTCGCTGCTAAATCTTCTCCGGTTTTGTTCACTTCGAATTCAAATGAGTAGGGGGAATCTTCCAAAACTTCGATTCGATCGGCAACCCATGAAAGAGTATTACTTGCATTTACGACCCGTTCAATGTCGGCCATTCCCCAACCTTCAACGTTGTTCGGGGTCGCGGCGGGGATTTCGCGGTGTGCGCCGATCCCGTATTGACCGGGCGTAAGCGATTTTGCGCTGTTGAGCAGGATGCTCTTCACCATCGCCGCACTTGGAGATTCAATATTGTGTTTTTCAATCAGGTATTGTCTGGCCAGTGCCGCGCAACCAGCAACTAAAGGCGTAGACATGCTGGTGCCCAGATCATAGCGGTAGAATCCGCTGCCTGAAGTCAGCGTTGACCGGCAGGAGTAAATATCCGAACCGGGAGCGACGAGGTCGGGCTTGATTCTTCCGTCTTCGCAGGGACCACGACTTGAAAACGCCGCCATTCCGCGCAAGCCGTTTTCAGTGTCGGCCGACGTGGTTATGTAGTCTGATTTGATGGGATCGGCGTTGAAACTGCATTTTGGCGAATAAAGGTCGCTCCATCGATATGAACTGAATCCGTCGCTGTCGTGGTGGTTTTCGGCGGCGCCGACTGAAATAACATTTTTTGCGCAAGAGGGGGCGGTAATCGATCCGGAGTCGATCACCCCATCATTATTGGAATCGGTGCCGAAGTTGCCTGCGGCGAATACCGGTAGAAATTCTGGGTTGTCCCAAACGAACAAATCGGTATCCTGACAATCGATGCTGTATACGCCGAAATTGCCGGTGTCGCCCCAGCTGTCGGAATGGATGGTGGCGCCGTAATCAAGGGTGTCTGAAAAAAGCGAATAAATGTTAAAATCGGAAAAATACCCGTCTTTATCTATTACACACTGGTGCACGAGTTTTGACTGCCATGCGACTCCTTTGATTTTACCCTGACTGGCAGAACCGTCGCCTACGAGCGAGCCTGCGGTATGGGTTCCGTGACCGTCATAGTCTTCGGTACCGCCGCCAACATAGCTTATGAGCGCCATTACGGTATTGGTAAAATCGGGGTGGATGCCATCAAGCCTGCCGGTGTCTATCCCTGAGTCGGCATGGCCGATTACCTGATCTTTCCCGGCGATTCCCAGTTGCAGCCAACTGTTGGTGACATTCAATGCGTCGGGCAATACGGCCCGGAAGTTGCTCATCGCCAGCTGTCGTGATTCCTCAATCCACTGTACCGCTCCCGAAGAAGACAATTCGGCGATGGTTTTTACCGGTGCGACAATGTGCATGGAACACCATTGGTCGTGGGTGGTGACAGAGAGCGTTTTACCTCCGCATGAGCTGGTGATATCCATCAGAAAGCGAGTATCAGCGGCATTGAAAAAACGCACCGAGAGTCGAATCATATCCGACGGGTTAAGATGCTCAGAAAATGCATCGATGACGGGATGGGTCTTATCGGATGGACGCCATTCGTCGACGGCGACGACGTCGGGGTGAAGATAAAGGTTTTTAAGACCTTCATCGGTTGCTTCAATCAGCCAGGCTTTCGAGGGGAGATAGCCGTGAAGGGTGATGCCGGGCAGGGATTTGGCCCAAGAGCTGGTTGAATTTTTTCTGAGTATCGCAATCCGGGGGATGGTTCCGCGGGGAGACGGCTCCTGAATATGAGCATTTGCGCCGACAAAGCGCATCTTGGATTGCGGGATTTTGATAACTCTTTTGCGCAGTACCACTTGTTTGTCATTCATCCGATTTTGATCGGCGATGGGTTGGTTTGCGTTCGCCAGCTGCCGGATGGGGGCGAGTCTGGATTCTGGAGCGCAAATATGCTGAACCTCATGCGTTTTAATAAAAACTTTGTGATCGACCGTGCGGGCTTTTTTTACCGGGTATGCGTTCGACCGCACTCTGGTCATTGCGGGGCTATGACCTTTTCGCGCGAGAAGTACTTCATTCTGCTTCGGCGCTGGACGCATCAAGGCGATGACAATTGCGCCGAAGACGAGCGTGGCGGCTATTTTCATTTTAAAATTCATAAACTGATTATACTCCAAATCGCGGTGTGCAACAAATGCAATTTTCATCCATCGCTGCGGATTTTAAATAATATGAAGCTGTTCATCGCAAAAAATCGGTCGATTTCCGGCCCATGGCAAATTGGCCGTTTGTTTCACGCTCGCAGCGCCAAATGTCTCGAGTTGCGATTGGTAAATATCATTTAAATATAGAAGACGATTCTCATTTCAAATATTGACCAAAACGCTTAAAAACATTATGATATTTCTTTTTCGGTTCGTTGTTTTGCCGATGCGGAAAACCGTCTAGGGACGGAATCGCCTCTTATGTTCGAACCGCGGGAAATCAGAGGGTCTCCAGACAATGAAAATACCTGTCAGTTGGTTGAATGAATTTGTTGATGTTTCAGATCTGTCGGTCAAAGAACTTGCCGATAAGCTAACCTTTTCCGGGGTTGAGGTGGAGTCGATCGATGTCGTGGGTGCCAACCTCGATGACAATATCGTTGTCGGTGAGATTTTGGAATGCGTTCCGCATCCTGACAGCGATCACATGCATGTGTGCAAGGTTTCCGACGGTAACGAGGTGTTCCAGGTGGTTTGCGGTGCACCAAACGCCCGTGCCGGTTTAAAGACTCCCTTTGCCAAGCTGGGGGCGTACATCCCGGGAGGTGATTTCACTATCGTACCTCGTAAGCTTCGCGGGGTGGAAAGTTGCGGAATGCTTTGCGCCGCCGACGAACTCTGCATTTCCTCCGATCACGGAGGAATCATGGAGTTGGACGCGTCGATCGCTTGCGGTACGCTCGTCAGTTCGCTGGTGCCTCCCCCAGAAACGGTGCTTGATCTTGAAATTACCTGGAACCGTCCCGACTGCCTGTCGGTACTGGGTATCGCCCGTGAAATGGCGGCATTGCTCAATCGTCCGCTGAAAATGCCGGAAACCGATTTTGAAGAAAGCGAAAGCAAGGTCGAAGACTTTGTTACGGTGAAAGTTGAAGCGGGCAGCCTCTGTCCCCGCTACACCGCTCGCATCGTTGAAAACGTTACCGACGTCCCTTCGCCTGATTGGATGGCTAAACGTCTCGAGCAGTGCGGGGTCCGTTCGATTTCACTTGCCGTCGATGTTTCGAATTATGTCATGCTCGAATGCGGACAGCCGCTTCACATGTTCGATTACCGGCTGCTCAAGGGCGGACAGATTGTGGTGCGCACCGCCGCCGAGGGCGAAACAATAAAGACGCTCGACGGAATCGATCGCAAACTTGACTCCTCAATGCTTGCCATTTGTGATGAAACCGTTCCGGTGGCGGTTGCCGGCGTTATGGGTGGTGAGGGCAGCGAGATATCCGCTGATACCACTACTGTACTCATTGAGAGTGCGCTTTTTGATGCGCCTTGCGTCAAGTTCACGGCGCAGAAGCTCGGACTGGCCACAGAATCCTCATATCGTTACATCCGTGGCGTTGATCCTGATCTTGCTGGTTGGGCAAGCCGCCGCGCCGCCCATCTGATGTTCAAATACGGCAAGGCGAGGATCGCCTCCGGAGTGGTTGACGCTGATAACCGCAAGTTTAGAGAAAATCCCGTGGCGCTCGACTTCGCGCGGGCTCGCGCGATGATCGGTGCGGAAATAGAGAATTCCCGAATGGTTGAGATCCTTGAAAGTCTGGGGCTTAAAACCGTTGAATGCGATGGTGAAATGGCAAAATTTGCAATCCCGTCATGGCGTCTCGACTTGACGATGGAAGCGGACCTGGTCGAGGAAATAGCAAGAATGCACGGGTTGGATGCGATTCCGTCCAAGATGCCCGACGCAACTTCGGTATCCACCCTTGACGATCGTCCGTTTTATCGCAAGGCCCGTGTTCGCTCGCTGTTGCTGGGACTTGGCTTTTCCGAAGCGATGCACTACAGCTTTCTCTCGCGCAAGGAGCTTGACGTGTTCGATTCCCGCGATGTCAAGCGGCGGGTTGAGATTCCCAATCCCGTCAGCGCCGAATATGCGCTACTTCGAGATTCGCTCCTTCCCCAGCTTTCCCAGTCGCTTGGTCGCAACGCCTCGCATCAGGTCGAACGCGCCGGGCTCTTTGAAATCGGCCGTATTTTCTTTGCCGATCCCCGCGGCATTCCACATGAGGAGGAGCGCCTGGCGATCGGCCTGATGGGACCGTTCGGTCGTTCGGCGCTTGATCGCCGCCGTGCGGTTTCCAACGAAGAAAGTATGCTGTGGCTCAAGGGGGCAGTTGAAGAATTGGCGGCGGCTCTCCATACCGATCAACTCTCGTTCACACCAGTGGAACATCCCGCTTTTGAGCCGGGATGGAGTGCGGAAGTCAAAATCGGCAAGCAGAAGGCCGGTGTTATTGGCCTAGCGAAAAAGGCGCTTCGACATCCCTGGCGCATGACGCAACCCATGGCGCTTTGCGAATTGCGGCTTTCGGTGCTGTTAAAGAAGGCTGATGAAATTTCTGGATCGATTCAACCGACGCCAAACTTCCCCGAATCTCGTCGTGATGTCGCCTTCATCGCCGATGGTGAAATCACACATGAGCGCATCGTGGATACGATTCGAGCCGCCGGCGGCGAATTTTTGACCGAGATTGAACTTTTCGACACCTTCCGCTCGAAGCAGCTCGGCGACGGTAAGCGCAGTGTGGCTTATTCAATGGCCTTCCGCGCCGCAGACCGGACACTTCGCGATGAAGAGGTAAACGCTTCGTTCAGGAAGGTCATCGAGTCGCTCAAGAGCAAGCTCGGTGTGGATGTCAGAGAATAGTTTCAGCGCGGTTGCGCAATGGATGTTACCGTGCGATTACGGACAAATACGCAAAAGAAAGGAATAAAAGATGAATAATCCAATTTGGTTGATGACATCGGCATTTCCTGGTCAGAGCTTTGATCAGGTGATTAAACGCGCCAAGAGTGTTGGCGCTCAAGGTCTGGAGCTTTGCGTATTTCGCCGCGATGGTACTCGCAAAGACCACACCGCCACCCATCTCGACTACGAAGAGTTCGATCTTGAGACTGCAAAAAAAATCGTCGATCGTTGCAATAAAGAAGGTCTTCGCATTTCGGTCGGCGCCTATGACAATCTGATCGGCGGCGATCCGGCAGAACGCGTGAACAATCAGAACCACATTCTCAAACTCATCCGAATCGCTGCGCTTTTGGGCGGAGATGCCAATGATGTGGTTTGCGGAACATTTGTCGGGTACAACAACGAATTGGGCCGTCAGGACGGTGGATTCGAGAAGAATCTGCTCGAGTACAAGCGTGTGTTTACCCCCATCGTCAAATACGCAGAATCTCTCGGCGTTACCTTGTGCTACGAGAACTGCCCGATGGAAGGCTGGCAGGCGGTTACCGCCCCCGACTGCTACAACAATCTTCCCGGCTGTCTTGCCGCCCGCAAGCTCATGTATGCGCTGATTCCTTCCAAGGCTCACGCCGAAACCTACGATCCCTCGCACGACGTATGGCAGCACATCGATCCCAGCGAAGTGATTAACGCCATGGACTTCAGTCGTCTGCGCCGCGTTCACATCAAGGGTACGCGCAATTTCACCAATACTCCTGCCGCTTTGCACTGGGGCAGATTCTTCCCTGCGCAGAAGGTTAACGACCGTCTTGCCCGTCGCGCCAAGGTCCCGCAGCCCAGCTGCGAGTGGGATCGCATCAGCTACGAACCGCGTCTGCCCGGCTTCGGCGGCAGCGATTCAATGGACTGGACGCTTTTCCTCAAGACATTGATGGCAAAGGGTTACAAGTATCCCTTCGTAATCGAAAATGAAGGATGCAATTCCTCCCACACCGGAAATATGGGTGCCACCATGCAGGGCTTCAAGGCGACGATTCTCAATACCGCACCGGAAGTTTGGCCGCTTGACGCCAAGGAAGGCTACAAGTTTGACAGCTCCAAACTCAAGCCGATGAAAATCACGCTCAAGAAGAATCTTCCTGTCGTTTCCATGTCCGATCTTTGAAACATAAGGAGGCTTTATGGCCGAAACATTGAGCATGGATGAGTTCGCATCACGTTTTGCTCGCATCCGTTCCGGTTTGATTGGACTTGCCGAGCGCAGCATGAGTGCTGCGCTTCGGAAATCCGTCACCCCGGATCAGGTGGTGCAGGATGCGTATCTGCGTGCAGCGAGAAACCTAGACCGCTTCGCCGGCTCCGGTTATGAGCGGGAATTCGAGCGCGAGATTGCTTCGCTGGTGGATACCTACGAGAACAAATACTGCCCTGGCGCCCGCGAGCGTGAAGGAAGCGTCGATATCGACATGAGCGGCTTCAACGATTCAAGCAAGATTCGTATGGCTCCGTCGGATCCGTATGCTTCGCTGCACCGCATGTTGCGCGACTTGCCCGAAGATGAGCGCGAAATCGTAGAGTTGCGTCATTTCAAAGGTCTCTCGATGATGGCGTGCGCCAAGGCGTTGCGTCTCACTCCGGCTGCCGCCCAACAGCGCTATTTGCAGGTCGGGACCAACCTGAAAAATGTGATGGGAGGCGGATTGCGGAGATCATGACCGATTACGCAGCATTGTTGAATCCCGAGCAGCTGGAAGCTGCCACGGCAGGCGATGGTCCACTGCTTGTTCTCGCTGCGGCGGGAACAGGCAAAACCAGAACCTTGGTTTATCGCGTTTCCTACCTGGTGGAGAAGGGTATTCCGCCGGAGAATATGCTTTTGCTCACCTTTACTAATCGCGCCGCCCGCGAAATGATGGAGCGTGCGCGCCAGCAGGTCGGCGATTCGGTTGGGACATTGATGAGCGGGACCTTTCACCATATTTGCAATCGGTTCCTGCGTCACTTCGCCACCCGTCTCGGCTATGAACCCGGCTTTACCATTCTCGATCAGGACGATTCGCGGTCGCTAATCAAGAAGTGTATCGTTGAGTGTGTGCCCAATCCCAAAGATTTCCCCAAAAAAGACGTCATCGGCTCATTGATCAGCAAAGCGGCAAACAAGTGCGTGCCTATCGACACCGTGATTGATGAATCGGCTTTCGAGCTGAAAACGCTGTATGCTTCCGGTATCCGCCAGGTCAGCGACCTGTACGCCAAACGCAAGCGTGAACTCGGGGTGATGGATTTCGACGATCTGCTGATCAACGGATTAAAGCTGCTTCGCGAAAACGAAGACGTGCTCTCGTTTTATCAAGAGCGCTTCGTCCACGTGTTGGTGGATGAATATCAGGACACCAATTTGCTGCAGGCGCAGATTGTGGATTTGCTCGCCGCCAAACATCGCAATCTGATGGTGGTCGGTGACGACTTCCAATGCATTTACTCTTGGCGCGGTGCTCATTTCAAGAACATCATGGAATTTCCCAAGCGCTGGCCTGATTGCAAAATCGTCAGACTTGAACGTAACTATCGTAGCGTCCCTGCGATTTTGGAGGTGGCGAACGAGGTTATCAAAGGCAACCCCGATCAATTTCAGAAAACGCTTCGCGCCACTCGCAGTCCCGGCGCTCAACCTCATTTGTTCAAATTGCGCGATGCTTCCGAACAGGTATCCGCGGTGCTTGGATTGATCAGGCGTTTTCTGGATGCCGGGTACAGGCTCGACCAGATGGCGGTGCTTTATCGCGCGCATTTCCATTCCATCGAACTGCAGATGGATCTGGCGCGATCTCGCATCCCGTATTGCATCACCTCGGGTGCCGGAGTGTTTGAGCAGGCCCATGTCAAGGACGTCATCTCGTTTTTGAGGATTTGCGAGCATCCTCGCGACCAGATGGCTTTTGAACGTTTCATGGGGCTGCTGGACGGAGTTGGCGAGAAGACTGTGGCAAAAATCTGGGATAAGATTGGTCGCATTTTCGATGTCTGCAGCAAAACGTCACGTGATGCTCTGCTTAAAGCGGCTCCGGCAAAAGCGAAGAAGCAGATTCAATCTTTGGTTTCAATTTTTGAAGAATACCAGCATACGGCAAAAGCTAGGCAGGGCAGCGAGCTGCTTTCGCGTTTTTGCGATTTGTTCTATTCCGATTATCTTCGCCGCAAATACGACAATGCCGATGACCGCGAAAATGACATTCGCGAAGTAGGACGGCAAATCGACGCAGCGTCTGGCGGCATTGCTGGATTCCTGCAGGAGGTAGCGCTGCTGACCAACGAGGACGCCGCGCATGGGCACGACGACAATCAGGACCGCATTCACCTTTCAACGGTACATCAGTCGAAAGGGCTGGAGTGGCCGGTGGTATTCATCATTTGGGCGAGCGAAGGTATGTTTCCTTCCGGCAAGCTTGAAGACGATGCCGACGACAGCGAGGAACGCCGTCTATTTTACGTGGCATTGACCCGCGCCAAGGATCATCTGATCATCAGTTCGCCCTCCGTGCGTTTCATGCGCGACGGCGGAACGATGATTTGCAAACCCTCGCGCTTTTTGAAAGAGATACCGCGAAATCTCCTTCATGAACATTACAGCCTCCGCGATTTAGGAGGTGGATATTGAAATACCGCTGTCCATATTGCAAAAGCTTGCTGGAGGATCCGGTTCCCTCATGCTGCCCGTCGTGCGGCCGAACCGTGATTGTGCCCAAGCGCATGTCGGCGGAGATGCGGCATTTGAAACGCAAAAACAGAGAGCGCATCCTGAGGGATTTTGAGCAGCAGAAGGAGATGCTTTCATCGGTTGGTTCAAATTTATTCCGCATTCCTCGAAAAAGGCTTTTGTTTGTCGTACTATTCCTTTTCATTTTTGGAGCCTGTCTAATTTCATCGGCCGACAAGTCAGTTCAACGCCGCATGACGGTCAATCCCGTCTCCCGCACGATGAAAAGCGTTGATGCGCTGGCTCAGGCGCTTGCCCGCTATCGGCATGACACCGGTTGTTATCCGTCGCCCGAAGACGGATTGGTTTCTTTGGTTCGAGATCCCGGGGTGGCCGGCTGGGGCGGTCCTTATGTCAATCAGATTCGCAATGACATCTGGAGCAAGCCGTATGTTTATATGCCGCCGGCCGATTCATCGACGTTTCCCGTGCTTTATTCCTGCGGCCCCGATCGCCTTCCGGAAACCGATGATGATATCCGGCCGGCGGCGGAAAATTTCACGCCGACTGCGAAATGGCTTTCGGGAAAAGCCTTGAAAGGAAAGAAATGAGCGATGAAGAACGGGTAGCTTGTTCGGTTCGAACGGCGGTTTTGGGCGATGCAAAGCCAATCTTTGAGATGATTCGTGCTCACAGCGATATGCTGGTTCCGCGATCTATCGGTGACATCGTTGAAAACATCGATCGCTTTGTGATTGCCGAAAATGAAGAGGGGCGGCTCATCGGATGTGCCTCATGGAAGATTTTTCCGGAGATCGGGAACCCCGAGGGCGCCGCGGTTGAGATACAGTCGGTTGCAGTCGCAAAGGAGTATCGCCGAAAGAAAATCGGAGAGGCGCTGGTTTCCCGCGTGATTGATTCGGTGCGGCGGTTCAATGCGTCGCAGGTTATTGTGCTGACATTCGCTCCTGAGTTTTTCAAGTCGATGGGATTTGTTGTGATTCCCAAAACCCAGGTGATGCACAAGCTTTACATCGGATGCATGGGATGTACCAAGCACGCAAATCCTTTCACCTGTCCTGAAATAGCGATGGCATTCCCATTGCACTGAATTTTTGCTGGAGGTTAATTATGCAAGTATACAACAGTCTCAATCATCGCAAAGAACAGTTCACACCGTTGTCCGAAGGTAAGGTCGGGATGTACACCTGCGGACCGACGGTTTACAATTTCGCCCATATCGGCAATTTCCGCGCATATACTTTTGAAGATGTGCTTCGTCGCGCATTGGAATTCGGCGGCATGAAGGTTAAGCAGGTGATGAACCTGACCGATGTCGACGACAAGACCATTCGCGGAGCAAATGCGTCAGGCAAGCCGCTGACCGAGTATACCAAGACCTACAAAGATGCTTTTTTTGCAGATTTGACAACACTGAACATAGAACCTGCGGAGGTGTATCCGGCGGCAACCGATCACATCCCCGAGATGATTGCACTTGTTCAGCAGCTGATCGACAAGGGGGTGGCATATCGTTCTGAGGACGGTTCTGTTTATTTTGCGGTGACCAAGTTCCCGGGCTATGGTAAGCTTGCCCACATCGATTTCGACAATCAAAGAACTGGCGCTCGTTGTGCCTCAGACGAATACGACAAGGAAAATGTCGGCGATTTTGCGCTTTGGAAGGCATGGGAAGAGTCCGACGGTCCCGTGGCATGGGAATCTCCGTGGGGCAAAGGCCGTCCTGGCTGGCATATCGAATGCTCCGCGATGTCGATGAAGTATCTCGGTGAAACCTTCGATTTGCACACTGGCGGCATTGACAATCTTTTTCCGCATCACGAGAATGAAATAGCCCAGGCCGAAGCTGCAACCGGAAAACCCTTTGTCAATTTCTGGATGCATTGCGCCCATCTGCGCGTAAACGGCGAGAAGATGTCTAAATCACTCGGAAACTTTTTCACTTTGCGCGATCTGCTAGAGAAAGGGTATACCGGGCGAGAAATCCGTTATGTTTTGGTCAATGCCCATTATCGGCAGCCGCTCAACTTTACATTTGATGCGCTTGCCGCAGCGCGCACCTCGCTTGCGCGTCTGGACGAGTGTCTCGGTGCGCTTGAAGCTATCGCAGGTGATGTACCGCCAGCTCCGCTGTCGGATGTCGATTGGGCGAAAAATGCACTTGATGCGTTTACCGCGGCGGTCAATGACGACTTGAATATTCCTGAGGCCTTTGCCGCAATGTTCGGGTTGGTGCGAGCAGCCAATGTGTATCTGGCTCAATCCGATTGCCGCGCGAATATTGCTGTAGCCGTACTTGACGTATTCCGCATGATGGATAAGGTCTTGGGAGTTGTCTTTTTCGGACGTGTTTCGACAGATGTAGCGATGCCTGCTGAAATTAAGGCCTTGCTTGACGCCCGCGCCGAAGCTCGCGCCGGACTGAATTGGGCTGAGTCGGATCGACTGCGTGACGAACTAGCTCGACTTGGCTGGGAAGTCCGCGACTCAAAGGACGGGCAGAAGATCAAGAAAATCTGACAATGACCGTAAGCTTCAAGACTTTCGGCTGCCGCTTGAACCGTGCAGAAACCGATCGACGAATGAAAAGTCTTCTGACCGGCGGTTTTGATGTTTTGCCGTTCGGGGAGGCGACTGACGTTACGGTTTTGCACTCATGTGCGGTTACGCATGCTGCCGAGGCGGAGTGCTTGCGCCTGGCCGTCACCGTCAAGCGCAGACATCCCGACACTTTTCTGGTGTTCTCCGGATGTGCGGCAAAAGCCGCTGATTCTCAAAGGCTTCATGCCGTCGGCGTTGATTTGATATTCAAGCCAGGTGATGACGCTGATGTGACCGGCGAGATACTCAAGAGATTCCCTGCATCCGGCAAATGCGGAGTTGCTTCGCCGGGCACAGAGCTGCACCGTGCGCTTCTCAAGGTCCAAGATGGGTGTTCGAATTTCTGCTCGTATTGTTTTGTTCCGATTGCCAGAGGTCTGCCCCGCAGCCGCAAATTTGAGGATTGTTTGCAAGAGGCGTCGTGGCTGGTCGAGGCAGGGTATCACGAGATTGTGGTGGTCGGGTGCAATCTTGCATTATATGAAGACAGAAAACGGCGACTTCCCGATCTGCTTGATGCATTGACCGCACTGCCCGGAGATTTCCGTGTACGCTTGAGTTCGCTCGAGCCCGGTTCTTTCGAGCGAGAGATTGGCGAGTTGATGTCTAATTGCGATAAGCTCTGTCCGTTTCTGCATTTGCCGCTGCAGAGTGGCGATGATGAAATCCTTCGCCGCATGGGGCGTCATTACGATGTGGCGTATTTGCGCAAGATGCTTGATAATGTGTGCGAAAGACTTCCTCTGTTCGGGTTGGGTGCTGATGTGATTGTGGGTTTCCCCGGAGAAAGCCGGGAACAGTTTGAAAATACATTTTCGCTTATCAACGATTATCCGTTTTCGAATTTGCACATTTTCCCCTACAGCAAGCGTCCGGGAACCCCGGCCGCCGAATTTTCAGATCAGGTGCCTGACCGCGAAAAGAAGGAGCGGGTTTCCCGTTTAATTGCACTGCGCGACGAGAAAAAAGATTGTTTTGCGCGAAGGCATCTCGGTACTCAGGTCGAGGTGCTTATTGAACGTGTTGATGAGAATGGCACTGGGCATGGGTGGAGCGCGGATTATCTGGCGTGTGATGTTCCAGATTGCAAGGCCGATGATATCGGCAAAATAAAGCTGGTACAAATCGGGTAGGGAAGGCGCGAGAGCCTGAGGTAGAAGATTAGACTGATACAGAGCGCGAACATCCCCGCATGCCGCATGGTATGTGCGTGGGAAGGGGGCCAGATTGCAAGAAATTGAAGAAAGTTGACATATCATTTTTGCAAAAAGAAAAGCTATTTGGTAAAATCATTTCATGAAAACTATAAAATTTTGCTTGGCAGCTTTGATGTTGCCTTTATTTGCAGTAGCCGAGGATCTTGCTTTTGTCGGGGGAACTGATTCCAATCCGATGTTATATGCTTGCGGACAGCCCATCATTTTCACCCTTCGGCTGGTTGATCGCGATGCCGGTTGTGCGGCGGTTCCCGGCAGGACCTTGGTTTGGGAGCGTACCGGTGACGACGGAATTAAAGAAAGCGGCGAGGCCGACAGCACACAGCCGTTGAAAGTCGTCACTAAAATTGAAAAACCCGGCTTCGTGCATTTGGTTGTCCGGGTAAGAAGCTCCAAGGATCCTAAAAAATGGGAGAGCATCGGTAATGGGAAGCGTTCCGTTTCATGGGACGGCAGTGCTGGTGCCGAGGTCAACAAAATTGAAGCCTGGCCTATTCCAGAAGACTTTAACGCATTTTGGGACGCACGGGTCGATGAGGTCAACAAGGCTCCTTGCAATGCGAAGGTCGAGGAGCTGCCATCAAACGAGAAGCATGTTGCTTATGTAAAGTTCAGCATTCCGATGCCTGACGGAAAACACAATGCAACAGGTGTCGCCGCATGGCCTACAAATATGCCGCTCAAGTCGCTGCCGCTGAAAATTTGCGTAACTGGTTACGGATTCGGCCGGACCGGCATCCATTTGCCCGCCGTAAAGCGAAATGGCGGCCGCATTGAGGTGGCCATCACGCGACAGGGTGAAGAACCGCGTGAAAAGGACGCATACTACTCCAATCTTCAGACGAATTTGTGCAAGAATTTCTGTTTCCGCAATACCCGCGGAAAGCCGGAGAATACCGATTATTGCAAAATGCTGATGCGAGGTTTGATGGCGATGCGGTGGGCTAAGTCTCACCCGTATTGGAACGGAAAGGATATGGTTACAACCGGAGGTTCAATGGGCGGATACCAGGCTATCGGTCTGGCTGCTCTCGACAAACAGGTCTCTCTTACCGATGTGACTATTCCGTGGAGTTCTGATTTTGCAGGATATTCAAAATTCAAGCGGCTGGGCGGTTGGCAGCCGGGTTGGTCGAAAGCGCTTGATTATATGGCTCTTTCCCATTTGGCTACGCGCGTGACCTGTCCTGCGCGTATTCTAATAGGTCTTGGGGACTATGTTTGTCCGCCTTCCGGCGAAGTTCTGCTCTTTAATAATTTGAAAGGGCCCAAACGTCTTGTGGTGCAGCAGAATATGATTCACGGTTCCAAGCTCGGTCCCCATGCTCCAAGTTGGATATTCGAAGAGCGCATTGCTTCGGTGAGGGGTGATTTCTATGTGGATTCCAAGAATGGAAACGATTTCAATGACGGACGTTCTCCCGAAAAGGCTTGGAAGACGCTTGAGCGCGCAAATCGCGCCGTGCTTGATCCTGGCTCCCGCCTCCTTTTCCGCCGCGGCGGAGTTTACCGCGGACAGTTGGCGCTCGTGAGCGGTACATCTGACAAGCCCATCGTCTATACCGCCTATGGCGAGGGTGATGAAAAACCCTACATTCAGCCGAGTTACGATTTGAGTGCCATGCCTTGGATTTGGAAAAAAGAGTCCGATGGATTGTGGAGCTACCGTCTGGATGATGCCGAGTACGACATCGGCAATTTGGTTTTCAACCACGGCGAGGACGGATGCGGACGCAAGTGCAATCGCAAGTCCGAACTCAAGGCGGAAGGAGATTTCTGGTGGAATTTGGCAAAACAGCAGCTTTGGATTAAATCGGATAAAAAGCCCTCAAGCCGCTGGAAGTCGCTGGAAGCTGCCGAAAAAATCCACGGTGTGTGTCATGACCGCATTCACGACGTAATCGTCGATGGACTTGCGGTTCGATACAGCGCGGCACACGGATTTGGCGGAACGAAGGCAAAGCGTTACGCTATTCGCAATTGCGATATTTTCTGGATTGGCGGCGGGTTCCACTATATCAACGACAAGGGGGACGGCGTCCGCTTCGGCAATGGAATTGAATTCTGGGGGGCCGCAGAGGACATCAAGGTTGAAAATAATCGCATTTGGGAGTGCTGGGACGCTGCGTTGACCAGCCAATCGAGCGAGATGGGATCAGTCCAGCGCAATATCGAATGGCGCGGAAACCAGGTTTGGAACTGCGAATACTCTTTTGAGTTTTGGCAGCAGGGTAAAGATGCGTTCACCGAAAATGTGATCGTCGAAAAGAACACCTTCCGCAATGCGGGCAAGGGATGGGGACACAAGGCGAGGTGGAATCCTAATGCCGCACATTTGATGCTCTACGATACGACTACACCGACTGTAAACTTCGTGGTAAGAGATAATGTTTTTGATTGTTCTGAAAACTGCATTATGCGTCTTTTCAACGACTGGTCAGGTTCATTGAAAATGGACGGGAATACTTGGATTAGCAAAGGTGAACCGCTTTGCCGCTACCACGGCAGACCGAAAAATGATTTGACTTATCTCTATCCCGACCGTTTGGATAAAATCAACGATGACAATCAGAAAGAAATTGAAGCGCAAAGCAGTGGCGCAACGGTTTTTGAGGCAAGTGAAAATGGCATGAAGAGCATGTCCAGCAGGTTTGGTTTCAAGCAGCAAACATTCAAGAGGAGTAAATAAGATGAAAAGGAGAAGCTTTCTTCTGGGAAGCATTGCGGCTGCCGGTGCTGCCGTTGCCGCTCCCGCGCAAAAAAAATCAGCTAAAAATGCTGCTAAAAAAGAGGTGAAGCCGCCTACAGCAGTCGAGGCGGCTACGATGCCGGCAGCAGGGCTATTTATGGTCAAGCCCCATTTGCAGCTGCTTGATGAAAAATCGGCGGCGGTGGTGTGGATGACCAAGCGCCCGGCAACCGGTTTCGTTGAATGGAGCCAGGACAATGGCGCCAGCTGGAAAACCGCTTGGGACGAGAAGGACGGTCTGCGGGATGCGGGAAGCAGGGTTCATGTCGCCACCTTGAGAGGGTTCAAACCTTCTATGCCGGTGGTTTATCGCGCTTGTTCTCAAGAGACTCCCCATGTATTTGCCTACAAAACTTTTTTCAAAGGTGATGTTGAGAAGATTGAGAGCAAATTGGCACCGCTGGTGCCGGCAGACGGAACCGTTTCGTTTGCAATGTTCAATGATGTGCATTGCAATCATGCGATTTATTCGACTTTGCTTGACAATGTCAAAAAACCTGTTAATTTCACGGTGTTCGCTGGAGATATTATGAACTCCACCGACAGTGAAGCTTGCGTAGTGCACAATTTGCTCGCTCCGCTGGCGTACGTGAGCGACAAGACCGGTGCGGCAATGTGGTATTTGCGCGGAAATCACGAGACCCGTGGCGGTTACGCCCGTCATCTGCGCAAGCATTTGGCATTGCCTGGAGGCTTGTTCTACGGAGCGGTGACTCTCGGTGCAGGCCGCATCGCTTTTATTGATACCGGCGAAGATAAAGAAGACGATCATCGCGAGTATTCCGGGATTGTCGATTTTGACCATTATCTTGACAGTCAAATCGAATGGCTTGAAGACGAGTTCGCCTCCGAAGCCTGGCGCAACGCCGCGTTCCGTATCGCGGTTATGCACATCCCGCCATCGGGGTGCAAAAAGCTTGATGGTGGAATGTGGAACGGTGGAACGCGCCGTCACAAGCGTCTTTGCAATACATTGAAGAAATCGAATGTTTCTCTTGTGCTGGCCGCGCATCTGCACAGTTGCGCAAATTCCGATCCTAATAAATTCTGTCCATATCCCGTTGTGGTCGGTGGCGGATGCAATATATTAACACCTGAAAAACGGATTAAACATCCGTTTGCGGATGCCACCCTTACGCATTGTTCGTACAACAAAGAGAAACTTGTCGTTCAGCAGTATACCAGTGACGGGAAAATGCTTTTTGAAAGGATTTGCAAAGCATGAAACGTTTGATTGTTTTAAGTTTGGCGTTGCTTCCATTTGCCATTTGGGCGGCAGAGCCTTGCGCCGATTGTCCGAAGACGAAGCAGCTTGATGCCGCTGATGTCGAAGTTATTCCATTGATGAAGATGGATTTGTCCAGCATGACCTGCGGCAGCGGAAGTGCGCAGAAGGGTTTCGCTAACGAAAGAAAGCCTCTTATCATTGGAGGAAAGACATATACTTGCGGTGTCGGAACCCATGCGCCAAGTCGCTATGAAGTAGCACTTGAAGGAAACGCGCTTTCATTTTCGGCGATGGTTGGCATCGATCATGAAGTCGGAGGGCAGGGTAGCGCCGAATTTATTATTTATGGCGACGGTAAGGTGCTTGCCCGGACCGGCATCATGCGAAAAAAAGATGGCGCCAAACCAATTTACGCCGATTTGACTGATGTCAAGGTTGTTGAACTTGTCGTTACCGATGGCGGTGATGGGATCAATTGCGATCATGCCGACTGGTGCAATGCTGCATTTCGCTTCAAAAAAGGTTTCAAGCCAGGCGATCTAAGAAAGTACACAACCCAGTTGGGCATTCTTACTCCACCCGAAAGCAAGCAGCCCCGCATCAATACTCCTGCCGTTTACGGCGTTCGCCCCGGGAATGAAATGATTTTCCGTGTCCCAGTAACTGGCGCCCGTCCGATGGAAATTACCATCGAAGGTCTCGATGCGCTGCCCGGGAAAGCATTACGGTTCAATGCGGCCAAACAGACATTGCGCGGAACTATATCAAAGAAGGGAAATTATCCTCTTGTGGTTCGCGCCAAAAACGCGCATGGTCATGCCGATAAGGTGTTTACCCTGGTGGTGGGTGATACGCTGGCGCTGACTCCTCCAATGGGGTGGAACAGCTGGAATCAGGTCCATGACAGTGTGTCTGATAAACTTGTCCGCAAACAAGCTGAAGCGATGATAGCTCGCGGTTTGGCCGATCACGGGTATCAGTTTGTCAATATCGACGATTTCTGGCAGCGCAACAATGGCAAACGCGGCAAAGGCCGCCCTGAGCTCAACGGCCCAGAACGCGCGGAGGACGGCACGATATTGCCGAATGCTAAATTCCCAGACATGAAGAATCTTGCCGATTATGTTCATAGTTTGGGCTTAAAGATCGGTCTGTATTCTTCACCAGGTCCGCACACTTGCGGTGGTTGTACCGGTTCATACAAATATGAAGAGCTTGACGCCAAGACTTGGGCTAAGTGGGGATTCGATTTTGTCAAATACGATTGGTGCAGCTACGGAGGGGTGAAGTTCAAAGGAAAATACTCCGAAAAAATGATTTATCCTTATCGCTTGATGGGAACCATCCTGAAAAATGTCGGTCGCGATATTGTATTTTCAATTTGCCAATATGGAATGCATGATGTCTGGAAATGGGGCGCCGAAGTAGGAGGCAGTTCATGGCGCACTACCGGGGATGTCTGGGATAATTGGAATGTTGTCGCTCCCGCAATTGGACGTCAGGCTTATATCGGGCGCTATACACGTCCTGGCGGATGGAACGATCCGGACATGTTGGTGGTTCGTCCGACGCTTAAACAGACCAAGCTTACTCCGAACGAACAATATTCGCACATCTCGCTTTGGGCAATGGTTGCTTCACCGTTGATGATTGGTTGCGACATGTCGCGGTTGGACGATTTTACCTATGCATTGCTGACCAATGATGAGGTGATTGCGATTGATCAAGATCCGCTCGGTCGCGGGGCCGAGCTGGTTGGGACAGTCGGCACCATCGAGGTTTGGATACGCCCGCTGTCTGATAATGGCTGGGCGTTGGCGCTGTTCAATCCCTCGTCGGTGGACCAGACGGTTGAATGCGACCTTGCCAAGTTCAAGTTGCCTACAGATCGCAAAGTGCGTGATGTCTGGCGTCAGATTGATTTGCCTGAACCGAAAGACGGAATATTGAAAACAACAGTATTCGGTCACGCTACAAATCTATATCGGTTCTGAAAAAAAAGGACGGGGTGAAAACCCCGTCTTTTTTTATTCTGTCTCGCCGAGTGCGGCAAGCCGTTTTTCAAGCATTTCGATTCTTGCCAGAAATGATGATTTGCTGACTTCGAAATTCTGCTGTTCCTCTACACGGTTTCGTCGTTCCAATTGGAGCTCTTTGTCTCGTTCCGCAAGGGAATTCTCAGCAATCTCGGCACGTGCCGCAACCGCTTCCCGCTTGATAAGATTTTCGCTGGTATGCGCCAATTCATTTTCAAGCATTCTGATTTTCCGCAGAAGTTCGTTTTCTCTTGTCTCGGCAAATGCTTTCTCTCTTTGGGCGGTGTGGGTGATATTGTCAAGCTGGGCGCGCAAGTGCAATATCTGCGCCTCGCTTTCTCTGCCGGAAATGCTCAATTTAATGACATCCGAAGGCGCATTGTCATGAATGCGCAACAGGGTGCGGCGGTTTTCAAGCATCAGATGCTGCCGTTGGGCAGATAGTTGTTTTAATTGTTCTAACAGCGTGAATTCCTCTTCGAGCGATTGCGCGATCTTTTCGGCGGAATCCTTGGCAGCGGTATAAAGCAACTGTCGGTCCTCATGAAATTTACGTACGGCCTCCGGCGAAAGAGCGCAGTTTTTACGGAGCTCCGCTTCGGTTTTGGCAAATTCATCAGCCTTGCGGGCTGCTTGTGCGTTTATTTCGGATATCGACGATTTTGCATCGTTAAGCTGTTGTTCGCGCTCAGCCGCTAGTGCGTCCAGGTCGGCAATATGGTGATTTAGTTTTGCAATATCGCCTTCGAGAGCAAGCTTTCGACTGGACAATTGCTCATTCTCGTTTCGGAGATTTCTGCAGTCAGACTCAATGCTTTCGATACGAACGAGATACTCTTCCATCTTTTGCTCTGCAGTGACGAGTTTCAGGTTCGCATCATTAAGTTTTGTCTGGGTTGTTCCAAGTATATTTTCGGCTTCAATGAGTTTGGTATTGAGGGAGCTGAGATTCTTTATCGCGTCGTCAGCCCTTGATTCGGCTGATTCGTACTTTGCGAGCATATCGCGCAATTTGTCGCTTTCTACAGTCAGACTTGCGCGCAATTGGCGGTTCTGTTCTTCAAGCACTTCTTTTTCCCGGTTGGCTTCAATCAATTGCCTGTTTAGTTTTTCGACCGTCTCAGATTCTAAACATGCGCTCGTGCCTGCATTCTGCACCGTTGCGGTATCAGATCCAACTGTGTTTTCAACCGTATTTGATTGTTCGTTGTCTTCGTCGGCGAAATCGCCCTTGAATGATGTTTCAGTTTCATCGACGGGTGATTCTTCTTGGGTTTCGTCATCGTCATTTTCAGATATGGGATCGTCTGATCTTACAATTCTAGCTCCGGCCGGAACTTTCCCGGAAGCAAGAAGTGCCTCGGCGGCGACCCGGTTGAAGGGACCGCTCTGCCGGTCATCGCCAAGGTCGATGTAGGTATCCATTGCCAATTCAGGAAGCGATTCGGCACGGATCCATGAGTTACGGTCTTTAGAAACTTCATGACCGGGAAGGATTCTAGCTTGCTGCGCCCATTGAATAAGTGTGTCAATCGATGTCGGCCCGAAAATTGATGTCGGGTCTGTGCGCAAGAACCACTGAGAATTGTTGTCTAACATGATTATTTTCTCCCGAATAATGAAGACAAGCCGCCTTCTGCGTTGATAGCGGCAAGTTCGCGACGAGCTTGCGCTTCAAGAGCCGCTAGCGTGTTCCAATTTCCTGTTCCTCCCTGAGGTGACTGTTCGTTTGCACTGCTAGCGGACGATGTTTCCTGTGCACGGTCAGGTGGCGGATTTTCAACAGTCTCCGGCTCAAGGATTTCAAAGTCGGTAAATTCGATGTCGTCGTGCGTTTCTGCAGAAGATTCTAAAATTCTTTGTTCCATCTCTGAAAGAGACTGCTCCAGTTCCAGACATCGTTTTTCGCGTAAAGCAAGAGCATCCTGTACCGTGGAAACCTTCTCGTTAAGCGATTTGATTTTCTCGTTCGCGCTTAACAACAGCGAAGAGGTGTTTCGAGCGTTGCTTTCTGCAACATCAATGCGTTTTAATAGCAAGGCATTCTGTTTTGAGAAGTCGTCTTGCTGGCTTTGGAGCAATTCGCCTTTTTTTATCAGCTGTGTTTTCAATACCGCATTATCGTTTTGAAGTTGGTGTATTTCGGCAGTCTGCGAGCTGGAAAATTCTTTCAACTCCACGATTTTTTCTTCAAGCGCCCGATTAACCTCTGCCGTTTCAGCGATCTTCGCTTCAGCCAATTTGAAATTTTTGTGCAAATCTGAAAGTTCGCGCTCTTTTGAAGCTATGATGTCATTTTGTCTTTGGATGGTATTTTCATGTTCTTGATTCAGACTGCTGATTCTCTCAAATGCTTCTTTGGTGGTGCGAAGAAGCTCTTCATGTTCAGACACGCGAGATTTAAGCTCGTTATTGCGCAATTTCAGTTGCTCAACATCTCGTTTGACCAGCATGAGGGCGGAATCGGAATTAGCTTTCGCCTCCGTGATGGTTTTTTTTTCAAGCTCAAGAGCTGCTATGCGCTTTTTCAGAGATTCCGTATCGGCGTAAGGTTGGGGCGGATTCGGCTTCCCGGTGTTCTTTTTTTCGTCATCAGGCGGCCGCCGGTCTTTTGTTTTCTCTTCTGAAACGCAATATATTTTTACGTTTGACGGTATCGCTCCTTCTTTAATCAAGGATTCGATTGCCGCTTTTGGAACTGGTCCGTAGGTGTTGCCGGGAGCTACATCGGCGAACCATTTCATCCCCAATTCGGAGACTTCAGCAGATTGGATCCAGGAGACACCGTCATCGGACGAGATTTTAAAAGTCGGGGCAATCCGGTTGTCATTTGCCCAGTCTATAAGTGTCGCTAAAGGAACTGGCCCAAAGATGCGGCCAGCCTCATTGCGCATAAGCCATTTGTCGTTCGCCTTACTCACAATGTGCACTCCAGAATCTTTAAGGTGTCCTCAATGCTTTTCCCTTTGGCGGAGATATCGGCGGCGATACGTCCTCCCCGTAGAATCAGAAAGCGAGTGCAGATAGTGGCCAGTTCTGCCAGCTCGTGTCCTGTAATCAGTGCGGAACTGTGTGCCGGCAACGAGGAGAGGACGTCTTTTAATCCGTTGCGCTGCTCTTGGTCAAGACCGGGTAGGAGGTCATCGCACAGCAAAACGCTAGGACGGCGTAACAAGGCATCGGCAAGCAACACCCGTTTTCGCATTCCCATTGAAAGTGTGCTGATTGCGTTGTCGGCTATTTCAGCAATCCTGCACAGTTTTAACACCTCATTGATTCTCCGGCCGATACGAAGTGTGCGCTCCCCCTTGAGTTTTGCTCTGAATTTAAGATATTCTTTAATTGTCATTTCATCGTAAAGAGCACCGCGTTCAGAAACATATCCAATTCGTCTTCGGTAGCGAACCGGTGTCTTTGCGGGATTAGCCCCGTCCAGATCAATGAAGCCCTCATCCGCGGTAAGACAATTGGAGAGAATTTTCATCAGGGTGGTTTTACCCGCTCCGTTTTTACCTAGGATACCGATGATTTCGCCCTCACCAACCGTAAAGGAGACATCGCGCAATACTTGACTGCGGCCATAGGCAAAGGAGATATTTTTTATGCTAAGCATCGTTTTCCTGCAAATATGGTGTTATCGCGGCAATTACGGTACCTGCCAATTCGTCACGGGCATTTTTATCGCGTCCTTCGGCGATTACGCGCAAATAGGGCTCGGTGTTGGATTGTCTGATATTGACCCAACCGATGTCATATTCGAGGCGTACGCCATCGAAATCGGCCCGACTTAGCGGTTCGCCGAACTTTTGCAGTATTGCCGATGTTGCCGCTTCAACGGCAGCTGACTTATCCTCGATCGTAAAATTGACCTCGCCGGTCGTGGGGTATCTCATAACCGGAGCCATCCATTGGCTGAAGGTGAGACCGCGCTCCATGGCGCGTGCGAAAGCGCTGAGAATGTGCAGCGCCGCCAACATTGCAGAGTCGCAGTTGTAGAAGTCGCGGAAGTAGTAGTGTCCGGCAAGTTCGCCGCCGAAGACGGAACCCGAATCGCGCAGTAGCAACTTGGCAAATGCATGTCCAACTTTGCCCATAATCGTTTTCGCCCCGGCGGCATGCAACGCCTCGATTGCTCCTCTTGATGTCCGTATGTCGTGTATGACGCTTGAGCCTGGCTGCAATGCCAGGAAGTATTCGGCGATTTTGGGAATCAAATAGTCGGGCTGAATAAAGTTTCCATTCTCGTCAACAACCATCACTCTATCGGCATCACCGTCAAAAATGAGTCCACAATCCAATTTGTTTTCGCGGACGGTTTGGTTGATTTGGACTCTCGCTGAATCAAGTAGCGGATTTGGCTCATGTCCAGGGAAGGACCCATCGGGAGTATCATTGATAAAAACAGTACGCCGCGAAAACAAGTCGGCATCTGAATTTAAAAGCGACTTTGTCAGTTTACACGAAGCACCATTGGAACAATCGACCGCAAAATTGACACCGTTGAAATTGAGACCTAGCGATTTCATCCATTGAACATATTCGTCAAAAAAATCAACACAACGCGTTGCGCCGCGTCTTGGGGCGCGCTCCAGCAGTTTGCCGGAAAGGATTCGGGCTTCGATGTCCTTAAGTCCGGTATCCCCGCCGACAGGAATCGCTCCTCGTGATGAAACTTTCATGCCGTTGTCACCGGCGGGGTTGTGCGATGCGGTTATCTGCACCGAGGCGTCGTATTTTTTACTTGCGGTGAAGAAATAGACCATGGGCGTAGTGCTCAGTCCCATGTCGTCAACATCTGCACCGGCATCGTTCAATCCGTCGCACAAGGCATTGCGGATTGCCTGCGAACTTAATCTAATGTCTCGGCCGATTAGAAATTTTTGCGCACGAAGCACCGACGGCATCCAACGTCCGATCCGGTAAACGGTATCGAGGTTGAAATCTCTGCCAAAAGTTCCGCGCATGTCGTAGGCTTTGAAGAAAGACATTTCTATTTCTCCTTTTTGCATTCGCTGTCGTACCAGTCTATCTGTCTAGCGACACCCATCATGATCGCCGCATCATCGGCGGTGCGGACACCACGTGAAAAAATCCGCTGCATCCCCTGCATCATGTGGTCGGCTTTTTCTGGCTCCATGAAGCCTATCTTCAGAAGCATCGAACGCCAAATTTCCATCATGCGCTGGCGTGCGCGATGATCGACCGGAAGCGACATCTCGCTCGGAGCCTCATAGTTGCCTGAAGAGAGAAACAGTTCATAGCAGCAAATAAGCACCGCCTGCGAGAGATTGATCGACGTGTACGATGCGTTGACCGGAATGCGGATCAGACGATTGCAGCGCATGATTTCATCATTGGTAAGGCCTTTGTCCTCTCTGCCAAAGACAAGTGCGATTTTACCGAGCGGCGCTTCACGCATCAATTCGGGGAAAAGCTCGCGTGGCTCTTGCACATGAGCCCGATAAAGACCTCCGCGGGCGGTTGTGCCGACGACAATCGAGCAATCGGCGACAGCGTCGTCGAGAGTACCGAATGTCCGTTTTGAATCGAGAATATCGGTGGCATGAACCGCCATTCGCGTTGCATCGCTTCCGTCATCGCAGATTCTCGGTGCGACCAATGCCAAATCCTTCAAACCCATGTTCGCCATCGCGCGGCAAACGGAGCCGATATTTCCGCTGTAAAGCGTGCCCACCAGTACTATTCGAAAAGAATCAAGTATGTTTTCGCACATTTTAAACCAACCGTGGCTGAATGTTCATTTTTAATGTATGACGTTCGCCTGGTTTCAGTAAAACTTCGTCATGACCATGTACGGCAGGTTCAACGCATACAAAACGCAAATAAGCTTCATCATCAAGGTCGATCATCTCCTTGGCGGCCGCTTCGCCGGGATTCCAGATTACTATGGATTTTGAACCGGAAAACGTAACATCAATTTTTCTCGATAACACGGGATCAAGAATTTCCGCGTGGTTGCGAGGCGTGTAAACGAGCATGTCAATTGCGTCGTTTATACGTACTTCGCCGGATATCGTACCGGTGGAAGAATCTCTGAGATTTTCATATTTTCCGGTATCGATGTCTCTTATTGCAATTTCACCGACACGCATGACCCGGAAATAAGGATGGAAAGCCGGTGAAAGCGGGAGCGGTGCGATGCCTGCGTTGCGGGTGATCAGCTCAAGCTCCAAGCTTTGCCCCAGATTGATGCGCAATTGAACGGCAAATGAATAGGGGAACAACTCTTTACTGTCCGGGGTGTCGGTCATGCCGAGAACGAGTTCCACCGATTCATCGCAATAAGAAGTTGATAAAATTTTCCACATCGAGGTTCGAGCAAACCCATGGGCGGCGACTCCGTTGCGGCGACCAAACCATGGCCAGCAGAGCGGGATGCCGCCGCGGATCGCAGCACCACTTTCGTAAATAGCCTTGTCGCTAAGAAAAAGCACAGGCCCGTGCCCAGTTGCGCGGTAGGTCATAACTTGTGCGCCGTACAGCGATACTTCAGCGGAGCCGTATTTGCACACGAGCGATGCCACCGGAAATCCGCAGCTGTCCAACCGGAATGCAATCCGTGCCTTGGCGCCGAAACGGCGATTTAGTTTTTCGATTTCAAATGGTGTCATGATCAATTTCCATTGACGGGAGCTGCGCTTTGTGCAGGTTGGGTTTCGGTTGCTACCGTTTTTTGCGCACAATAGTTTTTGCGCAGTTTTTCAGGGAGAAGCGAATCGGCGATTCCTGAATTCCAGACAAAGTATCCCGCAATTGCAGCAGCAATTATTACTGCCATAGCGATTATCCCGCGCCAGTGATTGCGATCTGCGAAAGGATCGGTATGGGAGACGACCGAACGCTCGGGGATCTTCGCAAGACATGTCCAGATGGCGGCGAGCTTGAACGAGAACTTGAGCGGACGGTTGATTGCCCAACCGCTGGCGTTTAGAATTGGAGCAATATTTCTTGAGCGAAGGTTGAACCAGGTAATAATTACGGAAGGGGTTGAGACCGCCAAAATCGCGACGATGAGACCGATTGCGGTTTTCCAAAGCGGAATGCCGGCTATAGCTGAAAGCAGTCCGCCGATTGCCGCGCCGACCATGCCTACGGCGATGCCCAGTGCTGCAACAGAGGAGGCGAGGGCAGCGCCGTCAACTTTCTTCGGGGGTTCAATGGCTCCGGTTCCTGCGGATTTTGCGCTCTTTTCGATTTTTGTGGAAATATTGCCGAGTGCGGAATCCTGCTTGGAAGCAAGCAGTTTGTTGACCTGCTGCGAAATCATGCCGCCGATTTTTCGCCATGGCGACCAGAATGCTTCGCGAAGCGATATGTCGTGGGAATCGACCTTGACGATTGTAGCCTCCCAATCGCTACCGTCCAAATCGTAGAAGACTCCGTTGCGCCCAATCCAAAGGTTCTGCGCCACACCGGCGGTAACAACGCCGCAAATCATGCGCGGCGCTGACGTATCGCGTTTCAGCGTGCAGTAAACGAGGCAGCATTTGCTGGTTGCGGCTAGTTTTTGAAATTCCGCGAGGTTCTCGACTTCAAAGCAGAGCTGCACCGTTCTCGAATCGATGTAGAGCGAACCGACGCGGTAAATTGGAGATGAATCCGGATTGTACAATTCAATCATGTTCACGTAGTTGCGAAGGAATTGCACAAAATTTTTGCGCAGCCGCAACGCTTTAGAGACATCGGCGAACGCGCGATGTTCTTCGGTTACAGATTCGTCCTGCTCAATCAAATTTTTAAGTTGAAGCGCGGAATCGGAGACGAGCAGTTCGTCGAGGCGTACCGTGTCAAGTGAGGAAACATCTTGACCTTCTTCAGCCGCAAGCCAGCTGCGGTAGGCGGCGAAGCTGTCATAGATTTGCCGCCATTGCGCGAAAGAAAGTTCATCAATGTCGCCAAACACCGGTTTTACGGCGCAGCGCGCAAAATTTTCGAGGGCATCGGCCCAATAGGGATTGACCTTATTGAAGAGGGGGAGATTTGCGTTTTCGGAGACCAACGCCAAAGGAAGCTCTTCAAGGTTGTTTTCCTTTCCGGTGATAGCGGAGGAGGCGATAGCGGCGATTTCGCTTTCATCGCTGTTGAGGGCGGCGGAAAGTTTTCCGTCGTAGGCTATCAGCGAACATCGAGTGAAGAAGTCGTTGATTTTCGTGGCGACGGCTTCTGTTGCGGAGCAAGCTGCGGCAGTGCAGTCGGAAAGAGGCAGCATGGAGCTGTCAAGAGATGACAGCCATTGTCTACGTGCTGCTACAGAGTTGAAGAATTTATCGACAATTGCCTGGTTGATACCGGCATTGCCACTGCGGTCGATTTCCGAACCGCAGCATGCGATAATTTCTTCTATTAGAGAACGCAGGCTCTCGTTGTCGGTTGAAGCGGGAGTGATAATGCCGTCACCATTGAATGCGGAGGCGTTGAAAACCGATTCTGCATTTTCAGCCTGATCGATTGTAATTGATATTTCGTTGGATTTGTCCAGGTCACGAAGGATTCGCATGACCGAACTATAGAGGGCTTTGCCTTCCTCGGTATCGGTACGAAGTTCGTCAAGGGGGGTGACAGAACTTTCGGAGAAGAAACCGTCAAGATTCTTGAAGCGCAGAGATAGCCACTTGGATGTATTTATGATTTCAGGGGTTCTGATCCTGCCGTCATTATCTGTGTCGAGATCGGAAAGAGTTTTTTGATCGAAACGGAGGTTTTTGGAGGGGCTACTGAGTGCGGTCCATAATTTGGGGTCGAGATTGGCAAGTGCTTCAATATCGCTGCCGCTGTTAATGGACACTTGGAGTGCGCCTCCGGCTGTGAAAAATTTCCATTGATGGTTGGTATTTCCGTCGCTGTTCATGGTAATCTCCATAATTACGTCAAAAAGTGTATGTATTATAGCATAAATTTTATCGTGTATCACCAATAAAGCGACAAAATAAAGCGATATTAGTTAGATAAGCAAAACTAATTTTCATGATATTGTAGTAAAATGAAAGCCCAATGGGGGAATTTAGGATTAACTGATCAAAGGCACTCGTATTTGTGCTAACGAACACTCATCATCAGAGATTTAAGGAACTATAAAGTTTATTAAAGGAACTCGTATTTACTCTAACGAACAACTGAAAATGGTCCATTTAACAAACCATACCGTGTCCATTGCTCATACGCCATCACATATTATCCAAAAATATCCATTCATCCGCACCGTAATCTCACTTTCCCATTCGTAATGCGTCGCACACGGCACTTCGGCCCATATCCTGAATTCACCCCCTGTTTTTCGCCTCTTTCGTGGCGTAAATCCTATCTTAAAAGCCGGTCTCTGCCTTCGGCTTTACCACTTTCCCGACTTTTCCACTTCGTTGACCACTTTTAGAACCTCGATTGATAAAAAAATCAATAAAACATATATCCTCCCTTGCATGACTGTAAAAAATATGATATAATTATAACGTGATTGCTACCTTGCAAAAAGAGAGAAAAA
>JAZQGX010000234.1:0-18115 GCA_045540275.1 Kiritimatiellia bacterium | reverse complement strand
TACTTTTCGACGGGGAGGTTTTCGGGACGGCTTGCCGCAATCGGCTTTGTGATGCAGAGCGATGCTGTTTGCGAGACGTTTTCCGCAGAAATCTTGAACTCCGCCGAGGCGAAGACGCGCTACCCTGCCCAATTCGCCGATCGATTGAATGCCATAGCGCAGTAACCGATATTGGATTTCACATGAAGCAATACGGAACAGTTCTCGCATGTGTGCGCCTTGGATCGTATGCCAGCTTGCTTGCGCTCATCCCTATTGGGTTCGGAATGGTCTTCTTTGTGCTGGGCATGGGTGAGCTTGGGCTGGGCGGCATCAGCGTTCTTTCGCTCTGGACATTGTTCTGGCTGAGTGTTCTGGTCTTCGGTGTTTTTGACCGTGGAATCCTAAGCGTGGGGCCGGACGGCGTTGTCTGGACCAGTGGCGTCGGCGGGCTCTCGATGAAAACGCGTGTACAGGTGAATGCGTGGACATGGAGCCGCGTAGTGCGGTTGCGCGGTTACCGCGCGGCGGTTGAACTCGTGGGCCGCGACGGACAGGGCCACGTTGTTTACGAGTCCCCGTTTAACGGAAGCGCCCGAGATAGCGACAAGGCCGAAGCCGATTGCGAACGGATCCGCCAGATGCTCGCGGAGAAGGCACACGTCAGTTTGACGCAGATCCGGGTTGACGACGAGCGGTCCGGCGCTTCGGCAATTGAAGTGCAGAACAAAATCACCGTCCTTCGGGACGACAACGGGCGCATTGTCCGCATTACCTATCGTCCGAAGCATTATGTTCGGGGGGCGATTGTCCTTGCCGCCGTAATCGCATTCTTTGCCTTGGTGGGATGGCTGGTCTGGACGAAGGGGGATTCTCCGTGGCTGATCGCCGCTGTCGTCATTCCGGCGATTCTGGCCGTCACGCCGACGCTGTACGATTTTTTCGGGCGGCGGGAGTTCGTCATCGGCGCGGGGACCGGCCATTATTTCAACGGAGTTGGAAAGATAGGAGTCCGCAGGGAGTTCTCCTTTGACGAAACGACTAGCGTCTGCAAGGGCGAATCGGCTTATTACTACGCCGATCATAGTGTTGGCCACAAGGATGTGACAGGCACGAGGGCCATGACGAGGATTCCCGAAGTCCAGCTGTTTCTCGTTGGTTGCGCAACGCCGGCACGTCTTTGCGCCTCGGACGACGAGGCACTCATCGACGCCCTGGCGCGTCTCCTCCGCGAAGCTATTCAACATCAGGAATAAAGCATTGTGATCGGCTTGACCGGCTAAGAAGCCCTGTGGTACAATCGTGACACGTACCATCATTCAGGAAGGATGTGCCGGTTAAAACATGAAGAACTTGAGTCGCTTGCTGGCCGCCGCGCTGACTGTCTTTGCGGCGGAGACTGTGAACGCGGAGCCGCAGCCGCTCACGCTGGCCGATCCGTTCGTGCTGTCGCACGGCGGAAAATACTACGCCTACGGGACATGGAGCGGACACGGAATCGCCGTCGCCGTTTCGAGTGATCTTCGCACCTGGAAGCTCGGCGGGGGACGCGCGGCGGAAGGCCTTGCCCTGCACAAGGGCGATTCGTACGGCGAACATTCGTTCTGGGCTCCCGAGGTCTACGAGCGCGACGGAAAGTTCATCATGTTCTATTCCGCGCAGGAACACGTCTGCGCGGCGGTCGCTGACTCGCCGCTCGGTCCGTTTCGCCAGGCGGAGAAGAAACCGCTTCTTGAGCGGAAGGGGATAGACAATTCACTGTTCGTGGACGCCGACGGGAAGGCGTGGATGGTCTATGTGCATTTTGACAGAGGCAACACGATTTGGCTTACCGAACTCGAAAAGGACTGGCTGCATGTGCGGCCGGGCACGGCGCGGCTGCTCTTTCGCGCGGATCAGCCGTGGGAGCGGAATTCGATCGTGGAAGGGCCGTTCGTCGTGAAGTTCGGCGCGAAGTACGCGATGACATATTCCGCGTGCGACTTCCGCAATCCGGACTACGCGGTCGGCGTCGCATTCGCCGACAGGCCGGAGGGTCCGTGGACGAAAAGCGGGACGAATCCGATTCTGCGGCGGTTCCGCGGACTCGAGGGCACGGGGCACCATTCGCTGTTCAAGGACAGGGACGGAAAATGGCGCATCATCTTCCACGCCCACTGGGCGCCGGGAAAGGTCGGCCCGAGACGCACCTATATCGCCGACCTCGCCGTTGGCGGCACATCCGCCGCGCCGGAGCTGTCCGTCGGCGGCGAGCTTATCGAGTGCATGACCGGCGAGTGAAAAACGAAGGCAATGAGGTTTTCAATTTTCGATTCATTGAGGATAGGATGGGAGTCGGCAAAGAAGAACAGGCTGCCGATGGTTGTCCTGTGGACGCTTGCGGCGATTCTGGCTGTTTCGTACTATCTTGCGCCGCCGGTCGCGGAGGTGCTGCGTCCGCTCGCGGAACTGCAGACGAAGTGGGGGCCCTGGGCCGGCGCGGCGAACCAGATGTTCTTCTGCGGCGCGGTGCCCGGGCTGTTCATGCTGCTTGCGAAGTCTGTTCGCCCGGAACGCGCCCTGCCGAAAATCGCGCTTCAGACGCTGTGGAGCGGAATGTGGGGCGCGGTGTACTTCTGGTTCTACACGCTTCAGGCGCGGATGTTCGGCGCGGGACACGAATGGCAGACGCTCCTCGCGAAGACGGTATTCGACCAGTTCGCGTGGACGCCGTTGGTGGCCGTTCCGCTGAACGGCGCGTTCTATCTGTGGATGGGGAGCGAATTCTCCTTCGCGGCGCTTGCATCCCGTCTCCGCGCCGGATTCGTGCGGACGGTCGTGCTGCCGAATCTCGTCTCGTCGTGGTGCGTGTGGATTCCGACCGTGGCCGCAGTATATGCGTTTCCGGGCGAATTGCAGGTCCAAGTCCTCGGGCTCGTCTGCTCCTTCTGGAGCCTCATGTGCCTTGAGATCGGGCGTCGCTGCGCCGCCGCCTCTGCCAGCTTTCCGATTTAGGCAAAAACTGTTGCGAATAAAGTATTGCTATTCGCTTGACCGCCAATCGCGCTCCGCGGTATAATCGCGGCAGATACTTGTGAAAAGGTCTGCTCGATGGAAACAGGATTGCACATATTCGTGGCATCTGCAATGGCGCGCGGAGTCTTCGCGGCGGCGCTTGCGCTCTTTTGCATGCCGGCTTTTGCGCTGGACGCGGGCGAGACGCTGCGCGTGATGACGTTCAACGTGCGCGGCTGCAAAGACATGACAGACAAGGTCAACGTCCAGCAGATTCCTGTAGAGGCTGAGGGCGTCACGCCGCAGACGGGTGTCGAGTATACGTTCAGGTTTGTCTTCAACTACGC
Source organism: Kiritimatiellia bacterium (assembly GCA_045540275.1). Taxonomy (GTDB): domain Bacteria; phylum Verrucomicrobiota; class Kiritimatiellia; order RFP12; family UBA1067; genus RGIG8368. The sequence continues at coordinate 14,795 of JAZQGX010000234.1, read as the reverse complement.
TGCCGGGACATATTCGGAGTATGTCAATCCTGTAAATCCTGTCCAGAACTTCCCGCTCGCCGCGTCCGGCTCCGCACTATCTTCGATTGGATTCGACGGCGACGGCATCTTGCGATCCATCTTCGGTAATTATGTGTCGGGTTTCAACATTCGGTTGAGATGATTGCACAATGAAGGGAGAATCGTTGTGAAGTTAGAAGATAAGGCCAGACCAGAGGCGCTCTACAAATGTTCGCCAAGGGAGAATGACGATGCCGTCCGTTTCTCTTTCTGCCGGCTCGTCGCACACGAGAAGCCGCTTGGTGAAGGAGCCTTCGTCGGCGATCGCGCGAAGCCCCTTGATGTCTTCCTTGCTCGCGTTTCGCGTTGTCTTGGCCTCAATCGCGATTTCACTGTTGATGACAAAATCGACCTCAAGCTTCGTCCTCGTTCGCCAATAGGCGATTTCGGCGTCGCGTTTGAAGGTGTCGGCGTAGGTAACGATTTCGTGGAGAATCCAACTCTCGAATGCGTGGCCGTATTCGGGTGTGCCGCGGACAAGCGCCTTTCGCCTTTGCAGACGCCTCGCGACCCCGGTATCGAAAAGATAGAACTTTGCCGTTTCGACGGTCTTTCTTGAGAGCCCTTTGCGCCACACCGGGACTTCCCGCGCGATGAGGGTATCCTTGAGTATCTTAAAGTACTCCTGCACGGTGCTTCGTGGAACTTGTGCATCGGAGGCGATGGTCTGGTAGTTGATCTGTTCGCCGCTGGTGAGAGCCGCGATTTCGAGGAATCGGCTGAACGCGGGGAGATTCCTTGTCGCACCTTCCTGCATGATTTCCTGTTCGAGGTAGAGCGTCACATATCCGGCGAGATCTTCTTCGGGATCGTCGGAAAACCAGATTCCCGGAAGGAGTCCGTAATTCATGGCGTGGTCGAGGTCGAAACCTTCGCCAAGTTCAGATGCGGAGAACGGATGCATGTTTCTCAGCCGCGCCCTGCCGCCAAGAAGGTTCACACCGCCCCTGCGGAGCTTTCTTGCGCTGGAGCCGGTGAGAAGGAACCGAAAGCCACGCAATTCGATGAGGCGGTGCACTTCGTCGAGCAGGAGCGGCATCTTCTGGATCTCGTCAATTACGATCGGGCGGTTTTCGCGGCAGACCTCCTCGATGTATCCGGTGTTGCGGGCCAGCCTTACATACGTGTCGGAGTTGAGAAGGTCGAACACATACGCGTCGGGAATCGTTTCGCGCACAAGGGACGATTTTCCGCATTGGCGCGGACCAAAGAGAAAGCAGGACTTGTGTTCAAGCACTGTGGAAATGTCGAGTTTTCGAGAGATATACATGACTTTCACGCCTTTTTGTCACCAAACTGCGGACATTCTACCATATTCTTCGGCGGAAAGTCAATGGCAAATCGCCAACTCTGTTGGCGATTTCGCAGTAAAATCGCCGATATGGCTGGCAGAATTTCTCCTCGTCATGTCCATCTTGTCAATCCAAAGATAAATCAAGGGAGGCAATCATCGGCGCGGCGCTTGCGTCCCGTCTCCGCGCCGGATTCGTGCGGACGGTCGTGCTGCCGAATCTCGTCTCGTCGTGGTGCGTGTGGATTCCGACCGTGGCCGCAGTCTATTCGTTTCCGTCCGAACTGCAGGTCCAGGTTCTCGGACTCGTGTGCGCGTTCTGGAGCCTCATGTGTCTTGAGATCGGGCGTCGCTGCGCCACTGCCGCATCGACTTCTCGAAGCGCGAGCTGAAGAGGTGGGCAAGGACGATCTGTGACTTGAAGCCGCATCTTTCGGCGATGCGCTTCATGGGCCATTCGGTGCCTGAAAGCAACCGTTTCGCCTCCTTGAGCCTTCGCACGACGAGCTCCTCCTGTATGGAATGTCCGCGTGTCTGCGAAAAGCGAAGGTTCGCGAGTCTCGACGAGACGCCTGCGTGCTCCACGACGTCGGACACCCTGATCGGCTCCAGTGCGTGCTCGTCAAGGTACGCGATGATGTTCCTGACAAGCTGCGCGGCAGGGGGGACGGTCGCCGTCGAGTCGCGTTCGACGATGCGCAGGTGCGGGCAGACGATCGTGTGCCTGCGGCTTTTCGACACGCCGCCTTGGATTGCCCGGCTGAGCGCCTGCGCGGCGGCGAAGCCCTGTCCGGTGGCGTCGGGCTTGACGCTCGAGAGCTTCGGACGCGTATGCTCGCAGATGAGCGCGTCGTCGTCAACGCCAAGCACCACGACGTCCTTCGGGACCTTGAGCTTCGCCCTGCGGCATGCCTCCAGCACGTCGACGGCGCACTGGTCGAACGCGGCGAAGACGGCGGTCGGCTTCGGAAGGGCGGTGAGCCATTCGGCGAGGTCTCCGTTTGCGGTCGATGTCTTTGCAGTCCGGTGCTTCGCGGCACATGCGCCGAGAAACGCCTTTCCGCGTGTGCGCGACCATTCGCAGTTGTTTGGGTCTGGGACGAATCCGTACGAGGCGAATTGTCCGAGAGAGTCGAAGAACTGCGCGGCAGAGCGCCCGACGAGCTCGTTGTCGTTGCAGACGTATATGTCCGCGACATCTTCCTCCTGGGAATGCGGACGGTCGATGGCCACGACGGGAATTCCGGCCCTGCGTATCGCACCCGCGAGAGGACGCACGCATTCGCCCTTGATGATCGCGCCGTCGACCCCATCGGCGAGGAACCGCTCCACCATCGGGAGATATGAAGGCTCCGTGCTGGGCACGAGCCGTATCTCCCAGTTGCTCTTCATGTCGGCGAAGCCGTAGAATCCGGCAAGATGCTCCCGTCCCGACTGATGCGTAAGGTCGAGCGCGACAAGAATGCGTTTGGTGTCTTCTGCCTTGTTCGTCATGGCGGCTATTGTATCGCACGGCCGGCCGCAGTGTCAACCGTGCCGGAGGCGGGTTTCTGTTTTCGGCAAAAAACTGTTGCGAATAAAGTATTGTGTTGTGTTTGACGGCATTGCGCGGGATGTGGTATTATCGCTTCACAAAGATAGGAGGAGGACTATTTGATGGCGATGGTGAAACACCTCTTTTTGATGTCTTCAACGGCGCGGGGATTCCTCGCGACGCGTCCCTTTGCCCGCGATAACTGCGCGAAACGTGCGGTTTTTGCGGGAAGGGTTCAAATGGATTGCCTTCCGCCACCGATCGGCTCACGGTCTGATCTGCTTTCCCGTCGTACGCGCGCGGTGTTTCGCGCGGCGCTGGTTCTGTGCGCCAGTTTTCTTTTTTCGTCTGATGCCCTCGCGCTTGACGCGGGCGAGACGCTGCGCGTGATGACGTTCAACGTGCGCGGCTGCAAGGACATGACCGACAAGGTCAACGTCCAGCAGACCGCCAATCGCATTCTGGCTGAAAATCCCGATGTCTGCGGAATACAGGAATGCAATGCGTCCAGAAGCGCAGAGCTTGCGGCGGCGACGGGTCTGAAGCTTTTCTTCGCGAACGACGAGTGCATTCTTTCCAAGACGGAGCCCCTGTCCACCGAAGTCGTTGACCTCCAGTACTACAAGTTCTACAAGCGCATCCTGATGATCGCGGAGTTCGACGACTACATTATCGCGAACACGCACATGTCGCGCACGTCCGACTACGGACTCCCCGAGGTGGATGTCATCACGAACGCGCTTGCGAAGTACGAGGGGAAGGGCAAGCCGGTTCTCTTCATGGGCGACCTCAACACGCGTCCGGGCTTCAATGTGTACAACAAACTCGCGCCGCTCATGCAGTGCATCTCGCCGATAAACATGGCCGTCGGAGAGGGAACCTACTGCAGCGAGACGAATACCGAAGGAGAGTACACGTGGGAATGGATACTCGACTTCATCTACATGGACTATCCATCCGCGCGCTCCGGCGAATGGAGCTGGACGAGCCACGTCGTAAAAGACCACATCACGTCCGACCACGCGCCAGTCGTCGCGGACATCTTTTGCAGGCGAATAAAGAAGCGGGAGAAAGCGCGCGCATGGGTCGACGAGGAGGCGCATACGGCTGGACTGACGGGAATGTGGTCTGGCGAAATCGCCTACGACTGGCGGACTTTCACGGCGCAGCTTGAAGGATGCAATGCGTTCACGCCAAACGTACGCTCGCGCGGAAACAGTGTGACGGTGGACGTAACGGTTTCTTTTTCGCATATTCCCGAAGAAGAGGAGACCCCCGGCGAAGACGTCCAGGGCGCAGTGTGGCTTGGAACCAACGGCTGCTTTCAGGTGTGGACCCGCCTACGCCAAGGCTCCGGCGGGCAAGCGGGCTGGATTGACGTGGAGGCTGAGGGCGTGACGCCGCAGACAGGGGTCGAGTATACATTCAGGATTGCATTCAACTACGCGGCAGGGACATATTCGGCATATGTCAAGACAGGATTGACAGGATTTACAAGATTGAGAGAGAAAAATCCTGTTAATCCTGTAAATCCTGTCCAAAACTTCCCGCTCGCTGTATCCGGCTCCGCACTCTCCTCGATTGAATTTGCCGGCGACGGTATCTTGCGATCCATCTTCGGCAATTTCACTTCTGGCTTCAGCCTGTGGTTGAGATGAAAGGCGATATGACAGCATATATGAAAAAGAATATTACCATGAACAAAGCCATGGCAATCGTCGCCCTGTCAGTGGCGGTGCCGCTGGTTTGCATTCCGGCTCAGGCCAAAACGCCCAAGGCGCTGATGGTGATGGTGGACGGGCTGAGGGCCGATGCGGTCGAAAACATGCCGATGCCGACGCTTCTCATGCTGCGCGACGGCAAATGGAAGACCGGCTATAGGGGCTGCTATTCTTGGACGGCCCATACGCTTTACGACGCGCGTCCGTCCAGTGCGCAGAGTCTCGTTGACGGGCGATATCGACGACTTCGCCCTCTGGACGCGCTCGCTCACGCATGAGGAGATTCGCAGAATCTACGAGTCGGGGCAGAAAGGGAAATCCCTCGACGAACTGATGTGAGTGAGCCGCGAGGGGGGAATGTACCACAGTAATTTCAAACATGTACAATTCCATAAACAAAACAATGGGAAGGAGTAGAAAGATGAACGTAAGGAACCCGATAATATTCGCGGTTGTCGCCGCAAGTTTAACGCTCTCGGCGATGGCGGTGCCAACTCTCACCGTCACGAAGGGCGACGGGAGCATAAATGTAAGTGTTCCGGCGGGCGCGGCGGACGCGGAGTCGAAGCTATATCTCGTATGGGATACGGAAGACCACGGCGACGAGCTGTCCGCATGGCCGAGCGAGAACTACATTCCCTGCGATTATGGTTTGTCGGCGGAGGGTGGGACATACACCATCTCAACCGCCGATCTCCCTGCGAGCTACTGTGCGCGCGCAATCGTCGCGAAGACGGATTTCACCCTCGCCTCGTCAGCAGTCATGAGCAGCGTGGAGTCGGCGACATGGACGGGCAACGGCGAAACGGCGCTTCTCAGCGACGCCGGCAACTGGACGCCGGGACTTCCCGGCGCGTTCTCTAATCCGGTGAGGATCAATGCGCCCATCAGCAGACCCGCCATTGTTCCTGCTGGCGCTACCGCGTATGGCAAATTCTTTGTTGGCGATGGAAGTGAAGGCACACTTGAGCAGACACAGGGAGCGGTTACTGCATCGGCAATCAACGGTGTTGCCATCGGCAGAGGTTCGGGGAGTATCGGCAGGTACACAATGACCGGCGGCACGCTGACAACCACGTTCGCCGGAACCGGAGATGATGCACTGTATGTGGGCACAGGCAGTGGTAGTACTGGATATTTTGACGTCGGTGGCAATGCCTACGTGAGCCCGAAAAAGCTGAATATCGGGACATCAGACAAATCAAAAGGGTATATGACTGTCAGCGGCAACGGCACTGTCGATGTGAGGGGCGACATAAACGTCGGAACATATCAGAACGGATGCTATGGCGAAGTCACACAGTCTGGCGGAATCGTCAAGGCCACCAGCGCTTGGATGAAGATTGCTTATGCTGGGACGGGGAAATACACATTGTCTGGCGGTAAAATCATAGTCTCTCCCGGTAGACTTTATGTCGGGTACGGCACTGGCAGTCAGGGTGTGTTGAAGCAGTCTGGCGGAGAAATTGTGGTTACGGAGGAATTGCTTGTTGGCGGTGGAGGCACCACTGCTAAAGGCCGGGGCGAAGTTGTGTTGGAAGATGGCAGTGTGAATGTTGGGGGATACTGCATGATTGGATTCTACGGCACTGGTTCATTTATCCAGTCCGGCGGAAATATAATCTGCAACAAACGGACGTCGATTGGACGCTATTCCGGCGGCGTGGGCTACTGCACGGTCACAGGCGGAAACTTTACCGCGAAAGACACGTTTGGTTTGAACATTGGCGAGGGTGGTACGGGAACTCTGACTGTCGGCGGAACAGGTGTTGTCACGGCCGGAACTGCTGCATCCGGGTCTGGAATAATACTGGGCGCAAATAGCGGATCGGCGGGAACGTTGAAACTGCAAGGGGACGGCAAGATTGTCACGAAGCTCATTAAAAAGGGTAATGGCTCCGCTACGCTTGTCGAGTTCGACGGCGGTACGATTCAGGCGACGGTGGCGGACGCGAACATTCTGGAGGGCCTTGGCAATATCGTACTCAAGTCGGGCGGTGTGACAATCGATACGCAGGGGAAAAACCTCGTCATCAAAGACTGCACATTCAATGTCGAGCCGGGCGGCAAGATAACGGTGAGCGGTAGCGGCACTGTGACATTTACTGACTGCACGGTAATTTATACGGGAACCTTGACAAGCGCGGTCGTGTTCGCCGAAACGGATGGTGAATTCTCAGATATACCGACATTTTCAGGCACGAAGAAGATGCTGTTGTCCGAAGACAAAAAGACGATTAAAATCGTCCCGCAGGGCTTTATCATTCTCTTCCGCTAAGGCATCGTTTCTCCGTGTCTCTCGGCACTCGCTTGCGTTCGGCTTGGCTCGCTATAATCGCGCGCCCTGCCTGCGCGGCGGTTACGCGTGAGATATAGAATAACACAAGAGGACAAGTAAAGAATGATGATTCAGATGAATGTGGCAGCTGCGGCCGTCGCAGTGGTGGTTGCAGGCTCCGCGATGGGCGCTCAGGACTATCCGATAACGCCTGCGGTGATGACGAACGTCGCGGTTACGGGAGGCTTCTGGCTGCCGCGCTTCGAGACGAACAGGCTCGTCACGGTAAAGGTCGACTTCGAGAAGTGCGAGCTTGCGCGCATACCGAACTTCAGGCGCGCCGCCGCGCGCAAATGGGGGACGTTCAAGGGAATCCCGTTTGACGATTCCGACGTCTACAAGGTGATCGAGGGTGCGGCCTACACGCTCGCGACGCATCCCGACGCGGAGCTGGAGAAGTATGTGGATGATCTGAACGCGGTGATCGCCAGGGCGCAGGAGCCGGACGGCTATCTCTACACGGCGCGGACGCTCGGCTTCAGGGATGGAATGACCGGTCCGTTGCGCTGGAGCCATATTGCGCACAGCCACGAACTCTACAACGTCGGCCATCTCTACGAAGCGGCGGTCGCCTACTGGGAGACGACCGGCAAGCGGACGCTTCTCTACACGGCGATCCGGTCTGCCGATCTCGTGGACCGCACGTTCGGCCCCGGCGCGACGCAGCTCAAGGATCCGCCCGGTCATCAGGAAATCGAACTCGCGCTCTGCAAACTCTACCGCGCCACGGGCGAAAAGCGCTATCTCGATCTCGCGAAGCACTTCCTTGAGGCGCGTGGGCGCGGAGGCGACAAAGGCGGCTCGCAAGTCTTTTCGCAAAGCGGAGAACTCGTCAAATGCAATGAGATGTCGGCGAAGGGGAATTATGCGCAGAACCATCTGCCGGTAGTGGCGCAGCGCGAAGCGGTGGGCCATGCGGTGCGCGCGACGTACCAGTATTGCGCTATGGCGGATGTCGCCGCGCTTGAAGGGAACAATGCGTATGTGAAGGCGATCGACGCCCTTTGGGAGAATGTCGTCCAAAAGAAGCTCGCGCTGAACGGCTCCGTCGGCGCGCGTCACGCGGGCGAGGCGTTCGGCGCGAACTACGAGCTGCCGAACGAGTCCGCCTACAACGAGACGTGCGCGGGAATCGGCAATGCGCTCTGGAACCAGCGCTTGTTCCTTCTGCATGGTGAGGCGAAGTACATCGACGTTCTTGAACGCGCGCTCTATAACGGAATCATCAGCGGTGTTTCGCTCGGCGGCGACGAGTTCTTCTATCCGAATCCGCTCGCGTCCAAGGGCGGCTATGCGCGCTCCAAGTGGTTCGGCTGCTCGTGCTGTCCGGTGAATGTGGTGCGGTTCATTCCGCAGATTACGCAGTTTGCCTACGCGACGCGCGATGACGCGGCCTACGTCAACCTCTTTGTCGAAAGCGACGCGACGCTGAAACTGAAGGGCGGCGAAGTGAAGCTTTCGCAGACAACGGACTACCCGTGGAACGGCAATGTCAGCATCGTGGTCGAGCCGTCACCAAACCTCCAACCTTCCAAGCCTCTAAACTTCCAGCTTGCCATTCGCATCCCCGGCTGGTGGGTGGGGCGTCCCGTGCCGAGCGACCTCTACACCCAAATCGTGCCGGGATCGCTGGAGGATTTCAAGGTCAAAGTGAACGGCCAGATGGTGAAAGTCGCACCTGTCAAGGGTTACTGCGTCATCGACCGCGAATGGAAGAAGGGCGATATTGTCGAAGTCGCGATGAACATGCCGGTCAGGCGCATCAAAGCGCATGACAAGGTTGCGGCGGATCGCGGACGCCTCGCCGTGGAGCGCGGCCCGATCGTCTACTGTGCTGAAGGCGTGGACAATGGCGGGCGCGTACTCGACAAGGTTCTCGCGGCGGACGCGAAATTTACGCGCACGACCTGCAATATCCTCGGGAACGTCTATCCGGCGTTCACGGCTCCCGCCGTCTCTGTGCGGCGCGGACTCAAGGGCGGTGTGCGTAGGGAAGCCTGCGTGTTGACGCTCGTTCCTTATTTCGCCTGGTGCCACCGCGGCGCGGGCGAGATGCAGACGTGGTTCCCGGTCGAGGCGACGGAGGAAAATGCCGCGCCCGACTATGCAATCACAGCCTCGCATTGCCATTCCGGCGACACGGTTGCCGCACTCACTGACGGCGTTCTGCCCAAATCGTCCGGCGACCAGTCGGTGCCGCGTTTCACGTTCTGGGATCATTACGGCACAGATGAATGTATCCAGTACGACTTCGGCGAGCCGGAGGAAGTCCGCCGTGTGGAAGTCTACTGGTTCGACGACACGGGCAGCGGCAGATGCCGCGTTCCCGAATCGTGGAAGGTCGAGTGGCGACCGTCGAAAGATGCCGCGTGGCGTGATGTAGGTGTCGCCGGGTCGTGCGAGAAGGACCGTTTTTGCGCGGTCGATTTCCCGAAGCCCGTCAAGGCTCAGGCGGTACGCCTGGCCGTCAAACTGCGCAAGGATTATTCTGGCGGCGTTCTCGAATGCCGTCTGAAGTGAAAATCGGCGTGGGCTGCCTCTATGACGCCGTGGCTCGGAAGATATTCTATCTGCTCGGCGGAGCGCTGGAGGCTGTAGAAAGGCAGGTCGCAACCCAAGGTCCTATTCCTTCATGAAAATGTGTTTAATGTTTCAATATTCCCTCATGAAAGTGTGCTTTGCAGTTCAATATTCCCTCATTAAAGTGTAGTGTGCTTGTCAGAAGAAGAAAATATGATATATTATCAGCATGAAACGTCGAAAACCGCAATTTTTTATCGCCAGAAAGTTGGAGGCGGAACTTGAGGCCTGGAAGAGCAATCCAGACCGTCTGCCGCTGATCGTGAAGGGAGCTCGGCAAGTTGGCAAAACCGAATGTATCCGCCATTTTGCCGAGGGCCGCTATGCTTCGTTCATCGAAATCAACTTTGCGCTGCAGCCGGAATTCAAGGCTATTGTAAGGGACGGCTATTCTACAGAAAGTATCCTGCGGAATATTTCGCTTGTCGAGCCTGATTTCAGGTTTGTCGAGAACGACACGCTTATCTTTTTCGACGAGATACAGGATTTCCCTGAAATCGCGACGTGCTTAAAGGCTTTCGCGCAGCTTGGCAGATTTGATGTCATCAGCTGCGGATCGCTTCTTGGAATCCAGTTGAAGCGCATCGAGTCGATCAGCGTGGGCTATCAGGAAACAATCGTCATGAGATCGCTTGATTTCGAGGAGTTCCTGACCGCGCGAGGCTACACTTCTTTGCAACTGGACGAACTTTACGGGCATTTGGTCGAAGCGCGCGCATTTGGCGACGCGGCGAGCAACACGTTTGACCGTCTGTTTCTTGATTTCTCCACGCTGGGAGGAATGCCGGAGGTCGTCGAGAGGTATTTTCTAAGGGGGACGTTCGAAGGCGTGCCTGCGGTTCAGCGCCGAATCATTGCCGATTATCGGTCTGACGTGCGCAAATACGCCGAAGGGCTTGATCCCCTGCGCATTGTCAGCGTTTTCGACAGCATTCCGGCGCAGTTGGCGAAGGAGAACAAGAAGTTCCAGCTGTCAAGGATTGCAAAAAATGCGCGGTATAAAGACTATTGGGGGTGTGTCGAGTGGCTTGAGGATGCGGGAATTGTCAATGTGTGCAAGGCGATGGATTTCCCGGAACTGCCGGTTGCGGCGCATCTGGATGCTGCGTGCTTCAAGCTCTATATGGCCGACAGCGGGCTTCTCGTGTCGATGCTGGATGAAGAATCGCAGGAGGATGTTCGCATACGCAGAAACCTTGGAACGTGGAAGGGCGGTCTTTTTGAGAATATCGTGGCGGAGGCGATTGTGAAATCAGGCGGCGTTCCGGCCTACTACAAAAAGGTGAATTCCACTCTTGAGATGGATTTCTTCCTGCGATCAGGTGAAAATCTCGTGCCTGTCGAAGTCAAGGCGGGAAACGCAAAGGCGAAGTCAATGCGCGTATTGATAGACGGCGCTCATTACACGGACATCCGCTGGGGAGTCAAAATCGTGAAGGGCAATGTCGGCTATCACAACGGAGTCTTGACAATTCCCCAGTGGTGCGCCTTTTTCCTGAAGAGGCTGATGAAGGAAGAAAGGCTGAAATTCTGAGGAGGCGGCATGATGCGCGGTAAATCAATGAAGCGGATGCTTTGGCTATGCGGTTTCGCGTTTCTCATGGCGCATTCGCCTTGCGCGGCGGCGTCGGACGGCCTGACGATCAAATGGGGTCGGCCGATTGATCTCGGTCCGGGCGGGTATGCGCGGGTGCATCGGCTCGCGGACGGACGGTTCATGGCGGCGTATTCGGCGGGCGGCGGTGTTGTCGCACGGTTTGCGCCGCAGGAGAATCTGCGGGAGTGGAGCGAGCCGATTGCCGTAGCGCGGGACTTCACCGCGACGAACGGAAGCGAGGCGGTGCGCGTCCATCTCGCCAACGCCGAGTTCGCGCAGCTTGAGACGAGACGCATCATCTACGCCTGCAATCTGCGTCCAGATGGCTGGCGGCACGACGTCCATCCCTGCGCAATCGCGATATCGACGAGCGATGATGCGGGCAGAACGTGGTCGCCGCTGAAGGTGCTGTATCGCGCCGAAGTGGCGTTGCCGGCCGACGGTGTGCCGCACGGGTGCTACGAGCCGTTCGTTCTGCCGCTTAAGGGGAATGCCGCGCAGATTTACTTCGCGGACGAGTCGCCGTATGCCGCCGCGAAATGTGCGTGGCAGAATATTTCGCTGATTGAAACCGCCGATGGCGGAGAGAGCTGGAGCGCCCCCAGAATCGTGAGCTACACGCCGGAACGTCGGGACGGGATGCCTGTCGTGATGGAGCTGGGCCAGTGGCGGTATATGGCGATCGAGTCAAATCCGCTGAACACGCGCCTTCATCCGCAGATTGTGCGGACAAGGATAAGCGACAACTGGCTAAAGCCGGTTCTTGCGTCGTCGCCCGACCGTTTCGAGCCGCTTGGAAGTCCGCCAGATTGGTGCAGACATCATGGCAGCGCGCCATATATCGTTGCGACAAAGAACTACATCTTATTGTCGTGGCATGAAACGCCGCTTCCAGGCGATCCGTCCGCGACATCGGTTGCGCGTGTCGCCGCCGTACCGAAACGCGAAATCACTGACGGGCGGTTCACTACCATGCGAGGCGAATCCACGCCGCCCGGCATGGTGTTCGGCAGGGACAGAGGACTCTGGAACTCGCTTTGTCCGCTTGATGGCGACAAGTTCCTTCTCGTGTCCGAACAAAACGGACGCATCACGCTCTATCCGGGAAATGTCAGCATAAAATGAACTGATAGAACAGGCGGGGACCGCGAATGGCGCGGTTTGCAGACGGTCGGCGGGTGGAACTGCCCCAGTTCGGTTGTTTTTGCCCCATTGACATACACAGAATTGTGATATACAATATTGTGTATCAAAGCAAAGGAGGCGTAAGGCATGGAGGCGTTCAAGTACGGGTGCATTGTGGACGGCGAATACTTCTGCGACCGACCAAACCTGTCGCGGCAGCTCGCGAATTACATTTCCTCGGGACAGAATGTTGTCATTCAGGGCGAGCGAAGAATCGGGAAGTCCTCGCTTGTGAGGGCGGCAATTTCGGGAATGCGGGGGCAGAGAGCCGTGTTTGTGGATTTCATGGGTGTGCGGTCTGTGACCGACGTCTGCAATCGCATGGCCGATGCCCTGGCGCGGTTCGATTCCGAAGACAGTCTCTACAGAAAGACGCTTGCACTTCTGTCGCACTTGCGACCCATTGTGACGGTTGATGCCATGACGGGGCAGCCGACCATTACCGTCGATGCGGCGTCTAGCCGCAATCCGGCGTCGGTGAATGCTGCGATGGACGCCCTTGCCCAGCATGCCAAAGACCGAAAGGTCTGCATCGTGTTTGACGAGTTCCAGGACATCCTTGACGTGGGGGACGGAGAGCAGATATTTGCCCTGATGCGGGCGCGCATTCAATGTCTGCCCAGGACGTGCTTTGCATTTCTCGGCAGTGCGCGGAACAGCATGCTGTCCATCTTTCTGTCTCCCAAGAGTCCATTTTACAAGTCGGCTATAGTCTTTGACGTGGGCGAGATACCAGATGACGATTTTTACGCCTTTGCCAAGGGCAGATTTATGATTGGCAGACGGAAATTGCCGCGTGAGACGTTTGATCGAATCCTTGCTTTCGTAAATCGCGTTCCTGGCGACGTTCAGGAGCTGTGCGACGCTATCTGGCAGGCATCGGCTCCCGGCGATGCGATAACAGAAGCGCTGATGATGAAGGGGATAGACATCGTCTTTGCTCGTGAGTCTGGTGCGTATGCCACATTCATCAAGCCGCTGACGGATATACAGCTGCGTGTGCTCCGAGCATTGGCGACGATTGGCGGCGAGCATCCTCTTTCCGGCGAGTTCCTCCGTCTTGCCGGAGTTACAACGCCGACAACGATCAAACGATCCCTTACGTCGCTTGCGAAGTCGGAATTGATTTACGATATTGGCGGCGGGTACAAGTTCGTAAGTCCGTTTTTCAGAGAGTGGATTCGGCGGCGCATCTGATTCGACGGGGAACAGGCGGGGACAGTCCCCGCGAAGCGGCAGTTCCCGGGCGGCAATTTCGTCGTTGACTACGTGCGAGTGTACGACATGGCGGAGTGAATCTCGCGCTGCAGGGCGCGTTGATCTCTGACAATCGGCGACGGAGAATGACGAAATCTGCTGTGTGTGTCGGCAGATTTCGATGGAATATGCCAAGAGTGGTGGCATATTCCGTTGACGGATAGGCGCAAAATTTGAAGCGGAAATGGGGACAGGCCCCACAAAACGCCTGCAAATGGGGCGTTTCGCTGGGGTTGAGCGTCCAAGATAGGGGTGATTAGATCCGGATAGGGTCGAGGCAGGGACAGAGGATGTGACTGTCTTGAGATGCGGGGCTTCGGCAATTTCCGTTTTAGGAAATAAACTCTTGCGAATAAAGTATTGTCATCGACTTGACCGTCCAAATAATGCATGTGGTATAATTGCGGCTCATATCAATCAGAAAGGATATATTAGGAAGGTTATGAAGAACTTGTGTTATTTGGTATCGGCCACGCTGCTGGTCTTTGCGGCGGAGACTGCGAAAGCGGAGCCCATGCTCACGCCGTGGGGCGAGAAGGTGACGAGCGAGAACGTATGGCGCGGCTATCCGCGTCCGCAGCTGGCGCGCGCAAACTGGACGTGTCTCAACGGCGACTGGGACTACGCGATCACGGCGATTACGAACACGGCCGCGCGGCCGACGGAATGGACCGGCAGGATCCGTGTGCCTTTCGCGCTCGAGGCTCCGCTTTCCGGTTGCGGCGGTCGACTGCTCAAGCCTGAGGAATATCTTTGGTACACACGCGAAATCGAACTTGATCCGAAGCTGGGCGAGCGCATACTCCTCCACTTCGGAGCGGTCGACTTCCGCGCCATCGTCTATCTCGGCCACGACGAGGTGGCGCTTCACGAGGGCGGGCAGCTGCCGTTCACGGCCGACCTCACGCCGTTCGCGAAGAAGGGCGCGAACACTCTCACGGTGCTCGTGTGGGATCCGACCGAGGACTTCGTCAACTCTCGCGGCAAGCAGGCGTTCAAGACGCACGCGTGCTTCTACACGCGTTCGAGCGGCATCACGCAGACCGTATGGCTGGAAACGGTACCGTCGAAGTATATCGCCGACTATGATGTCACGAGCGATATCGACAAGGGCGAGGTGACGATGGAGTTGAGAGTTGACAGTGGAAAGTGTAGAGTTGGCGTCGGAGAAGATGGAACGATTGAAATCCTCTGCGCGAGAATAATTCTACACGTTCTACATGTTCTACACG